>NZ_LEKS01000003.1:0-457279 GCF_001027725.1 Flavobacterium sp. ABG
AACCAATCTCTCAATGAACTTGCGTGTTTTGCGGGGTGCAAAGGTAAGCAGCGTTTTCAAATCTCACAAGCTTTTTTGAATCTTTTTTTTATTTTGTTTTCTCAAACTTTTCTAAAAAATTAATCCTCTTTTCTTGTCAGTCTATCAGGGAACGTCTGTCTTGTTGCGGGTGCAAAAGTAGCCCCTTTATTCGCATTCACAAGCTTTTTACTTTGCTTTTTTTACCTTTTTTTCAATCTTTTTCTTAACTTACTGGTAATGGTGTTTTTACAAAACTTAAGTTTTTGTGGTTTTTAGGAATTTTCTTTCATGTTGTGGTTTTATCTTGTTGCTGTTCTTTTGGAAGGGCTGATTTTGCTGGGGTTTTGTTCTTTTGAGGGTTTAGACTCTCGGAGTTATTCTTGCTTCTCGGGCTCTCTCTTTACTCTGGATAGTCTCGCAAAGACGCAAAGGCGCCAAGTTTCTTCTTTTTTTGATGTTGGGGCTTGTGGACTTAGAATAATAAACCCGACAGGTTTTGAAAACCTGTCGGGTTGGGGAATATAAACCATTACCACCTACATAACCAAGAAGAAAATCTACTAACAACCTGATTCTACATCAAAAACGCAAAGAAAGATTAGAATCAAACCTACCACCAAACACCCCTCCTCTACCAAATCCATTCATAAACAAAAAACCTACAGCTATTAAAAAACTCAGAGATTCAAAACTTAAATTATCCAGCAATACATTAGAACAACAAAAGCCTTACTAATTATATATGCATATAAACTTCTACTTACATATTGTAAGTGTTTTTGTAATGCGCTATATTTGCATTCACAAAATTATAAACAATGATTAAGATTACTTTACCCGACGGGTCAATTAGAGAGTTTGCCTCAGGTGTAACTCCGATGGAGGTTGCTAAAAGCATTAGTGAAGGATTTGCAAGAAACGTGATTTCTGCGTCTTTTAATGGTACAACAATAGAAACCGAAACTCCATTGACGACCGACGGTAGTCTTATTTTATATACCTGGAATGATGCGGAAGGAAAAAAAGCTTTCTGGCATTCGACTTCTCACGTAATGGCGCAAGCTCTTGAGGAACTTTATCCTGGAATTAAACTGACTCTTGGGCCAGCAATTTCAAACGGGTTCTATTATGATGTAGATTTCGAAGATCAAAAGATAACTGATGCTGACTTCAAAAAGATTGAGGATCGTGTTCTTGAAATTTCAAGAGAGAAACATGAATTCAAAATGCGTCCGGTTAGCAAAGCAGATGCTTTAGCAATGTATAAAGACAACGTTTACAAGACAGAATTGATTTCTAACCTTGAAGACGGAACTATTACATTTTGTGATCATTCCACTTTTACTGATTTATGTCGTGGTGGACATATACCGAATACTGGTATCATCAAAGCCATGAAAATCATGAGTGTTGCAGGTGCTTACTGGCGTGGTGACGAGAAAAACAAACAGCTGACTCGTGTTTACGGAACTTCTTTCCCTAAACAAAAAGACTTAACTGAATATCTGGAACTTCTTGAAGAGGCTAAACGTCGTGACCACCGTAAACTTGGTAAAGAACTTGAATTGTTTGCTTTCTCTCAGAAAGTTGGACAAGGTTTACCTTTATGGTTACCAAAAGGAGCAGCACTTAGAGATCGTTTAGAACAATTTTTAAAGAAGGCTCAAAAGAAAGCCGGATACGAACAAGTAGTAACTCCACATATTGGACAGAAAGAGCTGTATGTTACTTCTGGACATTACGCAAAATATGGTGCAGATAGTTTTCAGCCAATCAATACTCCTGCCGAAGGTGAAGAGTTTTTATTGAAGCCTATGAACTGTCCTCATCACTGTGAAATTTACAATGTAAGACCTTGGTCATATAAAGATTTACCGAAGCGTTATGCAGAATTTGGTACTGTATACCGATATGAGCAATCCGGTGAATTACATGGATTGACTCGTGTAAGAGGTTTTACTCAGGATGATGCACACATTTTTTGCACTCCAGAGCAATTGGATGAAGAGTTTAAAAAGGTAATTGACCTAGTATTATATGTATTTGGTTCATTAGGCTTCGAAAACTTTACAGCTCAAATTTCTTTAAGAGACCAGGAAAACAGAGAGAAATACATAGGTTCTGATGAAAACTGGGAGAAAGCTGAAAATGCCATTATCAACGCTGCAGCAGACAAAGGATTAAACACTGTAATAGAATATGGTGAGGCTGCTTTTTACGGTCCGAAGCTTGACTTTATGGTAAAAGATGCTTTAGGCAGACAATGGCAATTAGGGACTATTCAGGTTGATTATAACCTACCAGAGCGTTTCGAATTGACTTACAAAGGTGCTGATAACGAATTACATAGACCTGTAATGATTCACAGAGCTCCTTTTGGATCTATGGAACGTTTTATCGCTATTTTGCTAGAGCACACTGCAGGAAATTTCCCACTATGGCTAATGCCTGAGCAGGCTATTATCTTGTCTTTGAGCGAGAAATACGAAATATATGCTAAAAAAGTTTTAGATTTGCTAGAAAATCACGAAATTCGCGCCCTAATTGACAACCGAAGTGAAACTATTGGTAAGAAAATTAGAGATGCTGAAATGCAGAAAATACCGTTTATGCTTATTGTAGGTGAGGAAGAGGAGAAAAACGGAACAATTTCTATTCGTCGCCATGGTCAAGAAGGAAAAGGGAATATTACAGTTACAATTGATGAATTTGTCGCTATTGTAAACGAAGAAATAAAAAAGACATTAAAAGTTTTTACAGTTTAACTTAAATTATAAAGTCATAGCAATAAGAAGCAACAGAGGTTACCAACCTCGAGTAGAAAAAAAAGATGCACACAGAATAAATAATCATATTCGTGGTGTACAAGAAGTAAGACTAGTAGGCGAGAACATCGAACCAGGTGTATTTAAGCTTGCTGAAGCTTTACGTTTAGCGGATCAATTCGAATTGGATTTGGTTGAAATTTCGCCAAACGCTGAGCCGCCGGTTTGTAAAATCATGGATTACAAGAAATTTGTTTACGAACAAAAGAAACGTGACAAGGTTTTAAAAGCTAAGTCAACGCAAGTTGTAGTAAAAGAAATTAGATTTGGTCCTCAGACAGATGAGCATGATTACGAATTTAAAAGAAAGAATGCTGAGAAATTCCTTAAAGAAGGAGCAAAACTAAAAGCATTCGTTTTCTTTAAAGGTCGTTCTATCATCTATAAAGATCAAGGTCAGATTTTATTATTACGTTTGGCAACCGATTTAGAAGAGCACGGTAAAGTAGAAGCAATGCCTGTGTTAGAAGGAAAGAGAATGATTATGTTCATTGCTCCGAAGAAAAAGAAATAGTGTTCAGTTTATAGTTTCAGTATTCAGTTTTACAACCTGAAACTTTAAACATGAAACAAAGATATAAGTAAGTAAGAATAAATTAAAACACTAGGAAAAATGCCTAAAATGAAAACAAAATCTAGCGCCAAGAAACGTTTCAAAGTTACTGGTTCTGGAAAGATTAAAAGAAAGCATGCTTTTAAAAGTCACATCTTGACTAAAAAATCTAAAAAACGTAAATTAGCTTTGACACACTCTGCGCTAGTTCACTCAACAGATATGAAAAGCATTAAACAACAATTAAGAATTATCTAATAATTCTTTCGGTTAAAAATTATTTATATAACCTTGGAGTATGGCCATTAAGTTCCTTTGATTTAATTCAGGACGCCTGCTACAAAAACACATTAAAATTATGCCAAGATCGGTAAATTCAGTTGCTAAAAGAGCAAGAAGAAAAAAAATAATGAAGCAAGCCAAAGGTTTCTTTGGTAGACGTAAAAACGTTTGGACAGTAGCTAAGAATGCGGTAGAGAAAGCAATGTGCTACGCTTACCGTGACAGAAAACAGAACAAAAGAAATTTCCGTGCTTTATGGATTCAACGTATTAACGCTGGAGCTAGATTAGAAGGAATCTCTTATTCTCAATTCATGGGGAAAGTTAAGGCTAACGGAATCGAATTGAACCGTAAAGTTCTTGCAGATTTAGCTATGAACCACCCTGAAGCTTTCAAAGCTATTCTTAATAAAGTAAAATAAACGTTTTATAAACTCAATTTAAGATTACTTACTTATCATAGAAAACCCAGTCAATTGACTGGGTTTTTGCTTTTATACCTTCCTCAATAAATCTCTTTTTACAAACTAAATTTAAAAAGTATATTTACACAAAAGTAAAACGCAGCATGTACCAACCTCTTCTTACTCATATCGCAAAATATATCACATTAGAACCTTCTGAGATCAATACTTTGGAGTCTTGCTTACGTTTGTCTAAAATAAAAAAGAAAGAGTGTCTATTACAGGAAGGACAAATTTGCAATACAATGTACTTTATACTAAAAGGCTGCATTAGACAATACATTATTAACGCTAAAGGAACTGAACAAACGCTTCAATTTGGAATTGAAAACTGGTGGATTACCGACTATTTGAGCTATCACAATCATGTTCCTTCACATTTTTATATTCAGGCGGTTGAGAATTGTGAAGTCATTGCTATTGAAAAAACCGTACTTGAATCACTATTACTTCAGATTCCTAAACTGGAACGTTACTTTAGAATTGTATCTCAGAAGTCTTTTGGAGCAGCTCAAATGCGCATCAAATTTTTATTTACGATGTCGGCAGAAGAATGATATCATCATTTTAACAATCAGTTTCCGGAATTCGTACAACGTATCCCTCAGTATATGCTTGCCTCCTACTTAGATTTTTCAGCTGAATTTATGAGTAAAATCAGATCCGGTAAAATTTAATCTTCATTTCTTGAACTACTTCAAGTTTTCTAAAGCTGATTTTGTTGAACTTTGTATCAAACTTTAAAAGACAAGTACAATGAAACCAAGAATAGTTATTCCAAAAGTAGCTCCGGAAGCATACCAGGCAATGTTAGGCTTAGAAAAATACATCGCTTCAACATCATTAAGTCCTATTCATAAGGAATTAATCAAAATTAGAGCCTCCCAAGTTAATGGTTGTGCGTATTGCATCAATATGCATACTACAGACGCCCGTAAATTGGGTTTAAGCGAACAGCGCATTTATTTACTAAGCGCATGGCGTGAGGCTGATGTTTATACTGAAGAAGAACAAGCGATCTTAGCACTAACAGAAGAAGTCACCTTGATAAGTAATCATGTTTCTGAAGAAGTTTACCAAAATGCTGCTCGCTTTTTTGACGAAAAATACCTTGCCGAAATTATAATGATGATCATCACCATCAATGCCTGGAACAGAATTGGAATTACTACAGGCTTAAGGGCTGTATAATTTTAAAGATAATTTTTACAAAAAAAACACTAATGCGAACCCTCACCTGTGAGGGTTTGTTTGTATATAACTGTATATGAGAAATAGATATTATACATTTAAAAAAAAATCTAAAATACCGTATTTATACGTATTGTCATTTGACAGATTTTTCTACTTTTGGCGCAATGATACCACAAAGAATACACACTTACCTCTTTATATTCCTTACTCTCGTTGTTTTCTCTTCTTGTCAAAAGAAGCCTGTTGCTATCACACAAAAAACGAAACCTAATACCGAAATTCGACAGCTGATTGCGACAGCTGATAAATTCAGAACAAACAAACAACTTGACAGTGCTTTCTATTATTATAACAAAGCTAAAATTAACTGTACTCCTACTAACCCCATTAGTGATTATGCGTATTGCGTAACGAATATGGCCGACATACAGCAAACTTTGGGCGATTTCCTTGGCAGCGAAACTACCCTAGTCAAAGCCCTTCCACTTTTAAGCAGCCTGAAAAACCCTGATTCTTTATGGAAAATATATACTATTCTAGGCACAAACTATAGTAACATTTACAATTACGACACTGCACTATCCTACTTTTATAAAGCACTATATTTAAACACTGATGTCGTTAAAAAGTTAACTACAAAAAATAATATTGGAGCTATTTTTATAAAACAAAAAAAATACAATACCTGCTTACAAATTTTACTTCCTTTAACCAATTCTACAAGTGTCCAGGAAAATAGTGAGCAATACTCCAGAATACTGGACAATATCGGTTTTTGCTATTTTAAACTTGAAAAAAAAGAAGCTCTTTTGTACTATACTAAAAGTCTGGAAATAAAATCTGAACTAAAAGACGCTTATCAATTGGGTAAAACCTATTATCATCTAGCCGAATACTATCAAAAAAACAATCTGCCTTTATCAATAAAATACGCCAAACTGAGTTACGAAAAACATCGTAATTCAGATTGCATAGATCAGACATTAAAAGTTCTTGCTTTTCTTATAAAAAATGATTCCGGTAAAGAATTAGAGAAAAATTCTATTACCTATGTAAAATTGACAGACAGTATTTCTGAAGTCAAACAGAAAGCAAAAAATTTATTTGCAAGAATAAAATACGATTCAAAAAAAGAAAAGGATGAAAACTTAAAACTTAAAGCACAAAAAATAAAAAATGAACTACAGCTAGAAGGACAGGAAACGAGAAATAACATCTCATACATCATTATTTTACTGACTCTTGTTCTGATCCTCATTCTGTATTTTTATCTAAACTCAAGAGCCAATCGAGAAAAACTAAAAGCAACTTATCACAGCGAAACCCGCATTTCAAAAAAACTACACGACGAACTTGCCAATGATGTTTATCATGCTATGGCTTTTGCTGAAAACAGAGACCTTTCAATAATCGAAAACAAAAACAATTTAATAAATAGTCTTACTGATATTTATTCCCGAACAACAGATATTTCAAAAGAAAACTGTCCAATCATAACCGACATCAATTACATCATTTCTTTAAAGGACATGATTTCCGGATTTAATACCTCAAATGTCACTATTGTACTAAGTGGTTTAGATACCATTTTGTGGGATGAAATTGAAAAAACAAAAAAAATAACCATCTATAGAATTCTGCAAGAATTGCTTGTAAACATGAAAAAACACAGTAAAGCAACCTTAATCGGGATTACAATAAAAAAGACAGCAGATGTTATCCTTATTAATTACGCTGATAATGGACAGGGTATTGATCTTAAAAAAATAGGGTTTAAAAATGGACTACAAAATATAGAAAATAGAATTGCTACTATAAAAGGAGGCGTTACTTTCGACTCCAATCCAAAAGAAGGCTTTAAAGTTTTTATTAAACTCCCTTTATACCACTAATAAAAACATGGATATTTCTACAAAAGGGCAATCGCTACTGCCTCTTCTATTTAAAATAATTACTGTACTATTGATTACCTTATCTCTACATTCCTGTAAAAAAGAGAATTGGATCAATCGCAAAAAGGAAAAAACTACTACTCAGATCAAGAAAATTATTGATACTGCAGATGTTTTACTCGATCTTAAAAAAAGAGATAGTGCTTACTATTACTTTAATAAGGTGCTCCCCTTAATTGACCCGAAAAGAAATCCTGACGAATTTGTTTACACTTTGACGTGTATGGCCGAAATTCAGCATTTTAAGGGCAACCCTATTAAAAGCGAGTCTTATCTGACCAAGACCATGCCTTATCTGGAAAAAATAAAAAATCGTGGGTACAAATGGACGGTTTATACGATTATGGCCAATAATTACCATACTTCGTACGATCTGAAAAATGCTCTTTTGCACCATCAAAAAGCATTAAACTATACATCCACTACCTTACAAAGAAATCAGACACTGCATAATATAGCACTAGTATATTGTGATCAGGAAAAATACATTGATGCAATAGAAATCTATTTACCGCTTCTCGCGAAACATACTACGGACCCCGAAAATTTAAATATCGACGAGACCAATTATGCCATGGTACTAAACGATCTGGGGCATTGTTATTACAAAACGTACAATCCTAAAGCATTGGAATGTTTTAATGAGAGTTTGAAAATCAACCAACAAATTAAAAATCAGGAAGGGATCATGTTCAATCACTGGTTTATCTCTCTTTATTATTTAAAAAGCAATCCAAAATATGCATCGAAACATGTTAAATTGGCTTATGACATCTCTTGTCGCCATAATTACACAACCAAAAGAATCCAATATTTAAGTGCACTTGTAAAATGCAGTACCGGGCCTGAACAAAAAAAGTATGCGCTTGCCTATATACAGCTTTCTGATAGTATTAAAGAGGTGAGACTGCGAACGAAAAATCAATTTTCTCAAATTAAATACGATTCAAAACTAGACAAAGCCGAAAATTTACAACTCAAAACTCAAAAGGCAGAAAATAAATTACAACTGGAACGAGAGAAAAACCGGAACATCATTTCGTATATCCTGATCTTATTCATTCTGGTTATTTTACTATTTCTCTCCTCTTATTTAATCTTAAAAGGAAGAAGAGAAAAAAACGACGCCATCTATGAGAGCGAAATGCGCATCTCTGCAAAACTAAAAAGTGAGCTTTCTAACAACATTTACAACCTGATTCTATTTGCAAGCACCGAAAATCTGGAAAGCGAGGAAAACAAAGAGCAGTTACTAAATAATCTAGAGGTCATCTATTCCCGAACGAGAAACATTTCAAAGGAAAACAGCAGTATACTAACCGACGAAAATTATACTTTGATTTTAAAAGAAATGATTTCTGAATTTAAAACCCAGGACATCAATATTTTTTCAAGTGGTTTAGATACGATTCCGTGGAAACAAATCGATAAAAACAAAAAAATAATTCTCTACAGAGCACTTCAAGAGTTATTTACCAACATGAAAACACATAGTAAAGCAACTTTGGCAAGTATAACTTTTAAAATAAAAGACAAAAAAATAATCGTAACTTACGCAAATAACAGCGTTGGGACTACAAAAAACAACACTGCCTTAAAAAATAGACTACAAAATGTGGAAAGCCGTATAAAAACTATCAATGGAACTCTTATTTTTGACACCTACTCTCAAAGTGGGTTCAAATTAAGTTTTACTTTTCATTTATAAAAAATATAAATATGTTTAAAAAAGTTTTAGTTGCAGAAGATTTAGACAGCATAAGCATAACTGTTATTCAGGTTTTGGAAGATTTAAATATTCCAGTAATTGATCATGTAAAATATTGTGATGATGCTCTGCTAAAAATAAAAAAGGGAATAGCCGAAAAAGATCCCTATGACTTAATAATTAGCGACTTATCATTTAAATCTGATCACAGGAAAGTAAAATTATCTTCGGGAGAGGAACTTATAGCTGCAATAAATAAAGTTCAGCCTTCCATAAAGAAAATTATATTCTCCATAGAAGATAAGTCCTATCGCATACAATCTCTTTTTAATGACTTAGCCATTAATGCTTATATTTCAAAAGGAAGAAATAGTATCGATGAACTAAAAAAGGCTATTGAAAGAACTTTCAGAAATGAAGAAAAAATAGTATCCTCTAATCTTTCTTCCACTTTTAGTGACAAAGCTGTAATTGAAATTGAGTCGTATGATATTTCAATTTTGAAACTGCTGGCGAAGGGTTATACTTTAGAAAATATTTCAAGCGAATTTAAAAACGTATCCATAACACCAAACGGCACCAGCAGTATTGAAAAAAGAATCAACAAATTAAAGACATTCTTTAAAGCGAACAATAATGTACATTTGATCGCTATTGCAAAAGATCTTGGCTTGATATAGTTGCATTATTTTTACGGGTTTACGTAAGGAATTCTGCTTTTATAATTTTAAATTTGCAGCAGAATCTATTAAACTACGAATGAAGTCGAAATACAGTATTACTAATTTAGAGAAAAATCAAATTCAAAAATTAATCTCAAACACTAGTACATCCAAAAATGAAACTGCTTTAAAAGCTATGATACTTGGCTTTGTATTTGTAATTTGTTTTGCCTTTCTATCAGAGAAAGCTGGATGGCTAAAAGTAAATTGGAATATCATTTTTATCCCTGTTCTTTTAGTTTTGCAAATACTAATTATAACAACTGCATTAAAAAACAGATACAAGAGAATTTAAAAGAATTTGTCTTTAAAGTTTTTCCTCTTTTTTAACAAAGTAGCCCTTTTAGAACGCTATATTTGATCCTTTCCCCTTTTCATGAAAAACATTCTCTGCCTTTTTGTTCTACTTGTAACTTTTCAGTCCTTTTCTCAGGTAAAAATTCTATCCTGGAATATCGAGAACTTTGGAAAATCAAAAACAGAATCTCAATTAGATTTTATCGCCAATACGGTTCGCGACTATGATATTATTGCTGTTCAGGAAGTTGTGGCGGGTCATGGTGGCGCTCAGGCAGTAGCTAAATTGGCCGGTGTCCTGAATAAAAAAGGTTCAAAATGGGATTATCGCATCAGTGATCCTACCAGTGGCAGCAGCTATAAAAAAGAGCGTTATGCTTTTATCTGGAAAATCAATAAAGTCCAACTGAAAGGGAATACCTGGCTTGAAAAAAAATACGGTCTTCAAATTGATCGTGAGCCTTATTTTGCCAGTTTCGAAATTGGAAAAAAAACGATTACAGTAGTTAATTTTCATGCGATTACCAAAAGCAAGCAACCGGAAACAGAAATAAAGTACTTTAAATTTCTACCACAACAATACCCTAATTTAAACTTAATTTTTGCCGGCGATTATAATTGTCCACAGTCTCATACTGTTTTTAATCCCTTAAAAAAAATGGGGTACTCTCCCGTTTTTCAAAACCAAAAAACCACTTTAAAACAAAAATGCAAAGGAGAAACCTGCCTGGCATCAGAATTTGATAATATCTTTTACAGCACCAATTCCTTGTCTCACCTTAATTCGGGAGTAATTTTGTTTTATAAAAAATTTAATTCCTTAAAAGAAGCCCGAAAAATATCGGATCACATTCCTGTTTGGCTGGAATTTTCAGTTAAATAGAATTAGGTTTTCAATTTTTTCTTTCTTGCTGCAGGGAACAATACATTATTTAAAATTAATCGATACCCCGGAGAATTAGGATGCAAGTCTAAAACGGTCGGCGGATCACCTACCTGATGCTGAAAATCTTCGGGATCATGTCCGCCAAAAAAGGTAAACATTCCTTTTCCTTTTTCACCATGAATGTATCTGGACTCTCCATTTAACTCGCAAACTCCCATTACCAACACATTGGATTTAATAAAAGAGGAATCAAAAGAGGTGGTTTGTCCCATAAAACCCTTTACCAATTGTGTATGATTCTGACATAACATACTCGGAATTGGGTCCCATTTTGCAGAAAACTCCATCAATGAGAAGTAATCTTTTTCCATCGGGATTCTACGTTTGGAAGTCATGTCAATATCTGAAAACTCATATACTTCCGGTTTTCTTTCTAGTGTGAAGTTTTTAAAGGCAAATGAATTTGAATAATTCAGTTTTGATTGATAATTGGGTTCACTGGCATCTCCGTCAAACATCGCTTCACAAATATCAACTCCGTCTGCAGCAAGTGCAATATCAAAACTATCCGTTGCAGAACACATGGCAAACATAAATCCTCCACCGATAACAAAATCACGTATTTTTTTTGCCACTGCTCCTTTTTCCTGCGAAACTTTGGGATAACCTAATTTAGTAGCCAATGCTTCTGCATCACTTTTTTGATCAATATACCAAGGAGTATTTTTGTATGCGGCATAAAATTTACCATACTGACCTGTAAAATCTTCGTGATGTAAATGCAACCAATCGTAAAGAAGCAATTGATCACTCAAAACTTCTTCATCATAAATTGGGGTAAAAGGGATTTCGGCATACGTTAAAACTAAGGTTACGGCATCGTCCCAAGGTTGTTTTCCTTTTGGTGTATATACTGCAATCTTTGGTGCTTTCTCCAAAACAACCGATTCCATATTTTGTGAAGGGCTGGAAATTTCGTTTAAAATAGAAGTTTCTTCTGCATCTGAAATTATTTCAAAACTAACGCCTCTGATTTTACATTCTTTACGGATTTCCTCTACATCGGGCAATAAAAAGGAACCTCCCCGATAATTCAGCAACCAACTGGCTTTGTAATCTTTACTCAAACACCAATAGGTAATTCCATATGCTTTCAGATGATTTTGCTGTGTCGTTTCATCCATCGGCAATAGAATAAACGAAGCCTTAGCGGTTAATGAAAACAGAAGTACAACAATATAAACTAGGCTTTTATTCATCAGAAAATTATTTTAGTAAAGATATAAAGGAAGCTGTAAAAAACACAATTGCATCGCCAATTTATTCCGCTTTCCAATAAAATCAGTAAACTGCTACAAGAATAACAAAATCACGTAAAAACACCTGTATTTTAACAACTCTTTCTAATTAAATTTGTTGACCAAAATAACCATTTTTTACTATATCGATGAAGAATTTAACTATGAGATCCAATGAAGGCAACAATAAACAAAAAAAAATAAATATAATTCGAAGAATAGGTGTTTGTGCACTTGTTCTGACTATAATCTTATATTATGTTTTATCGATTCAATTTTTAGCAAGCTAAACTTAAATGTTTAAAACCGCAATTTCGTTTTGAATTGCATATACTACTAATCCGGCAATATTTCTGGATTCTGTTTTAAGCAATAAATTATTACGATGTCCTTCTACAGTTCTTGGACTTAAAAAAAGTTGATCTGCAATTTCAGAAGTTGTTTTTTGCAGGCAAATAAGTTGAAGAATTTCTATTTCTCTAGGGGACAGAAAACCGGTTTCTAAGTTTGACTTATTATTTTTTGAGGAAATAATGGTATCCTGAATGGTTCTTAAAACAGTCTGACTGTAGTAAAACCCCTTTCGTGATACTTCATTAATGGTATGAATTAGATCTTTTGGAGTGGTGTTTTTTATTAAATAGGCAACAGCACCAACCTGTATCATATTAGCGATAAACGATTTTGTATCGTAACTGGTTAAAGCAATTATTTTGATATCCGGATAGGATTTACGAATAATTTTAGTGGCTTCAACCCCATTTAAAATAGGCATTTTTAAATCCATGACTATAATGTCCGGCTTTATTTCATAATCTTCTAAGCAAAAAATAAGGTCTTCCCCATTTGAAGCTTCGAAAATAATTTCAATATTATCCTCTTTTTGCAGTAAAAAAGAAATTCCTTTCCGGAATAAAACTTCATCATCGACTAAAGCAATTTTAATAGCGTTACTCATTTTTTTACTAGGTTTTGGTCGTTTTTAGTATACCGAAATTACAAAATATGCATTGAAAAACAGCGAAATGCCTGTATTTATTGGAAAAAAAATGCTTTTTATTTCAAAATGGACTTTAAAAAGTAAACATTACCGCAATACCACTACCAATTTGAGAGTCTATTTTAATTGTTCCATTCAGAAATGATACCCGACTGTCAATATTTTTCATGCCAAGTCCCTTCTGATTTTCTAATTTCCCGGCATCAAAACCGACTCCGTTATCTTCATAATGGCAAACATTCATCTGATTTTCACTTTTAAAACCAATTTTGATTACATTGGCTTTTCCGTGTCGCAGGGAATTATTCATCAATTCCTGTAAAATTCTAAAAACATGCAAATGGCGGTCCATTTCTAAAGGATCAAACTCAATTTCATTTTTGTAAGATACCTTAATAACTTTACAGCTTTCAAACTCATCACACAATTCTTCAACTGCTGCATGAAGTCCAAATTTTTCGAAAACAGGGGGTAATAAATTATGGGCAATCTTTCTTGAATTCTCTAATGCTTTTGCGGTTAGATTGATAATATTCTCCGTAATTTCTAACGTTTCTTTTTCCGTTAAGTTGGGAGCACTTAATAAATGACTGTTTAAAGATACTATATTCAGTTTAGAACTAATGTCATCATGCAAATCCTGAGCGATTCTTTTACGCTCTTCTTCCTGAGTAAGTATTACAGCCAACAGCTGTTCTTTCTGATAATGAATTTCTAAATTCTTCTTTTCTACTTCTTCTTCAATAATTTTTTTCCTTGAAAAATAGAAAAATACAACCAAAGCGATTGCCATCAACATTAAAAAAAGAGAGGTGTACAATATGATTACCACAATCTCTTTTTCCGGAATTGAAATTAAACTTGTGGAAACTACCGTTAACATTCCATTTTTTTTTATCAGTTATTACTCTAAAAACCAAATGTATTGTATTTTACTTAATTTTAAAGGCAACATATAAAAAACTTAAAATAAAAATCGCTGTCAGAATTTTACCCCTGACAGAGATTGTATTCAAATTCACTCTTTTTTATAGCTTAAAATCATTCAAAATTGGCTGGATCGCCTTTAGGCGGGCATGGTTCCGAAAAATCATAAACAGCTGCCGCCTCTTTTGATGTCGGTGTTGTTTTTTTAATGTCATTATTTTTGTCTAAACCGATCAGAACAGTAGTTACTTTTCCTTTTGTATTCAGACCTAAAAACAAACCAATGTTTGCTGTATTTCCACTGTCCACCATCGCTAAAATCACCTCAGACTCTAAACTAAAATAACGAAAACGTACTCCCTCATAAGAAGTTACCTCTTCTAAGTCAGTAACAGCACTCAATTTCTGTTGCCAGGCTTCAATACCGGCGAAAGCGTCTTTAGGCAACAATGAATGTGCATTTAATAACGCCGTTCTTTTGTTGGTTTTGCTAACAGTCAACTGGTTAAGTTTACTCAGCTTACCGCTATAATTTGATTCTTTTAATACGGTTGCGCTTACAGTTCCTAGTTTTTTGCCGGATTTGTCAACACCTGTCACACTAATTTGAATCGTATGATCAGCATAACCTAATACAAAACGTACAGTTGTGACATTTGGTGTTTTGACTAATGCCTCCATTTTATCTGCCGGAAACAAATAGGCCGTAACCTGTTTTTGCGAACTTGCAAATTTCGAATCCAAAGTAGCCGTAAGCCAGTTTTCCTTTTGTTCTGTTGTCACAACCTTGCTCTCTTCCTGAGCACTTTCCTTTTGGCAGGAAGACATAAAAAACAGCGTCACTAATGCAACGCTTAAAATTGCTTTTTTCATAGTTTATTCTTTGTTAGGGTTAAATTAAAAAAAATCCAGAGTTTGTTTGTCTTTAAAACTCCCTCTGAATCTCAAAATTATTAATGCGATTTACAACTTCCGTAGGGCGGACATGGGCGGACACCATCAAAAATACTGACAGCGATATTAATTCCCCCAGTTATCCCCTGAGCAAACTCTTTTACTGCATTGTTTTTGTCCAATCCAATTAAGATCGTAGTAACCTTGTCTTTTGGATTTAATCCTAAAAACAAGCCAATGTTTACTATATCCTCATGATCCACCATAGCGGCTACAACATCTGCTTCTAAACTAAAATAGCAAAAACGCGATCCCTCATAAGAAGTTATTGCGTTCAGATCAGAAACCGATTTTAGCTTTTCCTGCCAGGCTTCAATACCTGCAAGAGCATCTTTTGGGAGCAACAAATGTTCTTCTACTACCGGTGATCTCATCTCTGTTTCGCTAATAGACAACGCACTAAGCCTGCTTAGTTTCTCTTGATAATTGGATTCTTTCAGTATGGTAGGATTGACGATTCCTAATTCCTTTCCAGACTTATCGACACCGATTATACTAATCTGAATCGTATTGTCTGCATACCCCAGAAGAAAACGAACTTCTTTAATATTGGGGGTTTTAACCAGTGTTGCCATTTCACTGGTCGAGAACAAATAAGCCGTAACTTTCTTTTGAGAAGTTGCAAACTTAGCATCCAGATTTGCAGTCTGCCAATTTTCTTTTTCTTCTTTAGACATAGCCTTGCTTTCTTCCTGAGTGTTTTCTTTTTGACATGATGTCATAAAAAACAGCGCTATCAAAGTAGCACATAAAGTAATTTTTTTCATGGTTGATTTAGTTTAAATTGGGTTAAAATCGGTTTAACAGAACATTTACTTTCTATTAAAATATCATTAATTTAAAAGCAACTAGACAATCTTACTATTCATTTTCAGGATCACTATTCAAGGAGGATATAGGCGGGGTATCCTAAACACAGACAATTTATTTGACGTTGCGGTTCATTCTTTTACGGTATTGTTACTATCTAAAACTATTAAAACAGTAGTTACTTCAGCTTATGAATTCAATCCTAAAAAACGCATCAATTTGTGTTGTACATCCTTTATCAACTACAATAAATTTGAACTAAAGTAGCGAAAACGTGATCCCTTCAATCTCTATTATTGGATCAAGTCAAAAAGTTGTGGAGTAATTTGTGTAAATCTCCTCCATGGCATTAGCATTAACAGCTCTTGATGTTTGTTTTGTTGTTGATTTTCCAGACTTTATTTCTCGCAAAGACACTGTGCCTTCAAGTTTTTGTATTGATTTTTTAACTCCGCGACTTTTCGACTTCGCGAGATTTTTATTTCTTCACAACTTTTGGGCTTGATTCTTTTTACTTCTGGCATGTAGATATAAAAAACAGCGCTACGATGGTAGCGCTTAAAATGTTTTTTTTTATTATTTTCTTTTGTTATTTAATGAATAACAGAAATTTTTAAATTTTCAGAGTTGCTTCTTTTTTCAAAAAGCTCACTTTACATTCGTATAAGTACAATACTTGCTGCACAATAACCAAGCAAGCATTCAATTGCCACGAAATGTATTTAAAATCCTCACTTAAATTCTCAGTCAAATTTCCTATTAAGTACAGAACAGTACTTGGTAGCATGTAAATTATAATACCTATTGTTATAAAATAATATACTTTTTCAGTCGCCAGTTGATTGTACAAATGCATCAACGCATAACAAACCAATAAAAGTGAGGTCAGCGAAATTGCAAATAAGTTAAAGTCAAACAACAAATTGTAATCATACACATATTGACAAGCTATTAAAAACAAACCCAAGTACATACTATACTGCACGTACATTATTTGTTTTTTGTTTGTAAAAAGTGATTTAAAAAACAATCCCAGTAAAATAAATTGTATTATAAAAAAGGTATTTACTACTATTAGATTATGAATCGCCAGTCTGTATAAGACTTCCATTGAAAATTGCATAATGCAGCTAGATACTATATACCATACAAAAAAAACATTAGCTTTTTCCTTTCGAAAAAAGCTAATGCTGTAAAAAATGAGATTTAAAAATAGAAGTACGTAAACTAAGTATATTAAAAAATCATCCATAATTTTACATATCCTATTTAAAATCAATAAGGTGGACTAGGACGCACACCGTCATAGACAACATCTCCAGCTGAGTCCAGACCTTTATTTGCTGTAGGTGGTGGCCCGTAAACGTCTATGTATTTTCCAGTTTTTTCATCTAGTTTTGCTCCCACAAAAAGTAAAGTTTTCTCTTTTTGATCATTGATCCCGATATAAGCACGAACGGCTTCGGTATCAAGTTGCAAAACTAGTTCTAAACTTTCTCTTGGAATCAAAAAAGATTTTACTTTTTTGTCATTCTCTTCGATGGTTTTGTCCTCCTCGTATCTTTTCTCCCATGCTTCGGCTGTAGCTAATGGAACTTGAATAGGATTCGGAAAAGTTTCTTCATTCATAGTTTACAAATTAGAATTAGTTAATAGTATTAGATTTGTTAAATGGTTATGCTAAACTACCGAATTAATTTTTATATAAGAAATATAATCGTGTAAAATTACTACTGAGAACTGGCTAATTATCAATTCAAAAAAAATCCTTACAAGTCGCTAAACTTATAAGGATTTTTATTTACAATTTATTGATTTTAAACGATTTAAAAAGGAACATCGCTGTCATCATCGTCTTCATTCAGATTGCTTCCGAACGCTTCATTTGGTGATGGTAAACTTTTAGTAGCGAATGGATTATCGTCGTGATTCATCTTAGAAGGCAAATCGTCATAACCACCTGTAAAGTCTTCTAGGTTATCAAACTTACCTAAATGTCCAAGGAATTTCAATCGTACATTCTCAAGACTACCGTTACGGTGTTTGGCTATAATAAACTCAGCCTGACCTGCTGTAGGTGATTGTTCGTCATCATCCCATTCTTCAATTTTATAATATTCAGGACGGTAGATAAACGAAACGATATCAGCATCCTGCTCAATTGCTCCGGATTCACGAAGATCCGATAGTAAAGGTCTTTTACTGGATCCACGGGTTTCAACCGCACGGGACAACTGTGAAAGTGCGATTACCGGAACGTTTAACTCTTTTGCTAATGCTTTTAAGTTTCGGGAAATAGTCGAAATCTCCTGTTCACGGCTTCCTCCTCCTTTTCCGTTTCCTCCTGCTGTCATCAACTGCAAGTAATCGACAATGATTAATTTAATTCCGTGTTGTGATGCCAAACGACGGCATTTTGCACGTAAATCGAAAATAGAAAGCGAAGGTGAATCATCAATAAACAGCGGCGCTTTCTCTAAATCTTTTACTTTAGTACTTAGTTGTTCCCATTCGTGTTTCTCCAGTTTTCCTGTTCTTAATTTTTCAGAAGACAATCCTGTTTCTGACGAAATAAGCCTGGTAATCAACTGTACAGAGGCCATCTCCAGAGAGAAAACGGCCACCGCATGTCCATAATCAATAGCTACGTTACGTGCCATCGAAAGTACAAATGCGGTTTTACCCATACCTGGACGGGCGGCTATAATAATTAAATCACTCGGTTGCCATCCTGAGGTGATCTGGTCTAATTTTTCAAATCCTGTTGCAACACCACTCAAACCTTCTTTACCAGCAATTTCCTCAATACGTTTCTTTGCCTGTAAAACTAAACTCTGAGCCGTTTCTGAACTTCGTTTAATATTTCCCTGAGTTACTTCGTATAATTTAGATTCTGCTTTATCCAATAAGTCAAATACGTCAGTTGTTTCATCATACGATTCTTCAATAATTTCAGAAGAAATTCGGATCAAACTTCTCTGAATATACTTTTGAAGTATGATACGAGAGTGAAATTCAATATGCGCCGAAGAGGCAATTTTTTGTGTAAGTTGAATTAAATAAAAATCTCCTCCTGCTAAATCTAATTTTCCATTCTTTTTCAGCTGAGTCGAAACGGTTAACAAGTCAATTGGTTGTGTTTCAGTAAAGAGTTGCACAATTGCTTCAAAAATAAATTTATGTGCATCTTTATAAAAAGCATCAGCCTGTAAAATATCAATTACATCATCCACCCCTTTTTTATCAATCATCATCGCACCAAGAACAGCTTCCTCTAAATCAAGTACTTGAGGAGGGAGTTTTCCTTTCTCTAAATTAATGACTGCGGATTTATCTGCCTTTGCAGGGTATACATTTTTGAAATTTTCCATATAGCGAAAGTAGCAAAATTAAAAAAAACAATGCTATCGAGTTATAACTATTAATTGTTTATAAATAAGTTTTTTTTGTTGATAACCAAAAAAAAATCCGAAACGACAAGGCTTCGGATTTTAAATAATTTTGTAAGAATTTACTCCTTGTATTCCCCCATCTGACTATATTTGTCCATTCTTTGGGCAATTAAGTCGGCTGTTGATAAGTCTTTCAATTCATTATATCCTTTAGTAATATATTCTGCTACTGTTTTAAAAGTAGTTTCACGATCGTAGTGTGCTCCTCCTAACGGTTCCGGAATCACATCGTCAACTAATTTTTGTCTTTTCATGTCAGATGAAGTCAATTTTAAAGCATCAGCTGCACGCTCTTTGTATTCCCAGCTTTTCCATAAAATAGAAGAGCAAGATTCCGGAGAAATTACAGAATACCAAGTGTTTTCTAACATGTAAACTTTATCTCCAACACCTATTCCTAAAGCTCCTCCAGAAGCACCTTCACCTACAATAATAGTGATAATCGGCACTTTTAAGCGAACCATTTCGAAAATATTTCTGGCAATAGCTTCTCCTTGACCTCTTTCTTCTGCTTCTAAACCAGGATAGGCTCCGGGAGTATCTACTAAAGTTAAAACCGGAATACCAAATTTCTCTGCCATTTTCATCAAACGCAAAGCTTTACGGTATCCTTCAGGGTTTGCCATACCAAAATTACGGTATTGACGAGTTTTGGTGTTGTATCCTTTTTGTTGACCTACAATCATAAAAGACTGTCCGTTAACTTTTCCTAAACCACCAACCATCGCTTTGTCATCTTTGAAACTTCTGTCTCCATGAAGTTCTAAAAAAGTATCACCACAGATTGCTCTGATATAATCAAGTGTATAAGGCCTGTTCGGGTGTCTTGACAATTGTACACGCTGCCAAGCCGTAAGGTTTTTATATATTTCTTTCTTGGTTTCTTCTAGTTTCTTGTTGATTTCTTTACAAGTAGGTGTAACATCAACGTCAGATTCTTTTCCAATTATAACGCACTTTTCTAACTGTTCTTCAAGTTCTTTTATTGGAAGCTCAAAATCTAAATATTCCATGGATTTTTGAATTTTGTTTGTAAATCGAACCGCAAATATAAAAATATTATATCATTGGGAGAATTAAATATTGTTTAATGTGTAAAAATGCAATTTTAAAATAAGTAAAATACTATACTTTTTCCTTGTTTTGATAATGTTTAAAAACGCCGTTTAGGATAACTGTAATCACAATTATTATCGCTCCAATATAAAATTCCGTGCTCATTTTTTCTTTTCCTCCAAGAATAAAATAGGCCAGAACAATTCCGTAAACGGGCTCCAAATTAGTGGTTAACATCACCGTATAAGGTGTTAATCGCTGCATCACTTTTACAGAAGCGGTAAAAGCATAGGCTGTAAATACGGAGGCCAAAACAAATAACAGAATCCAGTTGTTTGTTGACATTGTAAAGAAATCAGCATTAAATTTTCCTTTAAATAAAAAATAAACGGAAATAAAAAAAACACCGGCTCCAAACTCATAAAAAGTAATTACGGAAGGCTCATGATTGCTAATTAATTTTCCGTTCATAAGCGTAAACAATACGCCCAGAATTATAGACGCCAACGCAAAATAAACGCCCTGTAAATATTTAATTTCTACCTGTAAAATCAAAGCTAATCCGCCAATAATTATAAGTCCGAAAAAAACTTCATACCATAATATCTTACGCCCGAAAAAGATGGGTTCCAATAAAGAAGCAAAAAAAGCGCCGAGTGAAAATATAGAAAGTGTGATGGAAACATTGGAAATATGGATCGCTTTAAAGAAGAAAACCCAATGTAAGGCAATCAAAAGCCCGACAAAAATGAGTTTGAAAAATTCTTTAACCGGAACCCGAAAAGATTGCTTTTTATAAACAATAAAACATCCTAAAAAAATACCGGCAAGAAGCATTCTGTACCAAACCAGATTCTCAGCATCAATAGTAATTAAAGCGCCCAAGACGGCTGTAAACCCCCAAATAAAAACAATTAAGTGTAAATTTAAGTAACTTTTTAAATTATCGTTTCGCATTACGTAATAGGTAAACTGCTAAAATTCCGAAAACCATATTCGGAAACCAAACAGCAAATAAAGGTGAGAAAGTAGATTTTTCGGCAAGGGTTCCGAATATTTTATCAAAAAACACAAAAGAAAACGCAATTGCAATTCCAATCGCCAAATTGGTCCCCATTCCTCCACGACGTTTCATTGAAGAAACTGCCACGGCGATAATTGTTAAAATAAAGGCGGATACCGGAACACTGTATTTTTTATAAAGTACGACCAAATAAGTATTTATATTTCCTGAACCCCGTTTTTTTTCTTTATCAATAAATTTATACAGTTTCCCTAAACTTAAAGTTTCGGCAATATAAACTACAGGCGTTAAATCCTCCAATTCAAATTTAAAGGCTACATTTTTTTCAGGAACTTTTTCAATGACATCATTTAATTCACCGACTGTTCTTTTGGTGTAATCGTACAGCGTGTAAATTTTCTTTTTCGGATCCCATTTGATACGACTTGCAGTGATTTTATACGTTAGCATGTCCTTGTCAAAATGTTCTAACGTAAAATTAAAGGCTGTTTTAGACT
This sequence comes from Flavobacterium sp. ABG, assembly GCF_001027725.1. Taxonomy (NCBI): domain Bacteria; kingdom Pseudomonadati; phylum Bacteroidota; class Flavobacteriia; order Flavobacteriales; family Flavobacteriaceae; genus Flavobacterium; species Flavobacterium sp. ABG. The sequence goes on from NZ_LEKS01000003.1 coordinate 21,922, forward strand.
CTTCATTAAAACTATTGACATAGATAAAATCATTATCATTAATTTGTCTGAATACGTTGGTGTTTTCACCGCGCATGAGCTGTTTCCCGTTTCCTTTCAGATAAGTATATCTAAAATTATTAAAACCCTCACTGGCTGCAGGAACAATAAAAAATCCCATTAACAACACAAAAACAGATACAATACTGGCACCGATAATATAAGGTCTCAGAAATCGGGTAAAGGAAATTCCCGAACTTAAAATGGCAATAATTTCGGTATTGTTTGCCAATTTTGAGGTAAACCAAATCACCGATAAAAACAAAAATATCGGGAATAATGAGTTCGCAAAATAGACTGTAAAGTTGTAATAATAGATCGCAATATCCGTAAATGGGACTTTGTTCTCTAACATTTTATTTACCTTCTCCGAAACGTCAATTACGATTCCGATTGGGATAAATAAGAGTATCATCACCGAAAAAGTGGCTAAATATCTTTTTAAAATATACTTGTCTATTATCGTCAGCATATATATTTTTTAGTTTGAAAAGGTTTGGGGTTTCAAGTTTCAGGTTTCAAGTTTCAGGTTTTCTTTTAATACCCATAAACTTGAAACCTGAAACTTAAAACTTCTTATAGTCTTTGACTCATATTTTTAACCATCATTTCTTTCCAAGGTCTGAAATCGCCAGCTAAGATATGTTTTCTGGCTTCACGAACCAACCACATATAGAAACCAAGATTATGAATGGTTGCAATTTGTTTTCCTAAATATTCGTTCGCAGCAAACAAGTGACGTAAATAAGCTTTTGTATATTCTGTATCTACGAAAGTATGTCCCATCTCATCGATTGGAGAAAAATCAGCTTCCCATTTTTTATTCTTGATATTGATCGTTCCGTTTGCTGTAAACAACATTCCGTTTCTTGCATTACGCGTTGGCATTACACAATCGAACATATCAATTCCTAACGCAATATTTTCCAGAATATTAATTGGAGTTCCTACTCCCATTAAATAACGAGGTTTATCTTCCGGCAGGATTTCACAAACTACTTCTGTCATGGCATACATTTCTTCAGCAGGTTCTCCTACTGACAATCCGCCAATAGCATTTCCTTGCTGACCAGCATTTGCAATATACTCCGCAGATTGACGACGCAAATCTTTATACGTACTTCCCTGAACAATCGGGAAAAAAGTTTGCTCGTATCCATATTTATAAGGAACTTTATCCAAATGATTGATACAACGATCCAACCAACGGTGTGTCATGTGCATCGAACGTTGTGCGTATCTGTAATCGCAAGGATAAGGTGTACATTCATCAAAAGCCATAATAATATCGGCTCCAATGGTACGTTGAATTTCCATTACATTTTCGGGTGTAAAGAAATGATACGATCCGTCAATATGTGATTTAAACTTTACTCCTTCTTCTTTGATTTTTCTGTTATTAGAAAGCGAATACACTTGATACCCTCCGGAATCAGTCAAAATATTGCGATCCCAGTTCATAAATTTATGCAATCCACCTGCTTTTTCAAGAATTTCAGTCTGTGGACGTAAATATAAATGGTAAGTGTTTCCGAGAATAATATCCGGATTAATATCTTCTTTCAGCTCTCTTTGGTGCACACCTTTTACCGATGCAACAGTCCCAACAGGCATAAAAATAGGAGTTTCAATAACTCCGTGATCTGTAGTAATACTCCCCGCTCTTGCTTTCGACTGCGGATCTTTTTGTAATAAATCAAACTTCATATACGCGTTTTTCAGTCGGCAAAGATAGGCTAATTTGAGGAAAATTTAATGACAAAATAGAATATCCTTTTTCTATTGCTTCAAAAGATACAAACCTTTAAAATCGCTGCAAATACTGACAATAAATATCCCCAAGATTGAAACTAACAGTATCACATAATTATTTTATTGAGAAAAAAATCAAAAATCATGAAGAAGAAATTAAATTTCAAAAGCAAATCATCTTAAAAAAATCAGGAATTCACTATAATTTTCTCATTAACAATCCTGCGAGAAAAATCCACTAAATTTGAATCACAAAATTAAACACAACACACAAAATGAATTTATCACAAAAACTAGGATATCCGGAAGAGACTAAATTATTACTCATACACGCTGATGATGCCGGATTATCGCATTCTGAAAACAGAGCTACCATACAAGCACTTGAGGCAGGATTAGTAAATTCTTACAGCATAATGATGCCTTGCCCATGGTCTTTTGAAATGGTCAATTACGCAAAAAACAATCCCCAATTCGAACATGGGGTTCACCTAACCCTAACCTGTGAATGGGAAAACTATAAATTTGGTCCGGTTGCACCAATTTCTGAAGTTTCTTCATTAGTAGATAAAAACGGGCATTTTTACAAAAGCAGAGCCGATTTTTTCAGCAATGCCAAACCGGAAGAGGTCAAAAAAGAGCTTCAGGCTCAAATCGAAAAAGCACTGCATTTCGGCTTACAGCCTACTCATCTTGACTCTCATATGTACAGCGTGGGCGTATCTCCTGAATTTTTAGAGATCTACAAAGCCTTAGGCAAAGAATACAACTTAGCTGTTTTTCTGAATAAAGCTTTTATTGAATCTGTTAATTTAACGAGCGAAAGTTTCGACTTCGAAAATGATATTGTGGTCGAACACCTTCATATTGGTCATTACGATTATTTTGTAAAAGACGAACAAAAAAAATACTACAGCAGTGTACTGGACAATATGGTTCCTGGATTGAATGCCATTTTGATACATCCGGCTTTTGATGACGACGAAATGAAAGCTGTCACTATAAACCATCCCAATTTTGGTTCAAAATGGAGACAAATAGACTTGGAGTATTTCACCAGTCCGGAATGCAAACTAAAACTTGAAGCGAATAATATTCAGCTGATTACCTGGAAAGAAATCAAAGGATTAAACAATTAGAAAATGAAACAATTCTAAACATCAAAACTATTTTTTGTTATGAAAAAGACTTTCATTATACTACTGCTTTTTATCATTACAAAAACTTTCAGTCAAGACATGAAAACAGATTGGGCCAATATCTCTAAATATTCAAAAGAAAATCAAGCTTTAAAACTAGAACCGGAAAACAAAAACCGAATTGTTTTTATGGGAAACTCTATCACTGAAGGCTGGAAAACCTATGATCCAGAGTTTTTTTCGAATAAAAATTATATTAATCGAGGAATCAGCGGTCAAACCTCCTCGCAAATGTTGGTACGATTTCGAGCAGATGTAATTTCTTTAAAACCAAAATTGGTGATTATTCTTGCCGGAGTCAATGATATTGCACAAAATAACGGTCCGATTGAACTCGAAGATATTCTCGGAAACATTATTTCGATGGCAGAATTAGCCAAACAAAACAACATTAAAGTGATCCTTTCATCCGTACTGCCTGCTTTAGATTTTAAATGGCGAAAAGGATTGGAACCTGCCGAAAAAATAATCAAACTCAATGAAATGATTCAAAACTATTGCAAAGAAAACCAGATTATTTATACAGACTATTTCTCAAAAATGAGCGACGATCAGAAAGGATTGGATGGGAAATATACTTTAGATGGTGTTCACCCTACATTGCCCGGATATAAAATTATGGAGCCTTTGATCGAGAAAGCTATTCAGGAGACATTAAAATAGAGTTATCATAACTTCTTAGATTGTATCTTTTTCGGGAATCAAACTTCCTGACTTTAACTACTTCTAAAGAAAACTTTTAACTTCTGATTGGTTTAAATCTTCGTATCGGAGAACTACGAAACTTTATAACTCAACATCTCGATATATATAACACATTTCCTTAAAAATGATTTGTCTCCCCGCAAAATAACAATTACTTTTGCAACAGTTTAACTTTTACATATAAAATGAAGCCTAACACACAACAATTAAGCGATTTAACTATCCAAGTAAGAAGAGATATTCTTCGAATGGTACATGCTGTCAACTCTGGTCATCCAGGCGGATCACTAGGTTGTACTGAATTTTTGGTTACTTTATACCAAAATATTATGGACCGTAAAGAAGGTTTTGATATGGACGGAATTGGAGAAGATCTTTTCTTCCTTTCAAACGGACATATTTCTCCAGTTTTTTATAGCGTTTTAGCCCGTAGTGGTTATTTCCCTGTTTCGGAATTGGCTACGTTTAGACTTTTAAATTCTCGCTTACAAGGACATCCAACGACACACGAAGGATTACCTGGTGTTCGTATCGCTTCCGGTTCATTAGGACAAGGTTTATCTGTAGCTCTTGGAGCAGCTCAGGCTAAAAAATTAAATGGCGACAATCATATCATTTACAGCCTACACGGTGATGGTGAATTACAAGAAGGTCAAAACTGGGAAGCCATCATGTATGCTTCTGCTAAAAAAGTAGACAACGTTATTGCTACTATTGACCTTAACGGAAAACAAATTGACGGAACAACAGATGAAGTTCTGGCAATGGGAAGTATCCGCGCTAAATTTGAAGCTTTTGACTGGGACGTTCTTGAAATCAAAGAAGGAAACAATATCGATGCTATCCTTGCCGGTTTAAATGATGCAAAATCAAGAACAGGAAAAGGAAAACCGGTTTGTATTTTGTTACACACTGAAATGGGTAACGGAGTTGACTTTATGATGCACACGCACGCTTGGCATGGAAAAGCACCAAACAATGATCAATTGGCAAGTGCTTTAGCTCAAAACACATCAACTTTAGCAGACTATTAAAAAGTGTTCAGTCTCAGTAATTAGTTTTCAGTTAAAAAAAACTCAGAAACTTAGTCACTGAATCCTTAGAACCTCAAAATGAAAAAACAGAAATGAAAAAATATACAAATACAGGAAGTAAAGATACTCGTTCGGGTTTTGGAGCGGGAATGACAGAATTAGGTCAGAAAAACGAAAATGTTGTGGCGTTATGTGCCGATTTAATTGGATCATTAAAATTTGATGATTTCAAGAAAAATCACCCGGAGCGTTTTTTCCAAATTGGTATCGCAGAAGCGAATATGATTGGAATCGCAGCTGGTTTAACCATTGGAGGAAAAATTCCATTCACAGGAACTTTCGCCAATTTCTCAACAGGAAGAGTTTACGATCAAATTCGTCAATCTGTTGCTTATTCTGATAAAAATGTAAAAATCTGTGCTTCTCACGCTGGTTTAACACTTGGTGAAGATGGAGCAACACACCAAATCCTTGAAGATATCGGTTTAATGAAAATGTTACCGGGAATGACTGTAATTAACACTTGTGATTACAATCAGACTAAAGCTGCCACTCTTGCATTAGCAGACCACCATGGCCCTGCTTACTTACGTTTTGGACGTCCTGTAGTAGCTAACTTTACTCCTGCTGACGAGCCTTTCGTAATTGGAAAAGCTATTTTATTAAACGAAGGTTCTGATGTTACCATTGTAGCTACCGGACATTTAGTTTGGGAAGCTCTTATCGCTGCTGAAGCTTTAGAAGCAAAAGGAATTTCTGCTGAAGTAATCAACATTCACACTATTAAACCACTTGACGAAGAAGCTATTCTAAAATCATTGGCCAAAACAAAATGTGTGGTAACAGCAGAAGAGCACAACATTCTTGGAGGATTAGGAGAAAGTGTTTCCAGGGTACTTGCTTTAAACAATCCGGCTCCACAAGAATTTGTAGCTGTAAACGATAGTTTTGGTGAATCAGGAACTCCGGAACAATTGATGGAGAAATACAAACTAAACAATCAAGCGATTGTTGAAGCTGTAGAAAGAGTTATCAAAAGAAAATAATTTTAGATTTTCTTCTTTATACAAAAAAACCTCGAAAGTGATTTCGAGGTTTTTTTGTATTTAAAAACTTTATTAATTTTTGTAAGGATACGTATTATCTAAATGAATCCTTGTTCTTCCTACTGCTTTATAATCCTCATCAACAAATTTTCGTGGATTCGCAGCAGACTCTGGCTTATTAGGATCTGTAAGCGCTCCGGTTGGTTTTCTAGGAATAGCCCATAGCTCCGTTTCATCTACATTTGGTGTATTAGGATTATCCGCAACCGGATTAAAAGGATAATATTTACTCACCCCAGAATTAACCCCTGCAGGCTTAGTAATTTCCAGAAGCGTGGTATAACCATCCCCGTCATCATCAACGTCTATAAAATCAGCCAAACCATCATGATCTGTATCATCTAAAAGTTTTCCATCTGGAGGATTTGGATATTTTGTTGTATTTCTAAAATCATACATATAACCATCTCCATTTAAATCTTCCTCAAAATCATAAATCCCATCAAAGTCATGATCCAATCTTTGAACACCCAATAATTTAAAACTAAACACCAGACAAGAATAAGCAGGGATATCAGTCTGACCAGAACCATAGTACGCTAATCCGGAAGGCAAAAACATAACACCAGCCCCGAAATTTTCATAGGTTATAACACCACTACCATCTGTTGCCATTTTAGCAGTACCCATCCTAAACTGAGGGAAAATTTCCGGCCATCCTTCTATTACAGATGTTGTCAAATACGGCTCCAGACTAAAATCTCTAGCCAATCCATAAGAAGTATCAAAAACTTTATTGTTTAATGTATTCCCAGAGTAAGAGGCAGAAATTCTGTCATAATTACAAGGAGCAGCACCTGTACCTTTTCTTAAAGACAAATAATAAACGGTATAGTTAACATCATTACTGTAAACCACTCTATTTTGTAAAGGATATACGGTCTGATCCCAAATAGAAACTTGCGCTCCTCCTGCAGGAATTTTTTCTATTTCAATATCAAAATTAGCGCTGACGCTTTTAATATAATTGCTCTTTAAATATTTCATAATCGAATCACTGTCAGCCTTGTACTGTTCCTTGTAATCTCTTAAAGGAACCGTTTCTACATCATCGTCATCATTTTTATTACACGAAACGATAGCGATACCGGCAAGTAATAAAATAAAATAATATTTAAATTTATTCATTATTCTTATATTTTTAGGTGCGCAAGATACAATATTGATTTATTTTTGTAAAGATTTTAACTTCTATTTTAGAAAAATTATGAGAATAGATAAATACCTGTGGTGCGTACGCTATTACAAGACCCGAAATATGGTTACTGAAGCCTGTAAAAAGAACCACATCACTGTAAATGGGCAGGTTGCGAAACCATCAAAAGAGGTTTTCCCGACCGACAGGATTACCTTTAGAAAAGACCAGATCACGCAAATCATAACCGTACTTGACATACCGGAAAGTCGTGTTGGAGCAAAACTTGTTGACATCTATCGCAAAAACGAAACACCGGCCGAAGCTTATGCTCATCTGGAGTTGCTAAAACTTTCTAAAGAACACTATCGCAAAAGTGGAACCGGAAGACCCACTAAAAAGGACCGTAGAGATATTGATGAGTATGGTAATGAGATTTTTGATGATGAAGAGAAAGAGTAAAATTTCAAAAATTTGAAATTCCAAATTCCAACAATCTAATAAACTTTAGTGTTAGAGATTGTAAATTGTTTCAAAATAAAATTCCAAAACTTGAAATTCCAAATTCCAACCATTCAAACAAACTCTATTACTAGGAACTATAAATTGTTTCAAAAAGAGTTCCAAGTAAACACAAATCCGAGCCCAAGCATTGGAATTTGGAATTTTTAAAACTTGGAATTTAATCCCCTAAATATGTATTTTAGCAAAAAAATAAATCATGAATAAGAACATCATCTTAACGAATCAGGAAATCGAACATAAAATAAAACGTATCGCTTATCAAATTTACGAGACTTTTGTTGACGAAGACGAAGTTGTGATAGCCGGAATCGCCTCTAATGGATCTGTTTTTGCTCAAAAACTGGCAGTAGCTTTAGGCAACATCTCAAATCTGAAAGTCTCTCTTTGCGAAGTTAAAGTTGACAAACAAAATCCGCAGTCACCCATACAAACTTCTTTACCGGCCAGCGAATACGCTAACAAAGGATTAGTCCTTGTTGACGATGTCTTAAATTCGGGTACTACTTTAATATATGCAGTTCGTCATTTCTTAGACGTTCCGCTTAAGAAATTCAAAACTGCAGTACTTGTAGACCGAAATCATAAAAAATACCCCGTGAAAGCTGATTTCAAAGGAATCTCTCTTTCCACCTCTTTATTAGAGCATGTTCAGGTTGTTTTCGACGAAAATGGCGGTGATTATGCCTTCTTAAGCTAGTATCGCTATAATATCCTGAACCGTTTCTTCGACTGACTTATCATCAACCGTGACTTTATGTTGTGCCTGGTTGTAATAAAAGCTTCGGTCGAATAAATGTTTCGCAATAAACTCTCTCATTTCTTCTTCATTCATATCAGCAATCAAGGGACGCTTGCTCTTGTTATGAACTAACCTATTATATAATGTCTCTATGGAGGCTTTTAAATAAATTGAAGCAACACCATCGTTCTTCAATAATTCATGGTTATTTGCATAACATGGCGTTCCTCCACCCAAACCAATTATACTATTTTCTGAAGATTGAAGCAATTCAACAAAAATTTCGTGCTCTAATTTTCTAAAATAGATCTCTCCATGTTGCTCAAAAATTTCATTTATTGATAAATTGACTCTATTTTCGATACATTTATCCAAATCCAAAAACGGAATATTTGTAATTTTCGACAAATTTTGGGCAATTGTTGACTTTCCGCACCCCATATAACCTAATAACACAATTTTTTTCATACTAATAAAACCTTATAAACTAAGACGTTGAGAATTTTTCTTAAAAAAAGACAAATTTATAATAAAAATGCTTGGAAACTTCGAAAATAACTCCTTATATTTGCACCCGCATTCAAGGAATTAAATGACTCGATAGCTCAGTTGGTAGAGCACATCACTTTTAATGATGGGGTCCTGGGTTCGAGCCCCAGTCGGGTCACAAATTTTGTGATTAACAAATTAAATTCCTTGAAAGCAATGACTCGATAGCTCAGTTGGTAGAGCACATCACTTTTAATGATGGGGTCCTGGGTTCGAGCCCCAGTCGGGTCACAAAGGTCGAGTAATTCAATTACTTGACCTTTTTTTTTGGCCACGTGGAGAAACGGTAGACTTGCCATCTTGAGGGGGTGGTGCTCGTAAGGGCGTGTGGGTTCAAATCCCACCGTGGTCACTTCATTAAATTAGAAAAAGCTAAACACTAACAATATTTTAGGTGTTTAGCTTTTTTTTGTACTATTAAAAAACAAATAAGGTACAAAAGTTGTGTCGAGATGAAAAATCTCGCAAAGTCGCAAAGCCGCGAAGTTTAAAAAAGGTCAGACGCTCGTAATTCCTCTTCGCCAGAAAACAACATTATACTCCAAAATTATTTCCATTCGCTTTTGCGAATTTAAAGCTGACTGGTTTTTGAAACCTGTCAGCTTTAAATTCACTAGTATTTTTAACTATAAGGAATGCAAAGGAAAATCAAAGACAAATTTACATCTCTTATGTAATATAATTTTTTACTCTCCAAATACAATTCCACACTTATCGTTTTTAAACCACATAAGTAATATAAGTTCATTAAAGTGTCAGCGCTTAAAATGACATGAACTTATATCACTTATATGGTTTAATCTTTTTATTCCTTTTAAAGCATGTCTTCATTTTAAAGCTAAATGATTTCAGAAAATAAGTTCTGAACTGGTCTCTGGAATTTCTTTCTTAAACTTTAAGATTGAAATCTTCGCTCATAAACTCCCGAGCTTACAAAGCTAATTCTCCTTAACCCTAGCAAACAATAAGAATTAAACTACATCTGAACCTATCTTAAAATAAAAAAGCAAAAAAAATAAAACCCCAAACCACACGTTTTCAGAAAAATAAAAAAAGATATGAACTAATGCAAAATTAAGTACACCTAAACACTTGGAAACTTCAATAAAAAGTCCTTATATTTGCACCCGCGTTCAGAAAGCAAATGAATGACTCGATAGCTCAGTTGGTAGAGCACATCACTTTTAATGATGGGGTCCTGGGTTCGAGCCCCAGTCGGGTCACAAAAGGTCAAGTAATTTATTTTACTTGACCTTTTTTTATTTCTGCTATTTTGGAGAGACACTCTTACTATCAAAATCCCAAACCAAATAAGAACAACTTTGCGACGACAAGAATCAAGTTCAGAAGTTGTGAAATAATTTTTAGAAATTTCCTTTTGTTAGAAATAGCAGATCTTATACTTTTTTATCACAGCTTTTTAAGTCTCTAATTTCCCAACTTCTTGCTTTGATGATCTCGCAAAGACGCCAAGCCGCCAAGTTTTTTTCTACTTTTTCATTAAAACTTTGCGATTTTGCGTCTTTGCGAGATTTTTACTTCCCCACAACTTTTGGATTTGATCTTTTTTCGGCAAGTAGTCTAAAATGAGCTTACATCACCTATATGATTTAAATACACTTTTACGGCTACATCAATACTATATAGTAAACTTTCACAACAAATACAGTCCCAAGCTTGCCCATAAGCCTAACTTTTTATACTCGCAAATACCATTCTAGAAACCAAAACATAAAAAACACCACTCTAAAACAAACGGCAAAGAAACAGAACAGACTGTAAAACAGATCACACAAACTACACGCACAAAAAATTTTCATTTGCTAACCATAATTTTACAAAAGCACTTCTGTTAGAAATAAATCTTTCCTAAATTCGTTCCTAATTAATTAACCTACTAATCCCAAATTAGTTTATGAAACATTTATTTTTTCTATCATTTATGATGATTACGTTTTCGAGTTTTGCACAATCTGCAACCGGTTATTTTGACAAAGCCCTAAAGAAAGCAGAAACCGGAAACACAAAAGGTGCCATTGCAGATTACACCAAAGCAATTAGCATGAACTCCAAATTTGTTGAAGCTTACCAAAACAGAGGTGTTGCGAAACTAAAATTGAATGACTTAAAAGGAGCTTCAGCCGATTTCAGTAAAACAATTGATTTAGACAGCATGAATGCAGATGCCTTTACAGGTAGAGCCAATGTAAATTACAAATTACAAAATTATCAAGGCACTATAGAGGACTGTACTGCTTCTCTTGGCTTAAATCCTAAAGATTATATTGCTTACAACCTAAGAGGTCTGGCTTATAATAAAATTGGAGATAAAAAGAACTGCTGCAAAGATTTCTCAAAAGCGATTGAGCTAGGCAGCCAAAGCGCTATAAAAAACAAAGCTACTTTTTGTAAATAGTATCTAACAGCACTCTAACAATACACTAAGCAATCTGTGGTCATCAAGTACCGCAGATTGCTTTTTCATTTTACAGGGCTCTTAATTTCATCTAAAAGTTATCCTTACATTTGTCCTCAAACAAAACAGCAATGGTACTTCTTAAAAAAATAAACAACAAAGCTAAAACAGATCAAAACTCCGGTTTTGGAACCAATGCAAACAGTTATGGCGGAAGATTCGTAAACAAAAACGGAACTGCCAATATAGAAAAAAGAGGCATGCATTTATTGCGTCGCATCAGCTGGTACCATACCATGATCGACATGCCTAACTGGAGATTCCTGTCAATTTTGTTTAGTTTTTATATCGCAATCAATTTTGTTTTCGCCGTTCTTTATTATGCAATCGGCATAGAACACCTGGACGGAATTACAACATCAGGTGGTCTTTTGGACCAATTTGGGCAAGCTTATTTTTTTAGTGCGCAAACCTTTACCACCGTAGGTTACGGACATATTAGTCCAACCGGTTTTCTAACGAGTGCCTTATCTGCAGCAGAAGCTTTAATTGGATTATTGAGTTTTGCGATTGCAACGGGTTTATTCTTCGGAAGATTCAGTAAACCGACCGCTTTTTTAAAATTTTCGCATAATGCACTAATTTCACCTTACGGACAAAACAAAGCTTTAATGATCCGTCTCGTTCCTTTTAAAAACACCAATTTCACAGACGCAACAGCAAAAGTAACTTTAGGAATGAGCATTGAAGAAGATGGCAAAATGACCAACAAGTTTTATTCCTTAGCATTAGAACTAAGTCATATAAATGCACTCTCGTTAAGCTGGACACTCGTACACCCCATAACCGAAAACAGTCCGTTATATAATTTCACTGAAGACGATTTTAAGAAAATACATGGTGAAATCCTGGTCTTCATTACCACTTTTGATGATATGTTCAGCAATACCGTAGCAGCAAGTACCTCCTATACTTTTGATGAAGTTGTTTACGGCGCCAAATTCGAAACTATGTACGACAGAAGTGATGACGGCTCTAAAACCATTCTACATTTAGACAAATTAAACCGTTTTGACCCCGTAAACCTTGTCTAAACTATCATTTTAGGATTGTTTTAAGACGGTATCTCGGATTTTATTTTATTTTTGTTTACTTAATCACCAAAAATGGTAAACAACATAAAAACTGTTTTCAGCATAAAAGACCTTGAGAACTTATCCGGAATAAAAGCACATACCATTCGTATCTGGGAAAAAAGATATAACATTCTTGAACCTATGAGAACGGACACCAATATCAGACTTTATAATCTGCAAAATCTTCAGAAACTTTTAAACATAACATTATTACACGAGTACGGTTATAAGATTTCTAAAATCGCTACTTATCCTGACGAAAAGATCCCACAACTGGTTCGTGAAATCATTTCAAAAAAGAACTCGCAGAACTTCGCCATTACCTCATTTAAAATGGCCATGATGAATTTCGATCAGGAAATATTTTTCAATACTTTTGACTGGTTGATTTCTGAAAAAACATTCAAAGAAGTTTTCAAAGAACATTTTCTTCCCTTATTAAAAGAATTAGGCTTATTATGGCAATCGGAAACCATAACTCCCGCAAACGAGCATTTCATGAGTCATTTAATCAAGCAGAAAATACTCATTTACACCGAAAGCCTTCAAATACAAAAGCCAACCAAAACCGATCGCATTTTTGTTCTTTCCTTACCCTTAAACGAAATTCATCAAATCGGATTGCTTTATCTTCAATATGAAATTCTGTCTAAAGGCTACAAAACCATCTATTTAGGAGAAAGCATGCCGGTCGAAAACCTGCAGGATCTCACAAAACATTTTGACAATATCACTTTTATATCCTTCATGACTGTTCAGCCGGATCGTAGCGTTATCAATCAATACGTAAAATCAATGGGGCAAAAATTACTTCTAAAAAACAACGAAATCTGGCTTATGGGCAAAATGGTCGAACACATTGACCAGAGAAATTTACCGGACAGAATCCGTATTTTCGATTCTATGGACGAAACAATAGAAAGAATATAAAGTTTTGTTTAAAGTTTTTGTACATTTGTTAAACAAATGAAGAAAACCATCATCATAATAGGGTCTGGCTTCTCTGCATTAGCAGCCTCTTGTTACCTTGCCCAGCAAGGGAACAGTGTTACCATTTATGAAAAAAATGAAACGATTGGTGGTAGAGCCAGACAGTTTAAAAAAGACGGCTTTACTTTTGACATGGGACCAAGTTGGTATTGGATGCCCGATGTTTTTGAACGTTTCTTTAACGATTTCAACAAAAAACCATCCGACTATTACGAGCTTATTAAACTCAATCCGGCCTACAGGGTTTATTTTGGAGTAGAAGATTTTATAAGTATTTGCGACAACCTTGAAGCGATACAAGCTACTTTTGAAGGCATCGAAACCGGAAGCAGTAAAAAATTAGCCGCTTTCATCAAAGAAGCAAAAAGCAATTACGACATTGCCATTAAAGATTTGGTTTACCGCCCCGGTGTTTCTCCTTTGGAATTAATCACCCCTCAGACTGCTTTAAAACTAAATCAGTTCTTCAGCACCGTCAGCCGTGATGTCAGAAAGAATTTTAAAAACGAACGTTTGATTCAAATTCTAGAATTCCCGGTTTTATTTCTTGGAGCAAAACCAACTAAAACGCCATCCTTTTATAATTTCATGAACTATGCCGATTTTGGCTTAGGAACCTGGCATCCGAAAACCGGCATGTTTGATGTTGTTCGTGGAATTGAAAAACTGGCTCTTGAACTTGGAGTTACTATTAAAACCAATTCTGTTATTGAAAAAATAGCTGTAACCAATAAAATCACAACCGGAGTAATCATCGACGGAAAACATATTCAAGCCGATATTGTTTTAAGCGGTGCCGATTATCATCATACCGAGACTTTGCTTGACAAACCTCATCGTTCTTATTCTGAGGAATATTGGGAAAGTCGAACTTTTGCTCCCTCTTCCCTGCTCTTCTTTGTGGGCTTCGACAAAAAAATAGAAAATACAACACATCACAATCTGTTTTTTGATGTCGATTTTAATCAGCATGCAATTGATATTTACGATCAGCCGAAATGGCCTGAAGCTCCCTTATTCTATGCTAATTTTCCATCAAAAACAGATGAAACTGCAGCACCAAAGGGAATGGAAAGTGCATTTTTCCTGATTCCATTAGCTCCCGGAATTAAAGATACTGAAGCACTTCGAGAAGAATACTTTGAAAAAATAATCACTCGATTTGAACAGATCACACAGCAAAAAATCAAAAATAATATTATATTTAAGAAGTCATTTTGCAAAAATGATTTTGTAGCAGATTACAATGCCTACAAAGGAAATGCTTACGGAATGGCAAATACCCTATTGCAAACCGCCTTTTTAAGACCCAAGCTGAAAAGCAAAAAAGTTAAAAATTTATTTTTCACGGGGCAATTAACTGTTCCGGGTCCGGGTGTACCGCCCGCCTTAATATCAGGAAAATTAGTAGCTGAGTTAATTCATAAATCTATTAGATCGTAAAAAATGAAATCACTATTTGACACTGTCTCTTACAGCTGCAGCAAATTGGTTACCAAAAACTACAGCACTTCTTTCTCCCTCGCCGTACGCATGTTGGCACCAAGCATTAGAGAAGCCATTTACAGCATCTATGGTTTTGTTCGTTTTGCAGATGAAATTGTCGATTCTTTTCAGGATTACAATAAAGAATATCTAATAAATGATTTTGAAAAAGAATACTACAAGGCAATGGAAATGGGCATTAGCTTAAATCCTATTTTAAATGCATTCCAGCATACCGTAAAACAATACAATATTACAGACGATCTGATTCAGGCCTTTTTAAAAAGCATGAAACTTGATCTCGTAAAATCGACTTACAACACACAAACGGAATATGAAGATTACATTTATGGTTCTGCCGATGCTGTCGGATTAATGTGTCTCAAAGTTTTTGTGGCTGGGAAAGATCAGAAATACGAACAACTCAAAGCGGAAGCCATGCGACTGGGCTCTGCTTTTCAAAAAGTAAATTTTTTACGCGATCTAAAAGAGGACAATCTGATTTTAAACCGCAATTATTTCCCCGGAATCAACTTAAATTCTTTTGATGAAAATGCAAAAAATGCCATTATCAACGAAATTGAAGAAGATTTTAAAATCGCCTATCAAGGCATCGTAAAACTCCCCATTGAAGCTAAATTCGGAGTGTACACCGCCTTTATTTACTATAAAAAACTATTACAGAAACTCAAAAATACGCCTTATTATGAAATTGGAAATTCGAGAATCCGAGTTTCAAATTATACGAAAGCGGGACTTTTAGCGCAGTCTTTTGTAACTTATAAATTGAAACTGGTCTGATCTTATTTTTATTTTTCAGGGTTATTTTTCAGCCTTTTTACTGACAACTATACAAAAACATAAAATGATTTCTTTTTTAATTTTTCTAAGTGTCTTTCTGTTTATGGAATGTGTAACGTGGCTTACGCACAAATACATTATGCATGGCTTAATGTGGTACTTTCACGCAGATCATCACCAACCCAAATACGAACATACTTTTGAACGCAATGACATCTTCTTTGTCATTTTCGCTACTCCAAGTATTACTCTTTTTTATTTTGGTGTTGAAGGCGGGTTTAATTATTTGTTTTTCATCGCTTGCGGTATTACCCTTTATGGTGTTTGTTATTTTTTAATACACGATGTGCTCATTCATCAGCGTTTTAAATGGTTTAAAAACACCAAAAACAAATACCTCATCGGACTACGAAAGGCACATAAAATGCACCACAAACATTTAGGCAAAGAAGACGGAGAATGCTTTGGAATGTTGTTCGTTCCTTTTAAATATTATAAAATGTAATTGTTTTGATACCAGTCTCAGAATAAGTGTGTTTGTTTCTATCATTTACTTCTTTTACCACTTAAAACATCCTGCATAAATAATTTTTGTTTGAACTCCTGACGCAGACGTTACGAATACTCAGAATTATAGTAATACTACACATTATGAAATTATACAAAATAGAAACTACGCAACATATAAATGCAAGTATAGAAGAATGTTGGGATTTCTTTTCCAGTCCAAAAAATCTTCAAACTATTACTCCAGACACTATGCGTTTTGAAATTTTAGATTTCGACAACAAACACATGTATCCCGGTCAAATCATTACTTATACCCTGAAACCACTTCTGGGAATTAAAATCTCATGGGCAACCGAAATTACCGTTTCAGTAGAAAATCAATATTTTGTCGACATACAACTTTCTGGTCCTTATAAATTGTGGCACCACAAACACTTTTTTGAAACCACGGAAACGGGTGTAAAAATGATCGATATTGTGCATTATGCCTTGCCATTTGGCTATTTAGGACGCATTATGAATAAACTGGTTGTAGCAAACAAACTAAAAGCCATTTTTAATTATCGCTATAGCAAAATCGAAGAGCACTTTAACACAAAAGTACAATGAAACAAAAAGTGGCTATTTTCTGGTTCCGACGTGATTTACGATTAGATGATAATGTTGGTTTATTCCATGCATTACATTCTTCGTTCCCGGTAGTTCCATTATTTATTTTTGACGAAGATATCCTGGAAAGCCTTCCGAAAAATGATGCCCGAGTAAGTTTTATATACGATTCACTTCAAAAAATAAACGAAGAGCTTCAATTAACAGGGTCTTCTCTTTTAATTAAAAAAGGAAAAACTACTGAAGTCTGGCACTCTCTTTTAACGGAATATGATATCCAAAATGTAACATTCAATAAGGATTACGAGCCTTATGCGATAAAACGGGATTTAGAGATTTGTAATTTATTACAACAAAACAGCATTGCTTTTTCATCGTATAAAGATCACGTGATTTTTGAAGAGAAAGAGATCACCAAGTCAGACGGGCTTCCTTACACGATTTACACTCCATACAAAAACAAATGGCTGGAGAAATACCACTTGAACGGAACTGTGACGGAATGTGACACAAAACCTTTGTTTCCTAATTTTGCTAAAAACCAATTTCAATTCCCGGAATTATCACAAATAGGCTTTGAAAAAAGCACGATAAAAGTACTTCCGCATAACTTAACCCAAATTAAAAGTTATAAAGAAACCAGAGACTTTCCGGCTCTGGACAGCACCTCATATCTTTCTCCTCACTTGCGTTTTGGAACGGTTAGTATTCGGAAATTAGTGAACTGGGCCAACAAAACAAATCAGACTTTTTTGAGCGAATTGATTTGGCGTGAATTTTTTATTCAAATCCTCTTTAGTTTTCCTAATGTTGTCAATCATAATTTCAAATCGGCTTATGATGGCATTCAATGGCGCAATAACGAAGAAGACTTTAAACGTTGGTGTACGGGCACAACCGGATACCCTATGGTCGATGCCGGAATGCGTCAGCTTAACGAAACCGGATACATGCACAATCGGGTACGTATGGTGGTGGCGAGTTTTCTATGCAAACATTTACTCATCAGCTGGCAATGGGGAGAGGCTTATTTTGCCGAAAAACTATTAGATTTTGAACTGGCATCAAATGTAGGCAACTGGCAATGGGCTGCAGGAACAGGTTGCGATGCAGCACCCTATTTCAGAGTCTTTAATCCCGAAATTCAACTAAAGAAATTTGATGACAAAGGAATCTACATCCGCAAATGGATTCCCGAATTTGATTTGGGTTATAATGAACCTATGATCGATCATGCTTTTGCAAGAGATCGCGCTATTGCTACTTATAAGACTGGGATTGTTAAGTGAAATTTCAAAGTTTTTAAATTCCAAATTCCAATTTTGGTGGAGGGGTAATTTCTTGTAGATTGGGGGGATTGGGGAGGTTTTTTTGTTTCAGGTTTCAGGTTTTTGCTTCACGCAGATTTGGCAGATTGAGCAGATTTATTCTTGTTTTTTGTCCTTTCGACGAAGGAGAAATCACACAAGCTGCTCCGTTTCAATTTTCCGCAATATTGTCATACTGAGGAACGAAGTATCTTCATGAGATAATCCGTGAAGTGAAGCTCAACGCTATGGATTCAGCAAACGTAGATCCTTCGTTTCTCAGGATGACAAACTGTATGGAGTTTCTGGTGTTATTAGTCATGCCTTGAAATTGCAAGGTTGCGCGTGTAACATAAAAAGAAATCTGCTCAATCTCCATGAAGCAAAAACCTGAAACCTAAAACCTAAAACCTAAAGCTTGAAACTTGAAACCTGAAACTTGAAACAAAAAAAACCGAAACAAAAAAAACCTCCTAATACTTCAAATAATTCTCCACCGTAATTTTCGCCTTCAGATCAAACATTAAATTATACAGTCCAAAGAAAGTTCTATTCATGTAAATAAAGTGTTTAGAACCTCTGTTTCCGTTCATTTTTTTGAGATTCGTATCATTTGTGAAACGCTCTCCCAATTTGGCGATGCTATCGAAAAAAGTTTCATCGGCAAAATCAAACGTTTCATTTTGAAAAGGTCTGGTGAAAAGAGATAGCAAATCATGAAACATCTCGGTAAAATATTCAATTTCTGAAGGAGAATCATCCGGACGAAGAATTTCTAATTCGAATAATTTCTGATTAAAAAGCGTCTCGTCTGTAATGACATTTTTATTGATCAATTCAAAATAAGGCACATAAAACTCTTCGGGAATTTGTTTCATACATCCAAAATCAAGTGCAATCAAATGATTTTGGTCGTCTACCAAAAAGTTCCCCGGATGTGGATCTGCATGTACTTTTCTTAAAACATGAATTTGATACATATAAAAATCCCAAAGTGCCTGTCCAATTGCGTCACCGACTACTTGGTCCGTATTTTTGGCGGTAAATTCAGAAAGGTGTATTCCAGTCATCCAATCCATTGTGATGATTTTCTCTGACGAAAATTCAGGATAATAGTTTGGAAAAAGTATGTTTTCAATTTTACTGCAGGCTTCTACTACTTCCTGGCTTTGTTTTAATTCCAGTAAATAATTCGTTTCTTCGATCAGTTTATCTTCTACTTCTTTAAAATACTTGTCAGAGTCTTTCCCTTGCAAATTAAACATTCTGATTGCAATGGGTTTTACCAAAGCTAAATCAGAAGAGATACTATTGGCAACTCCCGGATATTGAATCTTAACAGCGAGTTTTTTATTATTTTTGACCGCTAAATGCACCTGACCAATACTTGCGGCATTTACAGAATTGGCATTAAACTCATCAAAAATTTCGTAAGGTGTTTTTCCAAAATTCGTTTTAAATGTTTTCAAAACCAGGGGCGCAGAAAGCGGCGGTACAGAAAACTGAGACAACGAAAATTTCTCCACATAGGCCTGAGGCAGGAAATTTTTATCCATACTCAGCATTTGCGCTACTTTCAACGCACTACCTTTTAGACTTTTAAGTCCATCGTAAATATCTTCGGCATTATTTTCATTTAGTTTGTCACGAGTCAAATCGGAATTCACCATTTTTTCGGCATAGTGCTTAATGTAGTTAACTCCTATTTTTGCACCGGTCTGAACCAATTTACCGGCTCTTTCTATTTTTGAGGTTGGGATATAATCGATTGTTTTCATTATCTGCTGTAAATTTTTTCTTTGAATAAAAATTTTCCAAAATCCAAAAGGTGATTCATTGGCGCTACATTCATTAACTCAAATGACGCATTAACCGATTTTTCGATAAAAATATCTGTTTTCTCAAAACCTGCAGAAGCATCACTCATCCAGAATTTCAGCGTTAACATCAATTGCAACCAAGCCGATTCCTGAATTGTTTTCTCTTGAAATTTCTGAAATCTCTCTTGTTCTAATCTATAATCATCCGTCAAAATTTCAGCAACGTATTCTTTAAAAGCTTCCCGAAGCGAAGTCAGCTGCACCAAATTTTTAATCGGATTGAGATCTGCTTTTAAGGTTTGCAAAACATAACTTCTGTTTGCCGTCAGAATTTCGAAAAAAGTAAAGTAAAAACTCAACATTTTATTTTTCATGTCATACTCTAAGTAGTCTGTGTTTTTATTTAACAAGTCTATAGTATTCGCAAAAAACAATCTAAATATTTCTTTTTCTAAACTCTCAAGTGTTCCGAAAAAGGCATAAAATTCAGCCTCAGTAAAATCTTTCCCTTTTACAAAATGAAATACGGATGCTGGTCTTTTTCCTGCTTCTAAAACATCATTCATATAGATTGAAACAATATCATCTCTGGTAATTATTTTTTTCTTTGTTGCCATTTTATTAAATTTAGATTTTGCCTTAAAGGTAAACAATGTTTAAGTACCTTTATTTATGCGGAAACACAACACTATGTTAAATAAATGATAAATCAGATGTCTCAAAATGTACTCATTACCGGCGGAACAGGGTTTATTGGCAAATACCTGACTCAGGTGCTGCTTGCCAATAATTTTACAGTGTCTATTTTAAGCCGTACTCCAAGAAAAAGCAGTGGCTTGATCACCTATTACCAATGGAATCCCGAACGTGATTACATTGAAGAGGATGCAATTCTCAATGCCGATTACATCATTCATCTGGCCGGTGAAGGAATTGTAGAAAAAAGATGGACCGCAAAACGCAAGAAAAGCATTTTAGAAAGTCGTACAAAACCAATAACCCTTATTTATACTCTTCTAAAAAAACATAATAAATCATTAAATGCCTTTATCTCAGCCTCCGGAATTGGAATTTACGGAGCTAATACCAGTGAACAAATTTGCACAGAAGATACTCCGGCTGCAAACGATTTTTTAGGTTTAACCTGTCAGGAATGGGAGAAAACGGCAGACACCATCGGAGCATTAGGAATTCGGACGGTAAAAATCAGAACCGGAATTGTTTTTGGGAGAGCGGGAGGTTTTCTAAAAAAGATAACTCCGGGTTTCAAAGCCGGTTTCGGAACCATTTTAGGAAGTGGTTCACAATATTTGCCCTGGATACATATAGAAGACTTATCACAAATCTACTTAAAATCAATTCTCGATACCAAAATAGAAGGCCCCTATAATGCAGTGCTTACAGACGACACTACGCAATTAAAATTTGCAAAAACACTCGCTAACTTATATGGATATTCGATATGGCTTCCAAAAATCCCTCAATCACTGCTTAAAATTGTTTTAGGTGAAATGAGCGACGCTATTTTAAAGGGTCAAAGGGTTTCTTCTGAAAAAATACAACATACAGGTTTTGAGTTTCAATTTGCAACGTTGGAGACCGCTCTTTATGACTGTTTAAAATAAAAAATCATTTCATAATACCACTCAAATCGGTTTGCACCGTTTTTGAAATTTTATTGGCTACTATATACGGGATTTCGATATTAAAATCAGCAACCGAAATCGGGAAATTTGAAATAATCTGTATGCCGTCAGGAACTTTCTTGATCAATGCTTTTACCGAAATTGCTCTGGATTTTCCATGCAGGTAAAGTTTGCCTACAACATCGTATTCTTTTTCGTTTTCAGTAACCTCTTTCAAATCAAATTTTTGTATTTTACCTTTAAAAACTGCTTTGGGATAGCGGTGACTTTCGATATAATTTTCATTAAAATGTTCCTGCATTAAATCCATTTTAAATTGAAAATCTTTGATAACAACCGTGCAAACCAGTGTACTAGAGTGGGATTCCAACACAATGATTGCAAGCTTATTTACTGCTTTCACTTCTTCAAAAAACGGAACGGAAGCCTGAAAATTTACAACGGCCGAACTGGTTTTGAATTTATCCTGAGCGAGTATAGAAAATGCAGTAAAAAGTAAAATAAGTAAAGTAGTTTTTTTCATAATCGTTATTATTTAAACAATTATGTCATTCGATTCTTTTTAATTTAAGAGGAGAAAAAAAACTGAACTTAAGTAAGTCTGAAAAAAATCAAATGGCAATACTCCGTGAAAATCTGGTAGCTGCAACCTTATACTTAAAATTACGAAATTATCTGCTATTTAGTTCTTGATTTACTGCTAAATATTTGTGAAATGTTTTACTATTGTGAAGTGTAAAATTGTGAGATGTGAGATGGCTTTTGAAATTATGATCTGCCTTTAATTAATGCTTGAATCACATTGACAACAAAAATGACCTGTGTGGCAATCATAGTACCGACAGTTATGAAGATTCCCAACAACATTTTATCGTTAAAAGTCATATCTGCTATATAAGATTCAATATCTCCGGGTGCCACTTCACGTTTGAGTTGAGAAAAGATCCAAATCAAAAGTAAACCACCTACAGAAACAATAACATGTGTACTAATCAGCCATTTTATAAGGGGAAAATTTAATTTTATCAAAGCAAAGTAAAGGATTGCCAGGAAGGTATAAATAACAGACAACAACACCGCGAAGTACAAATAAGAAATAACAAAATAAGTATCGTGAATATTAATATCTAAAGTTTCTTCAGCATTTAAAAAACCGATTGCTAAAAAAATTACGATTAAAGCCAGAAAAATAAAATAGGGGTTCTTTTGTATATACTCCATCAATGGGGAAAAATTATTATAATTAATTCAAGTTACTAGTTCTCTTGTCTCTAAAATGAAACAAGTTATTAGGATTGTCAAAAAAAGTCTCACGCAGATTTTATCCAAATGAAATAAAAAAAATCCGCAAAATCTGCAGAATCTGCGTGAAAAAATAGCGTAATTTAATTACATTGAGCTAAAGCAGGAGGTTACTCAAATAGTAACCAATTCAAAAAGAATAATTAACTAACAACTTGAATTAATTAATACTCCTTATTCTTTAAACGTTATCAAAAAGATAACACTAGTAAATTTACCCTTGTACTTCGGTACAAATCTCAATTAGAAAGCCTTCTAAATCTCTTACGTAAGCCACGATTTGTCCCCAAGGTTTTTGTACGGGCTCTTTTACCAGTACTGCCCCAAAAGAAGTTGCTTTTTGAACTGTTCCGGCCACATCATCTGTCAGGAAGCCTAATTCGATTGCAAAAGGTTTTTCTTCTAAAGTACTTTCAATAAAACCGTCTTTTAAATTTTGAGCTGCCAGTTTTTTGGAAGCAAATGAAATGGTCGTTTCTCCGGTACTTAACTCCCCATAATCCTTCTCCGGAGTTATAAATTTCCTTGAAAACCCGAATGCATTTTCATAAAACACAATCGAAGTTTCAACATTTTCCACATACAAAATCGTATAACCAAATTTTATCATTTCTCTTAAATTTAAATTAATGTAAAATCATTTTACATTTTACATTTCACACTTTACATTTCACAAAATCCTATCCAATTTCCAGCAAGACATTGTATTGCTCTAAGCTGGCTAAATCTTCAATAGAACTTACATTGGTAACCTTAGCGTGTTCTTCTACCTCTCTTTTTGATTCAATCTGTTTGATCGCTTGTCTAAAACGACGCACTTCATCCAAACTGGACAAAATAAGTCCCGGAACCTTGACACTTTTGCCTTCTTTATCTTTGGCAACCATTGTAAAATAAGACGAATTACAATGTTTTATTACTCCGGTCTGAATATTTTCGGCCTCTACACGAATCCCTACAATCATAGAACTTCGGCCTACATAATTTACACAGGCTTTCATGGTTACCAATTCGCCAACTTCAATTGGTTTCAAAAAATTCACCGTGTCTACCGAAGCGGTAACACAATAATTCCCTGAGAATTTGGACGCACTGGCAAAAGCGATCTGATCGAGTAATCCTAAAATATAGCCTCCGTGAATTTTTCCGCTAAAGTTAGTGTGAGACGGCAACATGAGCTCTGAAATGCTTATTTTAGAGGAAGAAACGGGCTTAAAATCTGGTATCATTGTATTTTATTTAAATTTAAATGGGGAATTTTCTTTTTTAACAGCGGTAACGAAAAAATGTGTATCACCCCACCAACTAAAGGTTTTATAGCGTTCAACATAGGTTAATTTTACATACTGTCCCTCCAGTTTGTTCAAATCATCAATTACTTTTTGGTCACTGTCTAAAACGGAGAATCTAAAAATCTGCGAACCGGAAACACCCTGACTGATTTCTCCTTCCCAGGTTTTCATGATCACCCCTTTATGGCTCATCCTGATTAATTCTCCTGAACGATACCCGTTGCTATAAGGAACATAATATACAAAAGCAAAATAGCTTGCTAGAATCAATAGGCAACTTACAGCAATAATAATTAAAATTCTCTTCATATGACTTTAATTTAAAGATTGGTTTTCTTCTGAATTTGATGCTCTTGCAATAATATTCTCCGGAAGCGCTTTCTTGGCCTTCGCTCCCATTTTCTTTAATTTCTCAACACTGGTAATTAAATTTCCTTTTCCGTCAACCAATTTATTCATCGCGCTGTCGTACTCGGTTTTAGTATCCTTGATTTTGTTGCCGATTCTCACCAAATCAGAAACAAATCCTTCAAATTTATCGTATAATGCACCGGCTTGTCTGGCAATTTCGAATGCATTTTCCTGTTGCTTCTGGTTCGTCCACATACTGTCAATAGTACGTAAAGTAGCCAACAAGGTACTTGGCGTTACGATTACAATATTCCTGTCGAATGCTTTATTGTACAGGGTTGGATCTTCGTTTAAAGCAATCGCGAAAGCGGGCTCTATCGGAATAAAAAGCAATACAAAATCGGGGCTCTCGATCTGATACAACTCATGGTAATTTTTACCTCCAAGCTGATCAACATGTCTTCTAATTGAATTGATATGCTCCTTAAGAAATTCGATTTTTAAAATTTCCGATTCTTCGTTGATCCATCTTTCGTAAGCAACTAATGAAACTTTAGAATCCACAATCATTTTCTTTCCATCGGGCAAATTAATTACAACATCGGGATACACTCTTGCTCCTTCGGCAGTTGTAAAACTTTGCTGTACCTCATATTCACGTCCTTTTTCCAATCCTGACTTTTCTAAAACACGCTCTAAGACTAACTCTCCCCAATTTCCCTGCATTTTACTATCGCCTTTCAATGCTTTGGTCAAGTTTAAGGTTTCTTTGCTCATTTGCGCATTCAACTCGCTTAACCCTATAATTTGCTGGCGTAAAGCGGCATGATAATCAATACTTTCTTTGTGAGTCTGCTCGACCTTTTTTTCAAAAACCTGAATTTTATCCTGTAAAGGCAACAGAATATTTTTCATGTTCTCGCTATTTTGCTCTGTAAATTTAGCGGACTTTTCTTCGAGAATTTTGTTGGCCAGATTCTCGAACTCTTTGGTAAATTTTTCCTGTAATTCCGTTATCTCGTTTTTTTGTTCTTTATGACGTTCCCATAAATTCTCAAAATCCACTTCTTTTTTTGAAAGCTGAATGGCCAGACTGTCTTTTTCGGTTCTGATATTTTCTTTTTCGGAATTGTTTAAATAAAACTGTTTTTCAAGATGGTTTCGCTCTTTTTCAAACTGTTCTTTTTGTGCTTGCAACTGATTTACTGCTGCATTTAATCTTTCATTCAAACTCACTTTTTCTGATTGGGCTCTGGCCGAAAACAATAATTTTCCCAAGTATATCCCTAAGAACAAAGCAAGCGGAAAAACCAATAAAAGCGGAAAAAAATCAAACATAACTAAAATTATTTTTAAGTAAAAGTATGCAATAATCTGTAGTGCTTCCTTATGAAGTAAAGAAAAAAAAGTTTTTATCACGCAACCTTTTTAAAAAAGCTACATCTATTAAATATAATTTATTACAAACACATTATGAAAAAATTAATACTAGGCTTATTTGTAGTTTTCGGAATTAGTGCCTGTTCATTGGGTAATGACGATATTGATACCAGCTGTGGATCAAATGTAAACACCACTTTTACCGGAATCCCACTTTTATGCAATTACAGTGTAAAAATTGAACCTGAAAAGTCTGGTGCATTAGTGGTTACTACAGAAGAAAAATTACTTTCTTTTTTCACCAAGCATCCAAACAGCTGTCCAAATCCAAGTGATCCTACAATCGATTTTACAAAAAATTACTTAGTAGGTCTTTTTGCAGGTCAGAAACCTACAACCGGTTATAGCATAAAAGTAGCTTCAATTGTAGAGAACAACTGTGAGATTATCATCAATTTATATGAAAAAGCACCTCAAACCGGAGAATCTACAGCGCCAACCGTAACCTATCCTTCTGATTACATTTTGATTCCCCGAACATCAAAAAAAATCTTCTTTAATAAGGTTACCAATGAAACTACAGACAATGTAATAATTGGAAGTTATGCCAAACCATGTACCGGAGATGATTGCCAGAAGTTCTACCAATTGAATGAGTTTAATGTTTTAAAATTCCTAAACGTAGTAGCGGGAAGCTATGAATTTGGCCAATACAAATATCTTGCAACCTCTAAAAGAGGAGAATATAGTCTGTTTACAAAAAATATCCCTGCTGAAATTTTAGCCATAAGAGGACAAACCAAAACCTATGGTACACCGGATACCTCAACAAAAGGCGGAACTTATTTTGAACTGCGTCAAGGTACAACTGTTACTAAAATTTATATCGATAATAATGACACCGAAGATCAAAGTGCTGCTATAAAGGCTTTCAAGAAGACCATTCAGGACAAAATAACAGCTCTAAAACAGTAGTCAAATCTTGCTTTTTGACGAATACTTATTCTTAAAAATTAGAACAAAAATTCAAATGCTTACTTAATTACTAATTATAGGACCGGGAAGAAAATATAGGAGAAACACCATCTCCTATATTGCTAACCGGAAACGAGTTTCAAAAAAGCACTACCCATAAACAACTAGAGACAACCTGAATACCGACCAAATGATTTGCTAAAGACGACTTTGCGAGTTAAAAAAAACTAATTTTACCAAAATTAATTCAACCACTTTTTGAAAGACGATTTAGAAATATATATTAAGCAATGCATGCAAAACAACAGAGAAGGACAACTGAAAATTTATCAGCTGTTTTCTCCTGTTTTATATGGAATTTGCCTAAAGTATATGAAAAACGAAGACGATGCTAAAGATGTTTTTCAGGAAGCTTTTATCATTGTTTTTCAAAAGATAAGTCAATACAAATTTGAAGGAAGTTTTGAAGGCTGGCTGAAACGTATTTTTATCAATAAACTTATTGAAACTTTAAATAAGAAGAAAAAGGAGAATTTCTTTTTAGATGTTTTCGATCCGGATACCGATTTTGTAGACGAAGAAGAATTGGACATTATTCCGATACAACAGGAAAAACTATTAGAATACATTCGGGATTTACCGGATCAATACCGGACCGTTTTTAACTTATATGTTTTTGAAAAAATGAAACACAAAGAAATAGCCGAGTTATTGAAAATCTCAGAAGGAACATCAAAATCAAATTTAAACAGAGCTAAGGGAATATTGCAAAAGAGAATTTTGAGCATAAAAAATTTTAAAATAGCATGAAGAAGCAGAAAATAGAGACTATTTTTTCATCAATGGAAAACTTTTCAAGTGTTCCGCCACCCGAATTATGGGGTCAAATTGAGGAAAAATTAAACAAACCTAAAAAGAAAAAGAGAGTTATTCTTTGGTGGTCGGCTGCTGCATGCTTATTATTAGGCCTTGCAATTCCTTCTGTTCTTCATCTTAATTCAGATTCCGGAATCAAAAATGCCGGAACGACTACTACAGAAAATAACAGTGTTGTTGTAAATAAAAACAACGCGACATCTACTCAGG
This sequence comes from Flavobacterium sp. ABG, assembly GCF_001027725.1. Classification (NCBI taxonomy): domain Bacteria; kingdom Pseudomonadati; phylum Bacteroidota; class Flavobacteriia; order Flavobacteriales; family Flavobacteriaceae; genus Flavobacterium; species Flavobacterium sp. ABG. The sequence continues at coordinate 49,811 of NZ_LEKS01000003.1, forward strand.
ACAAAACAGTCTCTGATAAACCAACCATCATCAATCAAAAAACGATCAACAGTAAAAATCCGGTTTCAGGAGCTACCGACAATCAATTAGCTACCTCACAACAAAAAGAAGAAACAGCTTTAGCCCAAGCTGCTTCTAAAAACAACACAAATCCAAATCTACCTTCTCCGGAATTAAACACGGAAAAGAAAAACAGCAATCAGGCTGTAGCTCAAAAATCATTTGTTTCGGAAAAACAAAATGCATTCAATTCTGCTTCGACAAATCAATTGTTTAACACTGAAAAAAGAGCGCAAAATCAAACTATAGCGCAGAAAAACTATAGTCCGGAGAGAGAAAATGCGTTTGCTTCAGTTTCAAAAAATCAAACGGCAGATCCTGAAACAAGAAAAGCGAATCAGATTTTGGCCGAAAAGACCTTTAGTGCCGGTAAACAGAACCCGTTTAATGCTACTTCAAAAAATCAGGTTTCGAATTCACTTTTTAAAGAGAAATTGCATTCAAAAAACACGAACAGTTTTGCTTACAATTCCTCCAATTCAATTTTAAACCTGCAACAGAATAAAGGTAGTAAAAACGAAAAAGAGTTTAGAAACGGAACGATTTATACTGAAAAAGCAGTTGTTGAACATCAAAAAAACAACTCCAAATTCAATAATGTATTGAGTAAAGAGGATTCTGTTCAGTTGGCCGTACTTCAGAATTTAGAAAAAGGTATAATCACTCCTGAATCTAAAATTGAAAAGGAAACAAAACCTCTTTCTGCCGCAGAAAAATGGGCTGTTGAAGTTTTTGCCGGTATTGCTAATTCTGAAAACTATAAAAATGACAAAACTTTAGGATATAACAATGATTCTAAACAAAGTAGTACATACGGAGTAAAGACAAAATACAAAATCAATAATAAATGGGCTGTTGGATCGGGATTCAAGATCAATGAATTGGGTCAGAGTATTGCCAATATTTCGTATATGGATGTGAGAGGACAAAAAAATATGGCTTTAGGCATTGCTGATTTTTATGTTCAAGAGTCGCCTACTCCTCAGATTGCAGCAACTAACGATTATGTATTTGTTTCAAACAGTACTAAAGAGGTAGTAAGCAGTGAGAGCATTCAAAGCGGTACTTTAAATCAGACTCTTAAATATATCGAAATGCCATTGGAAGTTTCCTACGCCGTTTTTAGTAAAAACAGAACTACTGTCAATTTAAATACGGGAGGTTTTGTTGGTAAGCTAATTTCAAACAATGTAGCTTTGGATGGTACTACTATTGGAAAAAATCTTGATGCCAATGACTTTGTTTATGGCTCTGTATTAAGTAGTACTTTACAATACCGTATTTACAAAAAAACAAATGTTTTTGTTGAACCGGCAATGAATTACTACATAAACCCCTTAAACAACCAGTCTTTTAATCAGTTCCAATGGGGGTTAAACTTTGGATTGAATGTTTCGTTTTAAAGCCGTTTTTGTTGTAATTTTCAAAAAAAAGACAACAAAAGCAACTCCTTCATAATGAACATTAAAAACAATTGGAATACTTCGAACTCCATTCCGAACGATCTACTGATCGCCAAAAAACGGGTTTATGATCTCCTTAATTTTGAAGCTACACAACCGGAGCCTGAATCTGAAAGCATGGAATACAGTGCGTATCGATTGCAATTAAACACCAAACTCATTTGTTATCGGGAAGCCAAAATAACGCCCACAAAAACGGGTCAGTTTGTAACTTTATGGAAACGCAATCCGTCGAAAATCATTGCTTCTTTTGATGCTACAGACGCGATTGATTATGTGATTATCAGTGTCCGAAAAGAGGATTTATTAGGGCAATTTATATTTCCTAAATCTGTCTTATTAGAACGCGGAATTTTTTCGACTAATACCAAAGAAGGAAAAAGAGCCACAAGAGTTTATCCGCCTTGGGATGAAACCACCAACAAACAAGCCCAAAAAACGCAACAGTGGCAATTGAATTACTTTATCGAAATACCTCTTCATGAAGCTGTCGATTTAGATCGGTTTAAACGTTTATTCAACGAAAACTAGAAAGATTTCTCCTTAGAGGAGCGCATAATTTTGACACGAATTTCACTAATTGACACGAATTAATTTGTGTAATTTGTGCAATTCGTGTCTGTTTTTTTGTGCGTCACAAATTATAACGCAACAGTGGCAATTGAATTACTTTATCAAAATACCTCCTCATGAAACTGTCGATTTAGATCGGTTTAAACGTTTATTCAACGAAAACTAGAAAGATTTCTCCTTAGAGGAACGCATAATTTTGACACGAATTTCACTAATTGACACGAATTAATTTGTGTAATTTGTGCAATTCGTGTCTGTTTTTTTGCGTCACAAATTATAACGCAACAGTGGCAATTGAATTACTTTATCAAAATACCTGCTCATGAAACTGTCGATTTAGATCGCACTAAACGTTTATTCATCGAAAAGTAGAAAGATTTCTCTTAGCCAGGAGCACATCATTTTGACACGAATTTCACCAATTGACACGAATTAATTAGTGTAATTTGTGCAATTCGTGTCTATTTTTTTTGCATCACAAATTATTAATCCTTTAATCTGTGGCAAAAAAAAACAGGCAGCTTATTCAGCTGCCTGTTTCATTTACCGTTGTATCTCTACTTACTTTTTAATAATCTTGCTACTATATATAACCTTATTGTTTTCTGTTAAAGTATACATATAGATTCCTGTTTTAAGATTGCTAATCTGAATTACGGAATCACTTTTTTCAGGAGTCCCTTTTATTTCAACCGGGCTTGCAACCAAACGCCCCGACATATCATAAAGTCTTAACTTCAAATTTTTATCATCATTTGTTTTCACGGCAATATTTACAACATCTGATGCAGGATTAGGGTAGGCTTGCACAAAATATCCGTTTTTAGTTTGGAAATCAACCGTCGATAAATTATCCTTTTTCAATTCAAAACGGGCAATTACCGGTCCATGGTCTGAAGTTGTATTTACATAATTTGTAATGTCTGTACGCGGATCGTACACCGCAATAGAATTTGGAATATACTGATCTGTCAATTCATTAGAAATAATAATATGATCTAAGAATCCACCTGAACTTAAAAAGCTATAGGCTCCAGCCTGACTAATTCCTAAAGTTAAAGCATTGTAACGATCCGTATCTTCCACCATTTTCTGGTAAGAAGAAGGGGTGTTTGTACCCACAACCGATATTTTTACATCATCATTAAAATCGCCCAATATCATAAAGTTTGAATTTGGGTAGTGCACATCTAAACTGTCTTTTAGTAATTCAACATCATATTTACGCATATTGTATCTTGAGATGTCAGTTCCACTATTGGCGCGAGCATGAAGATCGATCAGGTTAATTTCTTTTTGGATTCCACCAATATTAGTTTCAATTTTAACCATGTAAGGCAAACGACCTGAAGAGAAAAAACTAGCTCCGTTACCACCAGGATAGTTAGGTAAAGTCACGGCTCCCGAACGTACATTATCGTACAAATCCTTAAACATTACACGCGTACTTTTCACAGTAGTTGTTTGGGTATTATAAAGTACCACCAATTTTTGAGGAGGAAAATTTGGATCCGGTACATTAAACGAATACGACCATGATGTCGAAATTGTTTTATCAAATGTCTTTCCGTTAATACTTATTTTTTGAATCAAAGCATCTATAGAAGGATCATCTGAAACTTCTTGCACTACGTAAACATCAGCATTTAACTTATTCATTACTTTGGCTACATTGTCGATTTGTAATGCATCGTCAATTGGACCAAACTCCGCTCCGTCAGTCCCTTTTACATCACTTCCAAAAAACTCTAAATTGTAAGTCACGATATCAAAAGTTTCTGCTTTAGGCAAAGAAGAACCTGTCAATGCTCCGATTTGTTTGTTTAATCCTGCTCCAGTCACCGTTAAAGGTCCGGAAATAGCTAATGCTTTTACAGAAGGTACAAATCTTGCATAAAGTGTTTTACCAGCCGCCGCATCAGCATTACTAACCACTATACTGGATTGAAATAAAACATTATCTAAAGACAATTGATAATCTGTAGGCGCTGTAAGGGTGATATCACCATATCCATCAGCTTTGAAGTCAAAAGACTGACTTGCCGATATAGTATTGGGACTAACATCTCCAAAATTTAAATTTGGATTTGAAGCCACATATCCCACCTCATTTGTAACCGCAAAATCATCAAATGACCATTCTGCCGCATTATTAGTTCCTCCGGCTGTGGTTTCATAAACCCACGCCAAATAGGTATGACTGGTTTTATACGCTCCTAAATTGATGTATAAGGATTGCGCGTAAGTTCCCGTTGCTGTTGGAAAATTACCATTTAACTCTGTCCAAGTAGCCGTTTCAGGACTGCTTTTACCGTCATAATTTACTGAAACCATCAATTTTAAACCTGTTCCGGCATAAAATTTACGGGAGTAGAAAGACAATAAAGGAAATTGATTGAAATTATCTAAGTGTAATTTTGGTGAAATCAACCAATCTTCGCTTGGACCATTATCAGAATACCCATTCATAAGAACAGCACCGGTTCCGGAATTTACATTTCGAGCGACGGTTGTTGATCCCCACTTATTTTTAGTTCCGGCCACATTGTATTGTGTCCAGCCACTATTTGTTAAAACATTTACGTCATTAAAACCTTGCACATACGGATTGATTCCTGTTCCTGCAAGAGCGACTGTTTTGGTCGTTGCTCCGGTTGACTCATGCTTTATTTCTCCCGAAAAAGTACCGGTAGCATTTGGAGCAAACTTAACATAAACGGTTGGCGTTGCGTTTGAATCAAAGTCAGACACATTGTAGGTTACTGCTGATTGAAAAACAGTATTGTCCTTAGAGATCGTAAAATTACCTGAAGCAGTCACTATAACATTATGAGTAAGATTACTACCTTGAATCTGATAACTTGCTATTTCTGATTCATAACCCGCTTCAGAGAATCCTAAATCAAGCGAAGTACTTGTCGTTACTAAAGAAGGAATTGCAACACTTGAAGTTGTAACCTCTAATTTATGAACTGAAGCCTGAATATTATGGTATGGATCTTCAGAAATCGAGTAAACAATATAGGCTGTGTTAAGAGCTAAACCATCAAAATTTTTCACATATACCTGTGAGGCATCAACAATATCCAAAAAACCGGATTGTAAAGCTGCCGTTCCATTTGCATCAAGACCGGACTTAAGTTGCGCTACGGTTGGTTCAGCACTTCCGCCATTTAGTAAAACATAATAAGTTTTTCCTTTTTCATCTAATTTAGATGAAAAATCAAAGCTTTGTGATAAAACATTATCCGCTTTTGGATAACCTGCAACATTTACCGGAGCTGTAATATCACTTCTCACGTCGATATTATCAATTGCAAAAGAAGGACGAGAACCTCCTCCGGAATTTTGCTTAGAAATCCATCTGATCTGAACAATACTTTGATTATCACATTCCGCAGGCAGTGTTATTTTTATCGTTCTTGTATTTTGAGGATCAGTAACCGCTCCTGTCTGTTGCGTTGTATTATTTGTATAAGCGGTTTCCAACAAAGTTGTAAAAGCAGCGGTTGTACCCACACGGTACTGCAAAACCATCTCATTTATTCGCTCCGATGTTGTTGTACCCGACACTAGCCCATATGGATTACGAATGGTCATCACGTCATACTGCACCTGAACACCCGTTTGTCCGGTGCTCGAGAAAGCCAAGGCAATTGTAAGATCAACTGATCCGGTATTAAGAAAACCTATTTTACCATTATAATTATGAATGTTACCGCTTGTAGTCGCTGCTGTGCTGCTATTTGTGCTTCCGGCCGTCAACGCCTTATCTGCAACTAAAGTAGCTGCTGTAACATAAGCACTTCCGGGTGCCGTGGCCGCACTCCAACCCTGCAATCCTGCTGGATATGCAGTGCCATTAGCTGCTAAACCGTCAAAATTCTGTGTATACGGCAAGGGTTGTGCGCCCGGCATCGTAACCTGTGCAACGAGGCTTGCCGAACAGCAACAAAAAAAACTTAAAAAAGCCACCAAGTGGCGCATCGTGTAAATGTTTTTCATATGTTTAAATAATAGAGTTTTTAGAAACCAAATTTATAGTCTTTAAAGTTAAGAGAATATTGTAAAATCTTAAATTTAACGCTTCCTATTTTATAAATATTCACTACTATTAACTAATTTATTCAACAAAAAAGTTAATTATCATCAATAAAAACAAGCTTTAATAACATTATATATTTTTAGAAAAATTTACTTACAACATTGTTTTTAACAAGCAATACCACACGAAAATAGTATTTTTTCTTTACAGATGAAGTAAAAAAAGAGTCCAAAAAAACAAAAAAACGTCAATTTAATGTACGAATACACCTCTAAATACTGTTTTTATTCTAATCGTAATCATACAGTATCCTTCGTACTAATTATCCGAATATGAAATAAACATCTCCATAATCTCCTCTTTGGTTTATGGTATATTTTTTGTACATTAATTTCGTTTTTATCACCATCTTTAAAAAAATTGAACGCTATGAAAAAGTTAATATGTATTGCAACAGTTGCTTCTTTAGTACTTGCTTGTAATTCTAAAAAAGAAGAACAAACTACGGCGCCTGAAAACGAAAAAACTGTAACCAAAACGAATGAACGCTTCAACAAAACATCCGTGTTTGAAGGAGTATTGCCTTGCGCGGATTGCAGTGGAATTAAAACTACTTTAAAAATAGATGCCGATTATGGCGTAGCTCAAAACAATAGATTTGAATTGATTACGGTATATCAGGGAAAAGAACCTGAAAAGGAATTTAGCGAAAAGGGAAATTTTAATATCGAAAGAGGATTGGACAATGATCCTGACGGTACCATTTATGTTCTGAATTGGGATCAGCCCTTAGAGAAGCAAATTTACTACGGATATTATAGCGCAAATCCCGAAAAAATATACTTATTGGATCGTGACAGAAAAATAATCAAATCTGAGTTGAACTACTTTTTAACGAAGAGAAAGTAATTCTTCTTTTAGTACTCCTAAAACAAAGCTATCTTTGCCACAAAAAACAACATGCATCGACACTTTATTCTTTTTAAACCTTATGGCTATCTAAGCCAGTTTATCTATGAGTTAAAAAGAAAGAAAAAACTTTTGGGAGAATTACACGATTTCCCTGCAGGTACAATGGCCATCGGCCGATTAGATGAAGATTCTGAAGGTTTACTTTTACTAACCACGGACGGAAAAGTAAGCGAGCAAATAAGAAGCAAAAAAGTAGACAAAGAATACTATGTACAAGTTGATGGTGTTATTACTCCCGAAGCTATTGAGCAATTGCAAAAAGGTGTGGAAATTGGTTTCGACGGTGGCAAATACATTACCAAACCCTGCAAAGCTTTTATCGTTACCGAAATTCCTGATTTTGGACTGAGAGCCAAAAAAATCAGAGATGAGCGCCACGGACCAACTACATGGGCTTCGATTACGGTAAATGAAGGCAAATTTCGTCAGGTCCGAAAAATGACGGCCGCGGTTGGTTTTCCAACTTTAAGATTGGTTCGCGTTCGGGTAGGAAATGTATATTTGCAAAACCTAAAAGCCGGAGAGGTACTGGAGGTTTCTGATTTTAAATTAGATAATGTGGTAATTTGATAATGTGCCGATTTGATAATGTGTCAATTAGATAATGTGACAATTAGATAATTACTAGAAACCTTTAAACTTTTACATCTAACTTATAACTTTTAACAAAAAAATCAATGCTGAATATTGTTCTTGTAGAACCTGAAATACCAAATAATACCGGAAATATAGGACGATTGTGTGTGGGTACCGAAAGTCGCTTGCATTTGGTGCATCCATTTGGGTTTGTAATTAATGACAAAAACCTGAAGCGTTCGGGTTTGGATTACTGGGTACATCTTGAAGTTACCGAATATGCGGATGTGGAAGAATGGATCCAACAAATTCCGGATCAATCCCGTGTTTTTTTGATGAGTTCTCATGCTGAGAAATCCTATCTGGAAATCGATTTTCAAGACGGAGACTGGTTGGTTTTTGGTAAAGAAAGCGTTGGTTTAAGCAAAGAAGTCCTGGATCGTTTTGAAAATCATTTGACAATTCCGATGTCCAAATTGATTCGAAGTTTTAATATTGCTAATTCTGTTGCCTTTGTGGTTGGCGAGGCAAAAAGACAGATTGGTTTAAAAATTTAATCTTCTCGCGCTTTCTTCCTGCAAGGTTTCCAAAACCTTGTAGGTATCTCCTTTGAAACGTAAATGCACTCCATATATCATGATCTCACAGGAACACAAATAGCGACCTGACACTTTTTTCATCATTTGACGTGAAGAAGAAGTACTGATTTATCAAGTAAAATATTGAACACGAATTTCACTAATTGACACGAATTATTTTGGTTGTTGTGTTTTTTTCTGCTTAAGACTTGTCCTTTCGACGAAGGAGAAATCACATCCAATATTCTATAGAAGTATTGATTCCTCAAGGAAAACATTGGACACGAATTTCACTAATTGACACGAATTATTTTGGTTGTTGTGTTTTTTTCTGCGCAAAGCTTGTCCTTTCGACGAAGGAGAAATCACATCCAATATTCTACAGAAATATTGATTTATCAAGGAAAAAATTGAACACGAATTTCACCAATTGACACGAATTATTTTGTTTGTTGTATGTTTTTCTGCGAAAAACTTGTCCTTTCGACGAAGGAGAAATCACATCCAATATTTGACAGAAGTATTGATTTATCAAGGAAAATATTTGACACGAATTTCACTAATTGACACGAATTATTTTGGTTGTTGTGTTTTTTTCTGCGTAAAGCACAAGGTTTTGAAAACCTTGCAGGACTGGTGAAGTTCTTTTGGATACAAGTGCCCTAGCCCTTATGGGAGGGAAAATCCTTTTGCTTTTTTCTTTAAAAAGCAAAAGATTGGAAGGAACAGAAGGATTAGCTCCTGAGAATAATTATACTTCTAAGTAATTACAAACTTCCCTTTTTCAGCATCAAAAACAATATGTTCGTCTTTGAATAAGGTCGCAAAACTTCCTTTTGAAATCAAATTACAAGGTTCGTCCTGCACAAATAAATCGGGTGTCATGATGATCATTTCATCGCTTAACTGAATCGCCAAATCGATATCGTGCGTTGAAAATAAAATGCATTTTTGCGTTTCCTGAGTTAGCTTTTTTAGCAATTTAAAGAGGGAAACTTTGTGCAATAAATCAAGATGTGTTGTGGGTTCATCTAAAATAATTAGCGGCGTATCTTGCGCTAGTGCTCTTGCAATTAATACTTTTTGCAATTGTCCGTCACTTATTTCGAAATGTTTTTTTCGGGACAAGTGTGTGATTTGGGTAAGCTCTAAAGCCTCGTTTACTTTTGTTACATCTTCGGGCGTCAGGGTTCCTATCCAATTGGTATAGGGTTGGCGTCCCAAGGCTACTAGTTCAAAAACCGACAAATTGCTTGGAGGTAGTTTTTCGGTTAAAACAACGCTTAGATTTTGTGCTAATTCTAAAGGTTTAAATGTAGTGATGTCTTTGTCACTAAGTAAAACTTTTCCGGATAATGGCCTTTGAATTCCTGTAATGGTGCGCAATAAAGTCGATTTCCCAATTCCGTTTGCCCCTATTAGCGAAATGAGTTTTCCTGAAACCAAATTTAAATTCAGGTTCTCAGCGATTGTGACCTTCGCGTTTTTATTTCGATAACCTATACTTAGATTTATAGTTGATAAGATACTTTTCATTACAGGGTAATTTTATTTTTAACACATAGAAACATAGACTTACTAAACTTATTTTTTAAATCCCTTGTAGAATTTACTCGTAAATTATCACATAGTTTTATGAGTCACTTTTCAGGCAATAATCTAAAATATTCGTTCACAAATGTTTTCTGGCCATCTTTAAAAATATTGAAACAATTAAAATTAATTATAATTCCTTTTGGAGCTTTTAAAAGTTTCATATAAGTCAGCAGCTGGGCCTTATGCATTGCGTTTATTTCAGAAACTGTTTTTAATTCTACTACCAAACAATTTTCAACATACAAATCACATCTCAGATCTGTGCTTAGTTCTTTATTTTTATATTGCAATGGCACTTTCATCTCTGTGAAAAAATTTAATTTTCTTTGTAAAAGCTCTTCTTTCAGACATTGATGATAAACCTTTTCAAGCAATCCATTCCCAATTGCTTTATGCACTTCTATCGAAGCTCCAATCACCTCGTAAGTCAACTCATTCAAATATTTCTGAGTAATCATTAATTAATAAATTGAAATAAAAACTATGTTTCTATGTGTTTAAAAAACCAATTTACTGATTATTTTTGAAAGAATTAACTTATGAAAAACTTTTCTTTCTTACCAAAAGCCAGATTACTACCGGCGCACCGATAATAGATGTAATTGCGTTTATTGGGAGCGTGACTTCAAATCCCGGCATTTCTGAAACGATATCACAAAACAACATAATTGTGGCACCAAAAAACAAAGTACTCCAAAACAAAATAGTATGATTACTAGTCTGAAAAGTAAGTTTTGCTATATGGGGTACTGCCAAACCAATAAAGGCAATCGGACCAGCAAAAGCGGTAATACTTCCTGCCAAAATACTTGTTGCGAATATGATAATCAATCGGGCTTTCTTGAAATTCAAGCCCACACTTTTGGCATAATTCTCTCCTAGAAGCAAGGCATTTAAAGGTTTTATACTACTTGCGCTTAAAAGCAGCCCAATACTCACGCAAATCGAAAAAATACCAATGGTAGACCAGGAAAGGTTTCCTAAACTTCCCATAGACCAAAAAGTAAATTTCTGAAGCTGTTCTGCGGTACTAAAATACGTTAAAACACTTACAATGGCAGTGGTAAAACTTCCAAACATAAGACCCACAATTAAGATCGCCATAGTGTCCCGTAATTTCTGTGAGACCACCAAAACCAATAATAAAACTAAAGTACTTCCTAAAGTGGAAGCCAATACAATTCCGTAAGAAGACAACGCAATTGCACTTAAAAAGGATGGTAAAAATCCAGCTCCTAAAATCACAAAGGCGACTCCTAAACTGGCACCGGAACTCAGTCCTAAAACATAAGGCCCCGCAAGCGGATTTCGAAACAAAGTCTGCATTAGTAAACCACTAATTGACAAACCCGTTCCTACCAAAACAGCCGTAATCGCTTTTGGTAATCTGTAATTTATAATGATGTATTCCCATGCCGATTTACTCGCATGTCCACCCGTCAGGCTCGTATACACTTCTTTTAACGGAATGGTGACGGAGCCCAGACTAATGCTGGCCAGAAACATAAAAACCAAGCCTACACCCAGCATCAAAAATAAAATGGTATTTCGTTTTTTATCTGCCAATTTAGTTCAATTTAGCAGCAAAAGTAAACTCATAACCGGGAAGTAAATCCGGATGAAAAATCTTGATATAATCTTTTAAAACCAAATCAGGTCGGCTTGGTGATAATTCGTAATAGATAGTACCTCCGGTTGCCCCTAACTTACTTTCAAAATTATAAACATTTTTATTTTTAAAAGCATCAAATTCTGTATAATGCGGATTGTTCTTCCCTAATTCTTCGAGGTTTTTAACAGCTCCCGTAGCAATCCAAAAATTAGCCGTTTTGGCTTTTACCAGTACTTTTTCGAAAGACAAACCTTCGCTTCCGGTTCCTTTAAGATCGGCCCATAAATAATTGGCTTGTGCATCTTTCATAAATTCAGCTACCCAACTGTTTCCTTTTGCTACATACCAGGTGTCTTCGTACATAGAACCATATAAAACGGTAGAAGCGGCTTTTTTGCCCGCTACTAATTTCTTAGCCTGATTGTAACTCAAAACAATTTTATCAAACAATTCTTTTGCTTTTTCTTCTTTACCAAACAGGGCGCCATAAAGTTTGATCCATTCTGCTTTTCCAAGTGGAGACTGCTCCATCCAATCGGCCTGAATGAATACATTTAGTCCGCTTTTTTTCAAATTATCCAACATTGGATTGTTGTTGTCTACACCAAACGTTACAATTAAATCCGGTGTCAATTCGATTAATTGTTCGATATTCAATTTCTCGTTTTGTCCTACGTTTTTAACAGCTCCTTTATCGATTAGGGCTCTTGTTTTCTCAGAAGAAACATAATCGGTATGTGGGAAACCTACCAGTTTGTTCTCTACTTCGAGCATTTCCAGAAACGGAATATTGGTTGTTGAGGTCACTACAACAGACTCCAAAGGAACTTTAATAACCGGGTAAGTTTGTAAACTATCCGGAACTTCCGCCGTTTTTTCTTTTAAAATATAAGTGTAGTTTTTATTGGCATTTGGCCACGGATTTGAAACCGTTACCACCGAATACCCTTCGTGTTTTACAATAGAAAGCCCCGAAGCATATTCTATACTGTTTTTTGCAATTTCAGATTTTACGCTTTCTGTATTTTCATTCTTTTTACATCCAACCAGAAGAAAAAAAGAAAAAACAAAAATAAATTTAGATACTAAATGTTTCATAAGTAGATATAGGTATAGTATTTGTAATTCGTGATAAATATAGGTCATTTTGAATCATTACAATTTCATAATGCCGGTTTCAATTAACAGCAAAGGTAAATCAATTTCTATTTTTTTTACCCCTCTTTAATCTGACAAAATTAAATAAATATTATCTTTACCTACATGAATACCACAAAAACAAAAGTTTGCTCAAGCTGTGAATCTACTTTTAGCTGCGGAGATATTTCTGTTGAGAACAAATGTTGGTGCAATAATTACCCTCCTATTTTTAATCTCTCCGAAGGTGGCGATTGTCTTTGTCCGGCTTGCTTTAAAGAAGCCTGTGAAGATAAAATTGAAGCTTATGTAGAAACTTTAACTCCGGAAAAAGCGCTTCACAATAAAGCCGCAGCCTTACCCAAATCAGAACAGTTAATTGAGGGAATTGATTATTATCTCGAAGACAATAAATATGTTTTTAAAGCCTGGTTTCACCTAAAAAGAGGCAACTGTTGCGGAAATGGATGCAGACATTGTCCTTATTAATACTGTGAAATGTAATTTGTTAAATGTAAAATATTTTTTGTAAAAAGTGAATTGCAAATTACGGTTTAGTATCTCTTTCCATTTACATCTCACAAATAACATTACACATTTTACAATCAACATCTCACAAATAACACCTCACAAAAAAATGATCTATCTAATTACAGGCGGCGAGCGATCCGGGAAAAGCAGTTATGCTCAAAATTTGGCTTTGCAACTTTCTAGTACGCCTATATATGTCGCAACGGCAAGAAAATGGGATGCCGATTTTCAGAATAGAATCGACCGTCATCAGCAGGAACGTGACGAGCGTTGGACCAATATTGAAAAAGAAAAACATTTAAGCGAAATTGATTTCACCGGAAGCGTAGCACTCATCGATTGTGTCACCCTATGGCTTACCAATTTTTTCGTTGATACTAAAAATGACGTGTCTTTATCTTTAGAAGAAGCCAAAGCTGAATTTGAAAAAATAGCCAATCAAAAAGACGCGACCTTGATCATTGTTACTAATGAAATTGGAATGGGCGTTCACGCAGAAACTCATATCGGAAGGAAATTTACCGAGTTGCAAGGCTGGATGAATCAATTTTTAGCCTCAAAAGCAGATGAGGTTGTTTTGATGGTCTCTGGAATTCCTGTCAAAATAAAGGAACAGAGGTAGTAAATTCCAAATCTCAAATTCCAAATTCCAACGCATTTATTCGCTTTTTGGAATTTGGAATTTTTAATATTGTAATTTTACAAGCTTATGAGTTATTTAGACGATATTTTAAAATCACGTCGGGACACCCGACATTTCACCGCAGATGAAGTACCTGATGAAGTAATCAACAAAGCTTTACAGGCAGGACATTGGGCTCCTTCTGTTGGTTTGACTGATGCTACAAAATACTACATTATCAGATCGACTGAGGTTAAAAGTGCCATCAAAAATTTATTTTTAGAGTATAATAAAAAAGCCGAAGCTCTTACTGACAATCCGGAGCAAAAAGAGCATTATAAATCACTGAAATTAGAAGCGATTGAAGAAGCTCCAATTGGACTTATTATCGCTTATGACCGAGCGGTTTTAAATCAATTCACTATTGGAACGGTTGGCAGTAATGAAGCCGTTAAATTTAGTTCGGTTTGTGCTGCACAAAACATTTGGCTTTCGCTTACCGAACAAGGTTATGGGATGGGATGGGTTTCTATTCTAAACTATTATCAATTTAAAAAAATACTCGATTTACCGGAGAACATCGAACCCCTTGGTTATTTCTGTATCGGAAAACCGGCTACCAATTACGATAACCAGCCGATGTTGCAACAACTCAACTGGAAACAAAAATCGGAAGTCCCTGATGTGACCGAAATTACTAATGTGCTTGAAAATGTGGTTTCGAATCTTCAAATAAATCCACAATCAGTATCTAAGGACCAATCAGATTTCACTACACTTTTACAGGAAAAAATAGACTCTAAAACCAAACCTATTGGTGCTTTGGGCATTTTAGAAACCTTGGCTTTGCAAATGGGACATGTTTTTGAAACTTTAAATCCTAAAATAAAAAGTCCAAATATCGTTGTTTTTGCAGCAGATCATGGAATTGCAAATCATGGTGTCAGTGCCTATCCGCAGGATGTTACCCGCCAAATGGTTGCTAATTTTCTCGAAGAGGGCGCAGCAATAAATGTTTTCTGCAAACAAAATGACATTACATTATCTATTGTAGATGCGGGTGTGAACTATGATTTCCCAACAAATGCCAAATTAATAAATGCCAAAATTGCAAAAGGAACACAATCGTTTTTACACGCTCGCGCTATGAGCGAAACGGAGCTGCACTTGTGCTTTGAAAAAGGAAAAACCATTGTAAATACTATCGCAGAAACGGATTCTAATTGCATTGGTTTTGGTGAAATGGGAATTGGAAACACCTCTACAGCAGCAGTATTAATGAGTCTTCTAACGGGTTTTCCGATCGAAGAATGTGTTGGAAGAGGAACTGGTGTTGAAGACGAAAAACTGACCCAAAAACAAAACATACTGAAAAAAGCGATTGAAAATTATTCAGGTCAAACTGAAATGCAACAGCAATTGGCCTATTTTGGAGGTTTTGAAATTATACAAATGGCGGGTGGCATGCTAGCTGCTTATGATTGTAAAATGTTGATTTTGGTAGATGGCTTTATTTGCAGTGTAGCGTATTTAATAGCTTCGAAAATAAATCCGAATATTAAAAGAAATGCCGTTTTTTGCCATGTCTCAGCGGAACAAGCCCATCAGAAATTGTTAAATTATTTAGAAGCGAAACCTATTTTAAATCTCGATTTACGATTAGGAGAAGGAACAGGCTGTGCGATCGCTCTTCCAATTTTAAAATCTGCAGAAGCTTTTCTCAATGAAATGGCCACTTTTGAAAATGCCGGGGTTAACAAGAAGTAACTTTTAATATGTAGTATATGCCTTTTCTTAAAATTTATATTCATTTTGTTTGGAGTACAAAAAACAGGGTTCCTCACTTAAGTTCTTTCGAATTGCGAGAAAAAGTATGGAAACACATCAAAGTGAATGCCCAAGAAAAAGGAATTTACATTGATCACATAAATGGGTACTCAGATCATTGTCATTGTTTAATTTCATTAGGTACCGATCAAAGTATTCAAAAAATTATGCACTTAATAAAAGGCGAATCTTCTTTTTGGATTAATAAAAATAAGTTAACTAAAGAAAAGTTTGAATGGCAAGATGAGTATTTTGCTATCTCCGTTTCTGAATCAATAGTTGATAAGGTAAGGCATTATATAAAAAATCAAGAATTACACCATAAGAATAAAACATTTCAAGAAGAATATGATGAGATTATTAGAAAATTTGGGTTTCAAAAAATAAATCCTAAATAAAATTTAGCTAAAGTCTTTTCTAATTTAAATTTTATAATCCTCCAGATTTATCTGGAGGTAATTCAATAAAAAAACAGCTCTGACACAATCTATAAATTTATAATACAGCAAAAACAAATTGAATCGCAAAGAGTTATGCGCATAAAATTTGGCTAAAGCCCTTTTTAATTTAAACTTTGTTACCTCCAGATAAATCTGGAGGTAATTCAATAAAAAAATAGTCCCTAACATAAATCTATAAAATTTACAGTACCGCAAAGACAAAATGAATTGCAAAGAGTCATGCGCATAAAATTTGGCTAAAGCCCTTTTTAATTTAAACTTGGTAACCTCCAGATAAATCTGGAGGCAATTCAATAAAAAAATAGTCCCTAACATAATCTATGAAATTTATAGCACTGTAAAGACAAATAGAATCTCAAATAGTTATATGCATAAAATTTGACTAAAAACCTTTTTAATTTAAACTTGATAACCTCCAGATAAATCTGGAGGCAATTCAATAAAAACATTTCAAATCACAAATAACCTTTTCTTTTACTATCATTTTACAAAAAACACACCAAATAGAAATCCACTAAAAATTCAGAAAAACATTAATTTCAAAAAAAGAAAGCCTTTGTACAGATTCAATTGCCAACATCTTTAGATGTTGGTTTCATGAAAGCAATCAAACTGGCTTTAGCCAAATAACTACATACTCTTACCAATGAAAAAAGAACTCCATATATTCTTCACAGCACTCCTGTTTTACACCCGGATTCCATGTCCAAAAAACATTGATCATAATCCGGATTATCTAAATAAAGCCACACGGTATTTCCCTTTGATAGGCTGGATTGTTGGAAGTATTTCCTTTTTGGCATTTTATGTTTTTTCTCTTTTTCTGTCGGTAGAAACTGCTGTGATACTCGCTTTTATTGCTTCTATATTAACTACAGGAGCTTTTCATGAAGATGGCTTTGCAGATGTTTGTGATGGTTTTGGTGGAGGCTGGACCAAGGAAAAAATACTACTCATTATGAAAGACAGCGCTATTGGTGCCTATGGTGCCATTGGTTTGGTTTTGCTTTTTTTATTAAAGTTCAAACTGCTTTCAGAATCTATAGCACTTTTTCAAATTCAGGATTCAACAGCACTTTTTCAAATTTTCTTATTATTTGTTTCAGCTCATGCTTTGAGTCGTTTGGCAGCGATTAGTATCATTTTCACTCATGAGTATTCGCGTGATGATGCTTCAAGTAAAAGCAAACCCATTGCTAAAAGCAATACCTGGAAAGAAATTTTAGGTTCCTTTTTCTTTGGATTAGTTCCTCTACTTGCGCTGTCCTATTTCAAGTACCAGATTCTTTTGGTTTTAATTCCTGTTTTTTTGACCCGTTATTTTTTAGCGCGTTACTTTCAGAAATGGATTGACGGTTATACGGGCGACTGCTTGGGAGCTACACAACAGGTGTGCGAAGTTGTTTATTATTTAGCGCTTCTTTTTTTATGGAAATTTATTTAGTACGTCATACCGAAACGGTTTGCGAAAAAGGCATTTGCTACGGACAATCTGATGTTACTCTAGCAGAACCTTTTGATCTTATTTTTAAAAATATCCTTTCACAATTGCCACAAAAAGCGATTCTTTTCTCAAGTCCTTTACAGCGCTGTGTAATTTTAGCAAAACACATTCAAAACGAAATCAAAACTATTTCTTACCAGGAAGACAAAAGACTAATGGAAATGAATTTTGGAGATTGGGAAATGAAAAACTGGAATGACATTCTACCCGAACAACTTAATCCGTGGATGGAAGATTTTGTGACTGTTCACGCTACAAACGGAGAATCTTTTATTGAATTACATGACAGAACCGGTGCTTTTTTATCAGAGCAAATTTCAAAAAAAACAGACCAACCGATAATTATTGTTACCCATGCAGGAGTCATCAGAAGCCTGCTTTGCCACCATACTTCACTCCCGCTGAAAGATGCTTTTCAGAATAAAGTCGATTTTGGACAAGTCGTCAAAATAAACCTACAGCTGTAAATTTGTTTTAGGAATTCACATAAAAAACAAACCAAATTTGAAAATTCAATAATTTTAACTTTATCTTTGCAAAAAATTTAAGGTTGTGTTACTGATTTATTTAGCACATTAAAAAGGGAATCAAGTAAAAACTTGAGCTGTACCCGCAACTGTAAGCTTAGTTCAGAAATGAATGCTTGTTGTTAACTACAAAACCACTGCTCGCTCTGGCGAATGGGAAGGTAAACAACAAGACGCGAGCCAGGAGACCTGCCTTTGTAACTAATATCGAACTCTCGGGAACAAGAGTTTAGAAATTATGACTTTAAAAAAACGGTTGTCTTTTTGTTTGCTCTTATTGTGTCAGATCCTTTTGGCACAGAACGATTCTATAACAAAATTGAAAGAAGTGGTTGTTTCGGACACCAATCTTAAGAAATACTCGGGTACACAGTCTGTTCAAACCTTGAATGATTCTGTAATTAACAGAAATCAATCATCCTTAACCTCTCTTTTAAATTACAATACGGTTATCTATTTTAAAGAAAACGGACTCGGAATGACTTCCGGACCTTCCTTTAGAGGGACAACCAGCGCACAAACCGCAGTCATTTGGAACGGAATCAATATTAATTCCCAATTTTTAGGTCAAACTGACTTTAATACGATCGGGACACGTGATTTTAATTCCATAGCCGTAAAAGCCGGAGGGGGAAGTATTTTATACGGAAGTGGCGCTATCGGCGGAAGTATTCACCTTAATAATGATTTGAGTTTCAAAAAACAATTCTCTAATCATTTGTTTTTTAGCGGTGGAAGTTTTGACACCTACAGCGCAAATTACCGTGCTGCCATAGCATCAGAAAAGTACAGTCTTCAAGTCAGTATTTCCAGAAACAGTTCTCAAAATGATTTTAAATATCCGGGAACAATCGATCAAAAAAATCTAAATGGTGCTTATTATAATACCAGTATGAATACCTCATTTGGATATAAAATTGACTCCAAAAACACCTTGAAATTATACAGTCAGTTTTACGATTCAGAACGTCATTTCTCACTCACTTCTCCAAGTGATACTAAAACAAAATACAATGATTTTAACACCCGTAATCTTTTAGAATGGGAAAGTGTTTTTGATCGTTTTACTTCTAAGTTAAGAGCTGCTCATATTGGAGAATCTTATAAGTATTTTGGAAACATTAATTCGGAACTCTTTACCTATGGAAAAGTTGAGACTTCTATTCTAAAATATGATTTAGCCTTTGATGTAAATGATAAAATCAAATTAAATGCTATTATCGATTATACTAGAAATAAAGGATATGGTTCAAGTATTAATAATGTAAAAAGAGAAATCGGTTCGGCCAGTTTGTTATTGCGTCATTTAGTAACGGACAGATGGGATTATACCGCCAGTATTCGTCAAGAAGTAACCGACAATTACGGAAACCCTTTTCTTTTTTCTTTTGGAACAAGATATCAATTCACAGACTTTTATCGTATAAAATTAAACGCATCAAAGAATTTCAGAATGCCCACTTACAATGACTTATTTTGGCAAGGAAGCGGTAATCCTGACTTGAAACCTGAAACTTCTTATCAAGGTGAAATTGGCAATGAGTTTTTTACAAAAAATTTCACTCTTTCTGTAACTGCATATTACAATGCAATTCGGGACTTGTTACGCTGGGTTCCTAAAGAAGGCAGCGGTGATGTTTGGTCTCCGGAAAACACAGACAAAGTTAGGGCGTATGGTGCAGAAGTGCTCTTGGAATGGAAAACAAAAATAGAAAACCACAACTTCACACTCAATGGAACTTATGCGTATACCATTTCAGAAAGTAAACAAGTGATTCGTGGAGAATCAATTTACAAGCAATTAATATATGTTCCTTACCATAAACTAACAGGATCAGCTTCTTATAATTGGAAAAAGGTATCTTCTTATTTTCAATATTTATATACAGGAGATGCTTATACCACACCTTTTAATAACCCAAATACAAAAGTAAAAGCATACAGTATTGGCAATTTGGGTGTTGATTATGATTTTGGCAAAAAAAACAGTTACAAACTTGGATTTCAAATGCTAAATATCTGGAATGAAAATTATCAGCCAGTGACTAACAGACAAATGCCGGGGAGAAATTACACAATATACATTAACCTTAACTTTTAAAAAACATGAAGAAATTTAACAAACTATTTTTAGCACTCCTTGTAAGCTCGGCCTTTTTCGCCTCTTGTAGCAGTGACGACGACACTACAGATCCGGTACAAGAACCACGTGGTAATTATGATGGTGGATTGTTTATTGCTAATGAAGGAAATTTTGAAAAAGGCAATGGATCAATCTCTTATTTATCGGAAGATTTAAAAATCGAAAACAATGTATTTTCATTAGTAAATACCGGAAAAAAAATTGGTGATGCACCACAAAGCATTGGCTTTAATGGTAATTTTGCTTACATCGTGGTAAACGGTTCCAATAAAATTGAAGTCGTTAACCGATATACTTTTAAAAGTATAGCAACTGTTACCGCAGACTTAAGCAATCCTAGATATATTGCTTTTGCAAATGGAAAAGGATACGTAACAAACTGGGGAGACGGAGCAAGCGCGACAGATGACTATGTAGCTATATTTGACCTTACTGCAAATAAAATCACATCTAAAATCCCTGTTGTTGAAGGTCCGGAAAAGATCATCGAAAATAACGGAAGTCTTTATGTAGCACACAAAGGTGGATTCAGTCAAGGAAATTCTTTAACTGTTATCAGCAGTGCAACTAATAAAGTCACTACTAATTTTGTAGTGGGTGACGTTCCGAGTTCACTTGTAAAAGATAATGGAACTTTATATGTTTTATGTAATGGAAGACCAAGTTATGCAGCTCCTGAAACTGCCGGAAAATTAGTAAAAATTAACTTAAGCACTAATACTGTAGCATCTACAATTGACTTTTCAGCTAAAACACATCCTGGATTTTTAGACATTGAAAACAACAAGCTTTATTACACAGTTGGAAAAGACATTTATTCTGCCGCTACAAGCACTACAACTTTACCTGCTGCAGCAACATTCAAAGCAACTAAAGTTACCTCTCTTTACGGTTTTGCAGTTAAAAACAGTAAAATATATGTTGCCGATGCTATTAACTTTCTGGATAATGGAGACATCTACACCTATACATTGACAGGGACAGAAACTAACGTATTTAAAGTAGAAGTAACACCAAACGGTTTTTACTTTAATAACTAAGAAAAACGTCTGATAAAATAATTCTGTAATTATTTTTCAACGTAATCAATTCATCCTTTATTATTATTTTATTTTTTTGGAACAAAGAGGTTGTCTAATTAAAAATTAGGCAGCCTCTTTTTATTTGGAACTATTTATCGTAAGAACAAAAAAACACCCATAAAACTAATTTTATGGGTGTTTAATTAAACTATTTTTGTCTAATAATGTATCTCTTACAATACGATCATCATTAATTTAATGTTCTCAAAAGCCCTTCTGGAGCTTTTTCAACATACATCTGATTTCCAATACCATTTATTGCTTTGGAATCGATGAAAGATCGAAGTGCCTTTCCTCTGTCCTGTTGTACTTTTTTAGCCGAAGCACCGGTAATTTTTGCAATGGCAGTATTTAATAAAGGCTCTGAAGGATCTCCTAAAACACCTAAATTAGATAAATACTCAAGTTGTTCATAAGCAGGTTTTAGACCATCTGTATATTCACCAAACCCTGTTGCATTAACAATTTTAAGAACCAAAGGCTGCATGGCGTATTTATGACTTGTATTGACTTTGTTTTTTGTAAATGTTTCGGAATCATATAGTGTTACGGATCCTACATTTTTTCCAACTGTATAATCTCCAATTTGCACTACAGTAATATAAGGAACTAATCCATTTATAATTAATTCACTTGCAGACGCAGTTCCATTAGAAGTCAGTACATATACTTTGCTTAAACGCAAACTATTAATGGCTCTTCCGTTGATATTGTCTACAAACCTATTGTTTAAAGATTCCGAATCTTCCGTTTCAAGATAAGCGGTAAGCTTAGCGTTCCATTTTTCTTTAGCAAAAATCTGGTCTTTAAACTGCCCCGTAATCATACTGGCCAAACGTGTAGCGGTCTGAACCGATCCTCCTCCATTGTATCTCAAATCCAGAACCAAGTCAGTTACGCCCTGCGTTGCTAATTCCTCAAAAGCATCATTTAACTGCGAATCATAAGTGCTATAAAAACCATTATACATCAAATAACCAATTTTATGACTTCCGGACGTAATAACTTTATTGATCAGAATTGGATTTTCATTCAGCGTTGTCTTTACCAACGTAACCGATTTTCCATTTGATTCTATAACATTTCCGTTATACTGCGCTAAATT
This sequence comes from Flavobacterium sp. ABG, assembly GCF_001027725.1. Lineage (NCBI taxonomy): Bacteria > Pseudomonadati > Bacteroidota > Flavobacteriia > Flavobacteriales > Flavobacteriaceae > Flavobacterium > Flavobacterium sp. ABG. Next base: position 72,225 of record NZ_LEKS01000003.1, read on the forward strand.
CAAAGTATAACTCTCCGAATCCAAAAGCAATTGTCTGTAATTAGAAGCGGTAAGCGGAGTTCCGTTTACAGCCGTAAAAAGATCGCCACGTTTGATACTTTTGCTCGAAGCGTCTGAACCCGGAACAACATAACGTACAAAACCTACCAGATCTGAATTGCTTTCTCCTTTATAACTCAACTTAAAATCAATTCCGGTACTTTTACTGGTTCCTTGAAGTTCTTGTTCTAAAACGCTATAATCCTTAACAATCCAACTGAATCGGTCAATTGCTTCTCCTTTAGGAAACTTACTCGCCGGTTTATTCAATAAATCCTGAAACAAATTCTCCGGCTCGGCATAACCACTCAAAAAAGAATTTAAGGCACTTTGCTTATTTCCGAAGCGCTCATCAGATAAATTAGGAACATCAGCCTGCCAAAGATAGTACTGATTTAGTCCTTTCCAGATAAAATCGTTTATCTGCAAATTTGCCGGAGCAGCAATGTCATCCTGGTCTTCACAAGATTGTAAAGAAAAGAGAAGTAAGCCTAATAATAGTAAACTTCTTAATATTGTTTTCATAAACTGGTATCTATATAAAAGTAATAACGTAAAAATACTATCTTTAGTTTTAACAATAGGTAGTTTAATTATCTTTTTTTTTATACTATTTTTTTTCAGTTCTGTTGTAACAAAATTAATTGTACCTCGTCTTCCTTTATATAAGCTAACCAATAACCCTGATTTATGAATCAAATTGTTTTCATAGAGTTAATAAATCCTTTTAAAGACAAAGTATTTCGTCTGGCCAAAAGGTTGCTGACCAGCACTGAAGAAGCCGAGGATGCTACTCAGGAAGTAATGGTTAAATTATGGAATAAAAAAGAAAATTTAGAAACCTATTCCAGTGTTGAAGCTCTAGCGATGACCATGACCAAAAATTATTGTCTCGATCAGCTAAAATCTAAAAGAGCCGGAAATCTTCAAATTGTACACAACAATTTTACAGACCGACAGCCACAATTAGATAAAAAACTCGAAGATGCGGACAGTTTAGAATGGGTAGAAAAAATAATCGGTCAATTACCCGAACAATTACAAATATTAATACAATTACGCGATGTTGAACAATATGAATTTGATGAAATAGCAAAAATTGTCAACATGAATGAAACGGCTATCCGGGTAGCCCTTTCGAGAGCGAGAAAAAAAATTAGAGAATCAATGCTTAATACACACCGTTATGGAATTAAATAGAATAGAATATATATTAGAAAAATACTTTCAGGGAGAAACTACTATTGCTGAAGAAAACGAATTAAAAGACTATTTTTCTTCACCAAATGTTGCGCAGCATTTGGAGCAATACCAACCAATGTTTGGTTATTTCTCTCAGGTAAAAGAGCAAAAATCGACGCAGGAGATTCCACTACAAACTAAAAAACGAAATGTTACGTGGTTATCAATTGCAGCCTCTGCTGTTATTTTACTGGGAATCGGGACCTATTTTTATGTAAGCGATAAAAACGCAACTCCGGTTGTAGCGCAATCAGAATTAGGAACCTACGACAATCCGGAAGAGGCCTTAGCGGCAACGCAAAAAGCTTTAGCCTTAGTGTCAAACAATGTGAATGTAGGTTTAGAAAGTGTACAATACATTCACGAATACGAACAATCAAAAAACAAAATCTTCAAACAATAATTTAAAATTTATAAAAATGAAAAATTTCATCATAACACTAGTTTTCACATTCGCTACCACTGTTTTTTATGCACAGGGTGCTTTTGACAAATTTGATGGTCAGGACGACGTGACCTCTGTAATTGTAAACAAAAAAATGTTCGACTTAATGAGCAAAGTAAAAGTCGATGCCAAAGACAAGGAAACGCAACAGTACGTTAACCTGATTAAAAAATTAGACTATCTAAAAGTATTCACTACCAAAAACCCAAAAATTGAAGCCGACATGAAAGCTTCTGCCGACAAATACATTAAAACTGCCGGTTTAGAAGAATTAATGCGCATAAATGACAGCGGTAAAAACGTTAGAATATTAATCAAATCAGGAGCCAGCGATACACAGGTAAGAGAATTACTAATGTATATTGACGGTGCTAAAAATGACGAAACTGTTTTATTATCTCTTACGGGTAATTTTGACTTAAACGAAATTTCAGTGCTAACAGACAAAATGCAACTTCCTGGTGGTTCTGACCTAAAAAAAGCTTCTAAAAACAAAAAATAACATGAAAGTCAGCGTCTTTACCTCAGCCCTTTTAGCTTTACTTACTTTACTAAGTTGTAAATCTGAGCCTTCCCTGCAAAAATATTTTGTTGAAAACACAGATAACAAAAACTTCATTGCTCTTGATATCTCGCCTAGTATTCTAAACTTGGACAAAGCAAAACTATCTACAGAACAATCCGAAGCTTTAAACTCTTTTGACAAAATGAATATTCTTGCCTTTAAAGCAAATGCAACAAACAAGGCCGAATTTGAAACAGAAAGAACTAAAGTAAAAGCTATTTTAAAAGATCCAAAATATCAGGAACTGATGAAGTTTGGCTCCGGTAAAGAAGGTGCTTCTATAAGTTATGTAGGTACTGATGAGAACATCGAAGAATTTATAGTTTTTGCCAACAGAAAAGAAAGCGGATTTGCAGTAGTACGCGTTTTAGGAAAAAACATGAATCCGAATAACATCATGACGTTAATGTCGGTTTTACAAAAATCTAAAATTGACATGGAGCAGTTGAAACCCTTGGAACAGCTAATTAAAAAATAATCTTACTTTATTAAAACAGAAAAAGCTCCTAATTTGGGGCTTTTTCTGTTTTTAATTCCTTTTTAAATACTAATACTATAATTCACTTTTACTCGATCCATTACCACATGAGTATAAAAATGTTTCAGATTTTTATTATCCAGAAGATACCTCTTTTGAAACACTTCAAAATGATGCATATCTTTTACTTGTACAATTAATACAAAGTCATAACTCCCCGTCACATAATAACATTGTGACACTTCTTCGCAGTTTTGCATTCCGGTTTTAAATTCATCAATTGCTTTCGAACTACCGTCAAGCAGAACAACATCTACGACACACGTTATCCCAATACCAATTGCTTCAGGAGATACAATAGAAATATCAGCCTCAATTATATTTTCCTCCCTCATTTTAGCAATTCTTCTTTGAACTGCACTCTGACTTAAATTTACTTTATGACTTAATTCTTCAGTTGTTATCCTGTTATTCTTTTGAAGAAAATGCAATATCCTTTTATCATACTCATCAAGTTGACGCATAATTAAACTATTTAAGCCCTAAAATTAAAAGTTTTATCCCACAAAAGAGACTACACAGCATAAAATAGTCAACATTTTGCTTCTAATTTTGTTTCTCAATTTAAACGAAAAGCGATGAAAATAGTAAACAGCACAATCGATGACATACCAAGCATCAAAACACTTTATGATGAAGCAATAGTTTATCAAAAAGAAAAAAAAGGAACACCTTGGCCGGATTTGCCAAAAGAAATTATAGCAAGCGAGATTGCAGAAAACAGACAATGGAAATTAGTCTTAAACGATGAAATTGTATGCGTTTGGGTTACCACTTTTGACGATCCTGAAATTTGGAACGAAAAAAATGCAGACCCAAGTGTATATCTCCATCGAATAGCCACTAACCCCAATTTCAGAGGATTAAACATTATTTCAAAAGTTTTGGAGTGGACGAAAAATTTTGCCCTTCAAAACAACAAAAAATATGTACGATTAGATACGGCCGGTATAAATCCGGGATTGATTACCATGTATGTCAAAATTGGTTTCAAATTTATTGAAATCACCAAAATAAAAAATCCTGAAAAACTACCCGCACACTACCACAATGTTCCGGTCTGTCTCTTCGAAATAAAATTATAACCAAACCTAAATAACTATGCTATCACTAATCACGGACCTTATTGGTTATTTAGGAATAACGATCAATCTGTTTTCTATGTCTCTTAAAGGAGAAAGAAAACTAAGACTATTTTCTCTGATTGCCAATTCTATATACATCACTTATGGAATGCTTATTGGCGCTATACCTATTGTAATTGGCTCCTCTATAGCGGTGTTACTGCATACCTACAGACTACGAAAAATCAATTCTGATTAAAAAAACAGCATCCTTCCTCTCATAAAAAACCGCAGCTTTTGCGGTTTTTTGTTATAAAAATTAAAAAGATTTTTCTTGACAATTCAGCGCATTATCATTTTGATATAAACTTAAATTAGTTACATTTGAAAAAAAAGAAATTAACATAATCAACTTGAAAAAAGCACTTAAAATCCTTTTAAAATCAATCTTATTCTTTTTAGGATTTGTTCTACTCTATATCGCAACCGCCTTCGTACTTTCAAAAATAACTGTAGATAAAGAACCCGACACAAAACCCGAAGTTCAGATATTCATCCTGACAAATGGTGTTCACACCGATATTGTAATGCCGGTCAAAAACGACCAGATAAACTGGAGTCAGCAAGTTCAATTTAAAAACACAAAAGCAGCAGATTCTACCTATAACTATATCGCTATGGGCTGGGGAGACAAAGGATTTTATCTGGAAACCCCGGATTGGTCTGATTTAAGAGCCTCTGTCGCTCTAAAAGCGGCAACCGGATTAGGTAAAACTGCCATTCATACCACTTATTACAGACAAATGAGATTGGGCGATGATTGCAAATCGATAATGATTAGCAAAGAACAATACAGCCGTTTGATTGCCTACGTTACAGCCAGCTTTCAAAAAGACAGCTCGGGTAATTTCATTCCCATTAAAACAGACGCCAACTATAGCAGAACAGATGCTTTCTATGAAGCCAACGGAAGTTATAGTTTGACACACACCTGTAATACCTGGGCCAATAACGCTCTGAAAGCATCTGGTCAGAAATGCTGTTTCTGGACGCCAATGGATACCCCAATTTTTTCGAAATACAACTAAATTAAATATAAAACATGGTACAAAAAACATCGAATGCCTTTATCGCGGCATCATGGGTCGCTCTTGGAGCTGGAACAATCGGATTTATAGTAGGACTTGCAAGAGCCGAAATGTTACTTAACGAAAAAGGATATTATTTCACCGTTTTAATGTTTGGTCTTTTCGCTGTAGTCTCCCTGCAAAAAAGTGTCAGAGACAAACTGGAAAACCTTCCTGTAACGGATATCTATTACGGAATTTGCTGGTTTGGAACTCTTTTATCAATTGTATTACTTGTCGTTGGTCTTTGGAACGCTACAATTCTCCCAAGTGAAAAAGGTTTTTATGCATTTGCATTTTTACTAGCTCTTTTTGGCGCCATTTCGGTTCAGAAAAACACCCGAGACAATATGTCTTTTAGCCAAAGTGAATAACACATACAACTAGCCAAAACAAAAGAGAAAACTCCATTTAGGAGTTTTTTTTTATGCCTTCTATTACTTATAATTTCCGTTTTTACCTAACCAAATATTAACAATTATTTATTTACATTTGGCTCCAAATTAATAAATCCCATAAATGAAAACGCCCAAAATTTTATTCTTATTTTTAGTTCTAATCTTAAACAGCTGCTCAAGTGACACTGACAATAGCAACAATACCGAAACCCCTGAAGTTATCAAACCCGTAACGAAATACGCGATGACTGCCAAAATTGATGGTACATTATGGGAAATGAATAATCCGTTTGGTTCAGATTATGCTACAAAAACAATATTCGAGATGTATCCAGCAGAAGAATATATCCTTTTACAAGGGAGAAACCGTAATTTTGTAGATGAAATTAGACTTTACATTAAGAGAAGCGATCTAAAAGTTGGAACATATCCTATAACAAAAAACACGTTTGATGCATCTAAAACACAAGTTGAAATCTCATTCAACACTAAAGGGAAAAGTCAATATCCTGTTAGTGGTTCCGTATCAATTACAGCAATTGACGTAAATACTAAAAAAGTAACCGGAACATTTTCATTTAATTGCGTAGATGACGATGATAAACCAATCGACGCTTCTAATCCCATTACTACAAAAGTAACAGACGGAACATTCAATTACAGATATGACGTTACCAACTAAAGAATAAACATAAAAGGCTCCAAAATTTTGGAGCCTTTTTTTATAATCACGATTTGAGTTTATTTACTCAAATACATTTTTCTTCTCGAGTACAATTCGTAGAACTGATCGTCTTTAAGATCATCAATAAACAAGATACTTTCTCCTGTTGATTTCATTTCCGGTCCTAATGCTTTGTTTACATTATGGAACTTACTGAAAGAAAAAACCGGTTGTTTGATCGCATATCCTTTTAACTGTGGATTGAAATCAAAATCAGTTACTTTATTATGTCCTAACATTACTTTGGTAGCATAATTTACATAAGGTTCTCCGTATGCTTTTGCAATAAACGGTACTGTTCTGGAAGCTCTTGGATTGGCTTCGATGATATAAACCGTATCGTCTTTTATCGCAAACTGAATATTGATTAAACCTACCGTTTTTAAAGCTCTCGCAATTTTAATTGTATGGTCTTTGATTTGTTGCATCACGAATTCTCCTAAGTTAAAAGGAGGCAATGTCGCATTACTATCTCCCGAGTGAACTCCACAAGGCTCGATATGCTCCATAATTCCGATAATGTATACATTTCCGTCAGCATCACAAATCGCATCTGCTTCTGCTTCGATTGCTCCGGCTAAGTAATGATCTAAAAGCAATTTGTTCCCCGGAATCGTTTTCAATAAATTGATAACGTGTTCTTCCAGTTCTTTTTTGTTGATTACAATTTTCATTCCCTGACCTCCTAATACATAAGAAGGACGAATCAATAACGGGAAGTCCAAAGTATCTGCCAAAGCTGAAGCTTCGTCTGCTGTTTCCGCAATTCCGAATTGTGGGAAAGGAATGTGTAAATCTCTCAATAAGTCAGAGAAACGTCCTCTGTCTTCGGCTAAATCAAGGGCATCAAAACTGGTTCCGATGATTTTTACTCCGTATTTAGACAATTTTTCAGCCAATTTTAAAGCAGTCTGACCTCCTAATTGCACAATTACACCTTCCGGTTTTTCGTGTTGAATAATATCGTAGATATGTTCCCAGAAAACAGGCTCGAAGTATAATTTATCAGCTGTATCAAAATCAGTCGAAACAGTTTCCGGATTACAGTTGATCATGATCGTTTCGTAACCACATTCTTTTGCTGCCAATACTCCGTGTACACAAGAATAATCAAACTCAATTCCTTGTCCGATTCTGTTTGGTCCAGAACCTAAAACGATGATTTTCTTTTTCTCTGTTACTACACTTTCGTTATCTACATAACGCTCTCCGTTTGCTTTTTCGATTTCAGCCTCAAAAGTCGAATAGTAATAAGGTGTTTTTGCTTTAAATTCGGCAGCACAAGTATCTACCAATTTAAACACACGGTTCACCTTCATATTCATACGCAACGTATGCACTTCACTTTCCAGACAATTTACCATGTGCGCGATTTGTCTGTCGGCAAAACCTTTTTGTTTGGCTTCCAGCAATAACTCTTTTGGTAAATTAGAAACCTTATAGTTAGAAATTTCTTTTTCTAAAGTATAAAGTTCCTCATATTGTTTCAAGAACCACATATCGATTTTAGTAATCTCATGAATACGGCTCAACGGAATTCCCATTGCAATCGCATCATAAATTACAAAAACACGATCCCAACTTGCAAAAGTCAGTTTCTCGATAATCTGTTCGTAGTTTTTATATCCTTTTCCGTCAGCACCTAAACCGTTACGTTTTATTTCTAAAGATTGAGTTGCTTTGTGTAACGCTTCCTGGAAAGAGCGTCCGATTCCCATCACCTCACCAACAGATTTCATCTGAAGTCCAAGAGTTCTGTCAGCACCTTCGAATTTATCAAAGTTCCAACGTGGGATTTTTACGATTACATAATCCAAAGTTGGTTCAAAAAGAGCCGAAGTCGATTTTGTAATCTGGTTTTCTAATTCATCTAAATTATATCCTAAAGCTAATTTAGAAGCGATTTTCGCAATCGGATAACCGGTTGCTTTTGAAGCTAATGCAGAAGAACGCGATACACGAGGGTTGATTTCAATTGCCACGATATCCTCTTTTTCGTCCGGTGAAACTGCAAATTGTACGTTACAACCTCCTGCAAAGTTTCCGATACTACGCATCATCAAGATCGCATAGTCACGTAATTTCTGGAATGTGGTATCAGATAAAGTCATTGCCGGTGCTACTGTAATCGAATCTCCGGTGTGAATTCCCATTGGATCCATATTTTCAATCGAACAAATGATTACTACGTTATCATTTTTATCTCTCAAAAGTTCCAATTCGTATTCTTTCCATCCCATTAAAGCTTTATCAATTAAAACCTCATGTATAGGAGAAGCTTCTAAACCGCGAGTCAAAAGCTCATCAAAATCCTCTTTTTTGTAAACAATCGCTGCTCCTGTTCCTCCTAGTGTAAAAGAAGGGCGAATTACTAACGGGAAACCAAATTCCTGCGCAATTTCTTTACCTTCTAAATAAGAAGTAGCTGTTTTTGCAGGTGCAGTAGGCACATTAATTTTTTCTAAAAGCTGTTTAAACTGCTCTCTGTCTTCCGTAATGTTAATTGCATTTACATCAACTCCGATTAATTTTACTCCGAAATCTTGCCAGATTCCTTTTTCGTCGGCTTCCAAACATAAATTCAAAGCCGTTTGTCCACCCATAGTAGGCAAAACAGCATCAATTTGTGGATGCTCCTTTAGAATTTCAATAATCGATTTTGTAGTTAATGGTTTCAAATAAATATGATCGGCCATTGTTGGGTCGGTCATAATAGTCGCTGGATTTGAATTTATCAAGATAACTTCAATCCCTTCTTCACGAATAGAACGTGCAGATTGAGATCCTGCATAATCAAATTCGCAAGCTTGACCAATAACAATAGGGCCTGAACCTATTATTAAAACTGATTTTATTGATGTGTCTTTAGGCATTTTATTTGTATTGTGTAGTTATTATATTGTATTCAAAAACATCCGTAGTGCTTTAGAAACTAGAATGTTGCAATGTTTTTTACCGACAAGGTATAAAAAAAGGCGATACTAAAAAAGTAACGCCTTATTTATGTTTATAGAAACATTATTTCTTGTGTCTAGGTTCGCTAGAAACAGTCAATTTATGTCTTCCTTTAGCTCTTCTACGCGCCAGAACTTTTCTTCCATTCGCAGAAGCCATTCTGTCCATAAATCCGTGCTTATTTCTTCTTTTTCTTTTCGATGGTTGAAATGTTCTTTTGCTCATTGCTTTGTATCTTTAAAATGGTATCTAATATCTGTTTTCTGTTTTAGAATTTCGTTATCCCAAAACCGAGTGCAAATATACAAAGACTTTTTTTTCTGGCAAGTAGTTTTATAAAAATATTTTTAATTCCTTTTACTATCTTTGCAATCACAAATATACATCTATTATGTTTCACAGAAATATTAAACTTATTTTGGCCGGACTTCTAGTAGTCGCAGGCGTTTGGCAATTTACAGAGAACAATATCGGGAATGGTATTTTTCTTATTTTACTGACTGCAATCCCAATCTTTCTTTACTTTAAAAACGAATTTATCCTTTTAGCTTTCCTAAAATTAAGAAAACAAGATTTTGAAGGCGCTAAAAAATGGCTATCCTATATTAAAAACCCTGAAGCTGCACTGGTAAGAAAACAACAAGGGTATTTTAACTACTTACACGGAATCATGTTGTCTCAAACCAATATCAACCAAGCAGAGAAACATTTCAAAAAAGCAATCGAACTAGGATTATCTATGGATATGGATTTGGCTGTAGCTAAATTAAACCTTGCCGGAGTTGCGATGTCACGCAGAAGAAAACTGGAAGCAACCAACTTATTAAACGAAGCTAAGAAATTAGACAAACAAGGGATGCTAAAAGAACAAATCTCTATGATGAAAGATCAAATGAAGAAAATTTAAAATTTTCTTAAATTCCAAATTTTTAAAATCCCAAATTCCAATGAGTTTGGGATTTTTTTTTTGGCTAATTTGAAATGTGTGATCTCAGATAAAAAACATGAAACATGAAACCCAAAACACTAAGCCCCAAAATGTCAGGCTGAGGGAAGTCGAAGCCCTTTTTAACTAGCGAGCGCGCTTCGACTTCGCTCAGCGTGACAGATTGGTTTTTCACTCCTTTCAGGAATCTGAGTTTGGAATTTGGAATTTTTAAAAACTTGAAACATGAAACACCAAGCCCCAAAGTGTCAGGCTGAGCGAAGTCGAAGCCATTTTGGAATTTGGAATTTGGAATTTAAAAAATTTGGAATTTACCCCTTCAGAGGTTCCTGTATAATCAATGGCAAATTCTCATTAAGCCATTTGTACTTATTAAGGATCATAACATGGGTTCCTCCTTTTACTATGATGCAGCTTTTGATGTATTTTATAGGAAAAACATCATCCTGATCGCCGTGAATATGGATTACCTTTTCATCAATTTGGTTTCTGTCCCAAAGGATTACGGACTCTACGGCCCATTGCAGATAATGGAGATCACGTACCGATAAAAACTTTTCGTATAGTTTAATCCGTTTGTTTATTTTTTCTCCGAAAGAAAATTTAGCCAACTTTTCAACATTCAGCAACAACTGCATTGGAATTAATTTATAGGCTTTTGTCGTTTTGCCTATCTTCATTCTTTTCGGAAATTCGAGATTGCTTCTAACACTTGAAATGATAATTATTTTTCGGGCATTAATATGTCTGGCCATTTCCTGAACTAAAATACCTCCAAACGAAACGCCAATTAAAACAGGGTTCGGATGTGTTATCTTTTTAGTGATGCGAAGGGCATACTCCGATAAAGATTCTTTTGGAAGCGGGATCTCCCACTCCAACAAACACACTTCAAAAACAGAATCATCCAATTGAATTCTTTCAAAAATAGATGAACTTGCCGCCAGACCTGGCATAAAATAAACCGGAATTTTACTCATTAGATAAACAGAAATTACAATTACGACTCTTCACTTATAAAAGTTAAAGTTACTTTTTTTTATAAACTTCAAGCAAATTTCAGACCGCAATCTTACGACTGAAATAAAATCTGCTACAGCAAAGCACCAGGCTTTAGAACTGCTCCTTTAAAAAATAATTCATTATTGAAAATCAATTGATTACCTTTACATATGAAATAATTCACAATTAAAGATCTTATACAGATTTTTCTTTCACAACTATTTCGCCCCACGATTATTTGCTTTTAAACATGACTAAAACACATTACTACTATGGAACTACCTATTGAAACTATGGAAATCAAAGACAACACTTTTGCAAGACAATTTGAAACCATAGTCCCAGAAGGAATGCTAACAGTTGAATATTCTTTTCAGGAAAAAAAAATCTTTTTAACTAAAATCAATACACCCGACGGCTACGAAAATCAAGCTGTAATTGATGGTTTACTGAAAAGTATCATGGAAATTATCATTGAAAAGAAATTCAGATTAATGCCTATTTCTCCAAAAATTGCTCAATTCATTAAAAAAAATCCAAAATACAAAGAACTCCTTCCTCCGGGAATCAGGATTTAATCTTTTTAGAAATAACCGATCACCCGAAGCCATGCCCCACCGATCGTCATATAAATAAAAAGCATAACCAGTCCGGTCACCAAACCTTTTACCCACCAATCTTTCAGATCGACATAACCGCTCCCAAAGAAAACCGGTGCAGGTCCGTGACCATAATGGGTTAGTGTTCCATATAGCGATCCTATAAAACCAAGCATAAAGGCCAAGAGTAACCCGGGAATTCCGAGCGAAACACCTACGCCCAGCAGTGCCGCATACATTGCTGCCACATGCGCTGTGGCACTCGCGAAAAGATAATGACTAAAGAAATACACCAATACAATAATCGGAAAAGCCATCTGCCAGCTTAATCCGCCAATTTCTGCTTTTACCAGATTACTAAACCAGCCAATAAATCCTAATTCGTTAAGCGAACTGGCCATCATCACCAGCACCGAAAACCAAACGATAGTATCCCAGGCTCCTTTTTCGGCTTTTACATCATCCCAACTTAGAACAGAGGTTAAAAGTAAAATCACCAAACCAATAAACGCAGTTGTTGTGGCATCTATAGAAAACAAATCACCGGTCATCCAAAGAAATAAAAGAATAAAAAAGGTCAGCAACATCATCCATTCATTGCGTGAAATTGGACCCATTTCTTTCAATTTTTGACTTGCAATTTGCGGTGCATCGCCTGTCTTTTTGAGTTCGGGCGGATAAATTTTATACAATACAAAAGGAATTACAAAAAAAGCCACCAAACCCGGAACAATAGCGGCTAAAGCCCACGAAATCCAAGTGATTTTTATGCCTAAATTGAGTGCAAATTTTTGACACATCGGATTACTCGCTGTTCCTGTCAAAAACATAGACGAAGCAATCAGATTCATATTATAACTGTTTAATGTCAAAAATGCGCCTAATTTTCGGTGTGTATCCGGTTGATCGGGCATTGAACCAAAACTCATTGACATTGATTTCATAATCGGATAGATGATTCCTCCTCCTCTTGCTGTATTACTGGGTACTGCCGGAGCGAGAACCAAATCTGCCAGACCTAAACCATACGCCAGCCCAAGCGAACTTTTACCGAATATTTTTATAAACAAAAAAGCAATTCTGTTTCCCAGACCGGTTTTAATAAATCCTCTGGCGATAAAAAACGAAATTCCAATCAGCCAGATTACTTTATCACCAAAACCCTTCAAGGCTAATGTGATTGACTTACCGGCATCTCCGGGTGCTAAAACCTGTGAGAAAGCCGTCAATGCAATGGCGATCATACACATGGTTCCCATTGGTGCCGCTTTTAAAATAATACCGAGAATCGTAGCCACAAAAATGGCAAACAAATGCCAGGCTTCTATCACAACACCCTCCGGAGCCGGAATCAACCAAATTGCTATTCCAACTGCCAGCGTAATTAAGATCTGAGGGATTTTTACTTCTTTCATAAGGTGAAAATTAGATTGTATTAAAGTCTGCATTGAAACTGTATAATAAACAAGTTATCATTATACATCGTCGTATCCGGAATATTTTTATCAAAGCGGTCTATTTCAAACCCCATTTCAATTCTGCCGGTATAAGCTTTTCCAAACTCCAGACTGATCATTGGTGTATAGGTTTGACGAACATTAGAATCCAATTTAAAACTGGTATCGAAAGACTCATAACGGCAGGATAATTCTAAGGAACTCAATTTTTTATAATTAATGCGATACCTCAAATTCGGCATTATATAATAGCCTCGCATCTGATAATCATTCGCATTTTTGGTTCTGGCCTCAGCGGGTAAGGAGAAATACAAATTATGATTGGTTCCCTGTTTGTATTCTATTTGAAGATCAAAAGTAAACGCATCATTAAGTACAAAATCACTGGTAATATCGGCTCCCAGAGCAAAAACATCCTGATCGAATACTTTTCCGCTTCCACCGTTTAAGCCTAAGTTAATCTTATGGAGTTTAGACAATCCAAAAACCAATCGTGTCGAATAGAGTTTTCCGTTGTCTTTGTCTTTTTCCTGATTCTTTCCGTTTCCGTTTAAAACAGAAACCGCATAACTTACGGGAATTTTTCCAAGATCAAAAGAACCCGTTGCCGAAGCTCCGATTTGAAAACTCGTCCAACCGTTTTTTCCAAATTCATAATATTGATTAGAAAAGTCAAAAGACTTGATGATGTCAACGGGAACCAATTCTTCAATTCCAAAAGCGGGACGAAACTGTCCTCCCGTTATCGCAAAATATTTATTGAAAGTATATTTTGCGTAGGCATTTTCGAGTACTTTAGTTTTTGGATCTGATTTAAAATCAGCGAGATTTACTAAAATTGCCACTTCTGTATTTTCGCTTAGTTTGGTATTAAGTCCAACACGCATTCTTTTAATATCGAAAGACGATTGTGTAACCTCTCCTGTGGAATGATGAAGCCCGAGCACATCCACATTATCCGAAAGTGCTCCGAGAAACCGAGCCTGAAAAAGTCCTTTAAATTGAAACTGTGGATATTTAGCAACGGCATCAGAATTGGTCGTTGCCTGATTTACATCGGTCTGGGCATTTGTAAAAAAAGGCAGTAGTAAAAAAATAAAAGCAATTCTGATTCTTAAAAATTTCCTCATAAAGTAACATGCTAAAAATTAGACTTTCAACTAAAAAATGTACTCTTTAAAACTTTCGATTATTTATGCTTCTCCAAAACACCCTTGTTTTTGACTTTAAAAAAAGTTGAAACCGCAGCTTAATTAAAATAACACCCGACAAAACCAAAGCCATCCATACCGTAACGGATTGCAAAAACACTGAAGTTCTACGCAACTAAACCTACACAATAAGTACAAACGCCATCGCTTTTTTCGTATTAATAAATCGTTAAATTCGAAATGCCCTACTAAGATATAAAAAAACATTCCATGTATAACATTGCTCCGTAACTTTCTGTTTTTACAGAAAAAACTGCAAAAATCATTCTAGCTGTTTAAAAAAATCAGCTGTCGCGAAATACAACATATAAGACTAATAGCTTAAACTTTCTAAACAGTCTTCTAACGCAAAGCCCAGACTAAATTTATAATATCTTATAAAATTTGTTTGCGATTTATCACGCATTCAAACCAAAATTACAACACTATTTGAAACAGAAATGCACGCTACAAAACCATACTATTCATTTTCTCGCAAATTTCCAATAAAACCAAGGTAATTCAGGAAGAAACACAGAAAGCACTATTTCGAAAAGAATCTGAAAAGACAGAGATAATCGGACTCTTCTCTCTTTCTTTTTCAACAATCTGATACACAAAAAAGAATCTATTTTCAAACGCATATAAAACACATAAATACATTTATAAAATACATCAGGCCAATTAATAAATTAATTACTCTTTTTGTTGTCATAATTAAACAAAAAGATGAAACTAATGAAACAAAGTTCTCTTACAATAGCACTAGTTTTTTTGACCGGTTTTGCCGGTTATTCTCAAATTGCTCAAAAAATAGGAAACAATCCCATGACTCTAAATAGTACTGCTGCTTTTGAAACAGAGTCTACTACTAAAGGTCTTTTACCTCCCAGAATGACCACTGCGCAAAGGAATGCTATTGCTACTCCCGCATCTGGTTTATTGGTATACAATACAACAACAAACCTATTGGAAGTCTATAATGGAACAATTTGGTCAGGAATCTACAATCTGCCAAAAGAAATGGTCAGCATACCACCAAACGGAACTGTAACGGCTTCCAATACAGAATCACAAATTTTTGTTTTGAACAATTGCAATAATTGTAATGCAACTGTTGTATTACCATTGGAAGTTACCAATGGATTAGAACATATCATATACAACAGAAACTCTGGTGGTACTATTACTGTTACACAACCGTCAGTAGCGTCTGGGGATAAACCTACTCCTTTTACTGATAATAAAGGTGACTCTATATTAACAACACCCGCTAGCATGAGTCTGACAGCTCAAAAAGCCACAAAAATTGTGTTTTTTGACTACGATCCAAATGATATCTACAATGGAGTCTGGTGTTTCTATAAATAACCCGCACCGCTCTATTTTAAACCGATGAAGATTTCAAAGCCGATTGCCTGATTCAAGAAAATGCAAGTATTGAATTAAAGAACTTACATCATTTATATGATTTAACCTCACTTCAAATTCGTTTCATAATACCGTAAAACAAACTTTTTCCTCAAGCTTTATCTGGAATCGAAAAACTACTTTTCACTCTCTCTATTGAATTCTTTTCACTCTCATTAATAAACTATAAATAACCACTAATAAATTAAAAAAATCCAAATATTAAAAATTTCTTTCCCTTTAAACTAAACACTATAATTATTAAAAAAATGAAACAAAATTTAATCATAATCGCATTTGTTTTTGGGGTTGCTTTTACAACCCATGCCCAAATGGCTCAAAAAATAGGAGACAATCCCATGACTCTAAACCCCTCTGCTATTTTTGAAACAGAGTCTGTAACTAAAGGTCTGTTGCCTCCCAGAATGACCACAATACAAAGAAACGCCATTGCTTCTCCCCCTGCTGGTTTAGTCGTATACAACACAACTACAAACCTATTGGAGATATATAATGGAACAATTTGGTCAGGAGGCCACAATATACCAAAAGAATATGTCGCCATACCGCCAAGCGGAACTATAAATGCTTCCAATACACAATCGCAAATTTTCATTATGAACAATTGCGATACTTGTAATCCAACTATACTATTACCAACTGAAGCTACTAATGGCTTAGAACACATCATACGCAACAGAACCACTAGTACTATTACTTTTATGAAACCACCCAGCGTGTCTGGTAATAAACCTGTTAGTTTTATTGCCAATAGCAATAGTACAGTAGAAGCTACTAGCTTCATTTTGGCACCTTACAAAACTATAACAATTGTATTTTTTGATTATGATGCGAATGACTCCTTCAGTGGAACCTGGTATTTCTTTGACTAATCCGTCCTAATTGTTTGAAGCACAAAAAATATAGTCCGTACTTAATAAAAAGAAGGAAGCAGTCTCATAATGTTGAGATTCTCTCCTTCTTTCTTTTATTTTTAACAGGACAACATCAGAAATAACGATTTTTAAAAGTGATAGAAAAATGTTTTGACTTCAATTAATTGAATCGTTATTGGCGATTTTTTTGTTTTCAGAGTTCTGGGACTGTCTTCTTTTGTTAAAAAAGTCTCACACAGATTTTAGCGGATTGGACTAAAAAACCTGCATAATCCGCAAAATCTGCGTAAAAAAATATCTGACCTTAATGACATTAGGCTAAAGCCTCTTAAAGCAAAACTACCTTATCGTTGGTTAAAATCAACATCTATTCAAATCCGGATGGATTACCGGCAATAGAGAAGACTAATTTTAGCAATGCTTCGTGTTATTTGGAATAAAAAAACCTCCTCACTTGCCATAAGTGTCTTATAACTAAATTGTCAGTGGTGAATTTCAATTTCATGATTTACTGCAATTTTGGATCCTTTTTATTGATTGGTTTTCTAAATACACTGCGCGTTGTCGTATTTTTTTTTATCATTTATAAATTATAAGTAACCTATAATAAATTAATACCGTTCAAATACTCCAAATTTATTTTTGTTTGCAGTCAAAATTATAAAATATAATGAAACAAAGTTTACCTACAATCGCATTGATTTTTTTGATCGGTTTTGCCGGTCATTCTCAAATTACTCAAAAAATAGGAGATAATCCCACGACCCTAAACCCCTCTGCTGTTTTTGAAACAGAGTCTACCACTAAAGGTTTTTTACCTCCCAGAATGACCACTGTGCAAAGGAACGCTATTGCTACTCCCCCCGCTGGTCTAATGGTGTACAATACCACAACAAATATACTTCAAGTATATAACGGAGTAGCTTGGTTAGAATGTAATCTCCCAAAAGAATATCTCGAAATACCGATAAACGGAAGCATAACGGCTTCGGGAACAAAATCTCAAACTTTTTCTAATGTCTATTGCAATAATTGCAATGCAACTGTACTATTACCATATTATGCTGCTAATGGGTTAGAACATACCATATATAATTATGGTGATGGTACAATTACCATTAAAATGCCTACTCAGAAAATTGGCGATCCTAACACCGGTTTTAGTGCACATAGTGGTAAAGATTTACCTACTACTCCTCAGTTCACTATACAAGCCAATCGTTTTGTTAAAGTTGAATTTGTAAACATTAATAGTAGTGCTAAATACTTCAAAGGAGTGTGGCTTATATATGACTAATCCTACCCCGCACAATTGCATTTTACGTCAGCACTCCATGTAGAGAGCCAATCTCATGCTTACAAAGGAAAGCAAATAAAATTAAACCCGTTTTGTACTATTAATTGGTTCAGCTAACGAAGATTCTAAACTTTTCTTTTATGGCAGTAACTGCTTTATTGCACCAAAATCATATCTCTAATTTTGTCTAAATACAGATTTAAGAAAAAGTTTTCCTAACACAAGTATAGATTACCCCGTCCTAATTGTTTGAAGCACAAAAAATATAGCCCGTACTTAATAAAAAGAAGGAAGCTGTCTCATAATGTTGAGATTCTCTCCTTCTTTCTTTTATTTTTAACAGGATAACATCAGAAATAACGATTTTTAAAAGTTATAGAAAAATGTTTTGACTTCAATTAATTGCATCGTTATTGGTGATTTTTTTGTTTTCAGAGTTCTGGGACTGTCTTCTTTTGTTAAAAAAGTCTCACGCAGATTTTAGCGGATTGGAATAAAAAAACCTGCAAAATCTGCAAAATCTGCGTAAAAAAATATCTGACCTTAATGACATTAGCTAAAGCCTCTTAACGCAAAACTACCATACCGTTGGTTAAAATCAACATCTATTCAAATCCGGATGCATTACCGGCAATAGAGAAGACTAATTTTAGCAATGCTTCCTGTTATTTGGAATAAAAAAACCTCCTCACTTGCCATAAGTGTCCTATAGCTAAATTGTCAGTGGTGAATTTCAATTTCACGATTTACTGCAATTTTGAATCCTTTTTATTGATTGGTTTTCCAAACACACTGCTATTTGTAGTATTTTTCTTATCATTTACAAATTATAAGTAACCTATAATAAATTAATACCGCTCAAATACTCCAAATTTATTTTTGTTTGTAGTCAAAATTATAAAATATAATTACTAATGAAACAAAGTTTACCTACAATCGCATTGATTTTTTTGATCGGTTTTGCCGGTCATTCTCAAATTATTCAAAAAATAGGGAATAATCCCACGACCCTAAACCCCTCTGCTGTTTTAGAAGTAGAGTCTACCACTAAAGGTTTTTTACCTCCCAGAATGACCACTGTGCAAAGGGATGCTATTACTCCCCCTCCCGCTGGTCTAACGGTGTACAACATCACAACAAATACACTGCAAATATACAACGGGACCGCTTGGTTAGATTGTAATCCGCGAAGAGAAGTCGTCGTGGTCCCGGTCAACGGAACTATAAAGGCTTCCGGAACACAGTCTCAAATTTTTCATTGTCCAGATTGCCCTTCTGCTAATTGCAGAGAAACAGTAGTATTACCGCGTGATGCTACTGATGGATTAGAACATATCATACTTAATAAAGGTTTAGGTACGGTTGTTTTTAAATATCCTACTGAGGATTATGTGCTTTTTATGGCGTTGAGTGGTAAAGATTTAGTCTCTACTGATTTTGTCCTAAACCCTAACCAATTTGTTAAAGTTACCTATCTTGACCTTAAAAAATTTAATCCTAATGCATTCTTCACTGGAGTATGGCTTTTCAATGACTAATCTTACCCTAGGCCGTTCTATTTTACAAAAACAATCAATGAACATATTGTATGTGATGCTTGCAAAGCAGAGCAAATAAAACTAAGCACGTTTTGTACTGTTTATTGGCTCAGTTAACGAAGATTATAAACTTTTCTTTTATGGCAGTAACTACTTTATTCCGCCAAAATCATATCTCTAATTTTGTCTAGATACAGATTTAAGAAAAAGTTTTCCTAACACAAGTATAGATTACCCCGTCCTAATTGTTTGAAGCACAAAAAATATATACAGAACCTAAAAAAAAGAAGGAAGCAGTCTCATAACATTGAGATTGCCTCCTTCTTTTTTTTATTTAACAGCTAATCGTTATTAATAACGCTTTTTTTCTTTTTAAGTCGTGAGACCAAGAATTTTCTGTTATTATGAATCAAAAACTACTTTTCGATTTCTCTCATAGAATCCATTTTTTTATGTGCCAGGAAACCGGCAACATCTTCAAAATGTTCTTTTACGCGTTTATTTCCAAATTCAAAAACTTTTGTGGCTAAACCGTCAAGGAAATCACGGTCGTGAGAAACCAAGATCAAAGTACCATCAAAATCACGTAAAGCGTCTTTAATGATGTCTTTGGTTTTCATATCCAGGTGATTCGAAGGCTCATCGAGAATCAATAAGTTAACTGGCTCTAACAACAATTTAATCATCGCCAGACGTGTTTTCTCTCCACCCGAAAGCACTTTTACTTTTTTGGTAATATCATCACCATGAAACATAAAGGCACCTAATATATTTTTAATTTGTGTTCTTACATCACCAACCGCAATACCATCTATAGTTTCAAAAATAGTCGCATTCTCATCTAATAATGCAGCCTGATTCTGTGCGAAATAACCAATTTGTGAATTATGTCCAATATCAACACTTCCTTCATCAATGCCAATTTCTTTCATAATAGCTTTGATCATAGTCGATTTTCCTTCTCCGTTTTTACCTACGAAAGCTACTTTCTGTCCTCTTTCGATTACGATGTTAGCATCCTTAAAAACAACATGATCACCGTATGATTTCGACAATTCTTTGACCACAACCGGATATTGTCCGGAACGTGCCGCAGGCGGAAATTTTAATTTTAATGCCGAAGTATCTACTTCATCAACCTGAACAATCACCAATTTCTCCAACATCTTAACACGAGACTGTACAGCATCGGTTTTAGAAAACGTGCCTTTAAAACGATCAATAAAAGCTCTATTATCAGCAATCATTCTTTGTTGTTCATCATATGCTTTCTGCTGGTGAATACGACGGTCTTTTCTCAATTCTAAATAATGCGAATATTTAGCTTTGTAATCGTAAATTCTTCCCATCGTAACTTCAATAGTACGATTGGTAATATTATCTACGAAGGCTCTATCGTGCGAAATCACCACTACTGCTTTTGCCTGATTCAGCAAAAACTCTTCTAACCACTGAATACTTTCAATATCCATGTGGTTGGTTGGCTCATCGAGTAAAATTAAATCCGGTTTTTTCAAAAGGATTTTAGCCAATTCAATACGCATTCTCCAACCTCCTGAAAATTCAGAGGTCTGACGTGTAAAATCTTCACGCTCGAAACCTAATCCAACCAGAATTTTCTCTACTTCGGCCTCGTAATTCACCTCTTCGATGGCGTAAAATTTCTCGCTTAAGTCTGAAACTCTTTCAATAAGTTTCATGTAGGCATCACTTTCGTAATCGGTACGAACGGTTAATTGTTCGTTGATTTCATCGATCTCTGCTTTCATGCTAAAGATTTCGCCAAAAGCTTTTGATGCTTCTTCCATTACAGTTGCCCCATCTGAAGTTAACAAATGTTGCGGCAGATACGCAATAACAGCCTCTTTTGGAGCCGAAATATTTCCGGTAGAAGGTTTGCTCTGCCCTGCGATTATTTTCAAAAGTGTCGATTTCCCCGCACCATTCTTACCCATAAGGGCAATTTTATCATTTTCGTTTATAGCAAAAGAAACATCACTAAAAAGAGTAGTTCCACCAAACTGAACTGAAATATCGTTAACTGTAATCATTTTTAGATTCTAAGATTTTTAGACAATTAAATTATCTGATTTTGAAAGCGCAAAGATAGATTAATTAGATAATTAGGCAATTAGAAAATGAGGAAATGTGCCAATTGAAAAATGTGCCAATTAGATAATTAGATAATGTGTCAATTTGGGAATTTGCTAATTAAAAATTATTTTATAAAAAAAACTTCGTAAGAACTAAATCTTACGAAGTCACTTTTAAATTATCTAATTAGCAGATTATCTAATTTGTATTTAATCTTTTCTCCACTTTTTGGTTTCTTCAAAAATATGTTCTAAGATTGCTGATTCGGTTGCATCAAAGTCAATATTTCTGCGTCCCATAACCAGTTTAGCGGTTTCGAAAGCTTTTTTAGTCACATAGGTTGTAAAACCTGCCGCACCGCCCCAAGAAAAACTCGGAACAAAGTTGCGTGGAAATCCACTACCGAAAATATTAGCACTGACACCGATTACAGTTCCGGTATTAAACATGGTGTTGATTCCGCATTTACTGTGATCTCCCATCATCAAACCACAAAACTGAAGTCCGGTTTTTGCAAAACCTTCTGTCTCGTAGCTCCATAATTTTACTTCTTCGTAATTATTTTTTAGATTTGAATTATTAGAATCGGCACCAATATTACACCACTCTCCTAAAACAGAATCTCCTAAAAATCCGTCGTGTCCTTTATTTGAATTGGCAAAAAGAACCGAATTTTTAACCTCTCCTCCTATTCTGGAGCCAACGCCAACGGTAGTTGCTCCATAAACTTTAGCGTTTAATTTTACCTGTGCATTTTCGCACAAAGCAAAAGGACCACGAATGGCAGAGCCTTCCATAATTTCGCTGTTCTTACCTATATATATCGGACCTGCTGAAGCGTTTAAAGTAACGAACTCCAATTTAGCCCCTTCTTCTATAAATATATTTTCGGGTGCAATGGCATTTACGCTTTTTGGAATCGGCATGGATTTCCTGTCTTCCGTCAGATATTTAAAATCTTCGCGAATTGCTGCATCATTTTTAGAAAAAATATCCCAAGTATGTTCAACAGTCAAACAATCGTCATCATACGAAATGATTTCATACGAATCAAAGTCAACTTCTTCCTGGTTCTCCGTCGTAAAAAAAGCAATTACATCATCACCTCTAAAAATCGCCTGATTTACGGTTAAATTAGAAACCATTTCGGCTAGCGTTTCATTTGGTAAAAACGCAGCATTAATCATTACATTTTCTTCTAATTCTACCATCGGAAATTTCTCCGACAAATATTCCTCTGTAATGGTTGTTATAGTTGAACCTAAACGCATTTCCCATTTTTGGCGAATGGTCATAATTCCGATTAGAATATCAGCCACCGGTCTGGTAAAAGTAAAAGGCAATAAAGCATTCCGGACGGGACCGTCAAAAAGAATGTAGTTCATAGATAAATTTAATATTTGTTAAAATCTTGATTTGGTTATCAGGTTCAAAGTTACAAATATTTTAAAGAAAGGAAATACAGCCAAAGTTATATCGGCTTGAATTCGGGAATTATTTTAGAACTTTATGGAAACTATGCCTTTTTGTACGCGGGGTTAAACCATATAAGTCATATAAGTTCATTTAAAAAATGGATTTAGTGCATGTGGAGGGAATCCAAAGTTTGCAACGGTTCTTATACACAGAATACTCGTCTAATTATTTTCTTTAACCGCGCGTAAAAATCTCGCGAAGTCGCAAAGTCGCCAAGTTTTTGTTTTGTTTTTTTTAAACTTCGTGACTTTGCGACTTCGCGAGATAATTGTTTCTCCGCAACTTTTTCACTTCAAAGCACACAAAGATTAAAATAAACACAAAGCTTAAAATGAACTTACATCACTTATATGGTTTAAAAAATCTCGCAAAGTCGCAACTACGCAAGGGTTTAGGCAAAGGCCGCAAAGAAGAATTTTTCAAAAAGTTTTTCTTACCCATGTGTCAAGCTGAGCGGAGTCGAAGCCCTTTTTTACTTAAACAGCCTTCGACTCCGCTCAGGGTGACAAATAGTATTAAATAAGCAATGGGTGTTTTGTGGAATCTATTTGAAATGCAAAGCGCACAAAGATTAAAATAAACACAAAGCTTAAAATGAACTTACATCACTTATATGGTTTAAAAAATCTCGCAAAGTCGCAAGTGCGCAAGGGTTTACGCAAAGGCCGCTAAGAAGATTTTTTCAAGAAGTTTTTCTTACCCATGTGTCAAGCTGAGCGAAGTCGAAGCCCTTTTTTACTTAAACAGCCTTCGACTTCGCTCAGGGTGACAAATAGTATTAAATAGGGAATGGGTGTTTTACGGAATCTATTTGAAATGCAAAGTACACAAAGGTTTACGCAATAAACGCAAAGCTTAAAATGAACTTATATCACTTATATGGTTAAAAAAATCTCGCAAAGTCGCAAGTGCGCAAGGGTTTACGCAAAGGCCGCTAAGAAGATTTTTTCAAGAAGTTTTTCTTACCCATGTGTCAAGCTGAGCGAAGTCGAAGCCCTTTTTTACTTAAACAGCCTTCGACTTCGCTCAGGGTGACAAATAGTATTAAATAGGGAATGGGTGTTTTACGGAATCTATTTGAAATGCAAAGTACACAAAGGTTTACGCAATAAACGCAAAGCTTAAAATGAACTTATATCACTTATATGGTTAAAAAAAAAAACATTACCGCATAAAAAAAGCCTTCCGATTGGAAGGCTTTTATATGAAAATAAAAAACAGCTATTATTTTTTAGCGTGTTTTGCATATTTAGTTTTGAATTTATCAATACGTCCTGCAGTATCGATAAGTTTAGATTTACCAGTATAAAAAGGGTGAGATGTTCTAGAAATCTCCATTTTTACAACTGGATACTCAACTCCGTCAACTTCAATTGTTTCTTTTGTATCTGCAGTAGATTTAGTGATAAAAACTTCGTCATTTGACATGTCTTTAAATGCAACTAATCTGTAATTTTCTGGGTGAATTCCTTTTTTCATCTTTTCTTTTATTTATTGTTTAGAGCATTTTCATTTTGAAGCTTTTCCATGGTTAGAAAAAGGTGTAAACAAACGATACTCTTTTTTGTTTAAAAATTTAATTATTTTTGAGTGTGCAAATTTACATTTATTTTTCAATAAACAAATCTTTTAACCAATATTTTTAACGTCCTCTTTATCTGTGTCAATATTTTTAATATATATCTCACTTTTGTATATAGGGTAATTGCTATATTTGTGGATTAATTTTAAAACATATAGAAAATATGATCAATGAAGTTATAAAGAAAAATGGGATTACCTATGGTGTAATGATTGGAATTGCATCTGCATTAGTTACTGCTACAATATATGCCGTTGATTTAAACTTGTTCACCTCTTGGTGGATTGGAGCTACAGGTCTCCTTATAAGTTTTACACTATCGATTATTCTACTAACTAAAACGAAAAGAGAGCTAAAAGGTGTTTTTCCTTTTAAGGAAGCTTTTACCACTTATTTTATTGCAGCTGTAATTGGAATATTGATCTCTACTTTTTTTAATGTTATCCTTTTTAATGTAATTGATCCTGAGGCGAAAGATACTGTAAGCGAATTAATGATTAAATATACGGTATCGATGTTGCAAAAATTCGGAACACCTGCGTCTGCCATTAATGAAGCTGTTGCCAAAATGAAACTAAGCAATCCGTATTCTACTTTAGAGTTATTAAAAGGATCTGTTTTCACTATCGTGGTTAGTTCTATTTTAGGATTAATTTTCGCCGCAATATTTAAAAGCAAAACTACAATACAAGAATAAAAAAATAAATGAATTTATCTATACTTATACCGCTTCTAAACGAGGAGGAATCACTGCAAGAACTCTATACGTGGATTATTAAAGTGATGCAATCTAACAATTACTCTTATGAAATCATTTTTGTAGATGATGGTAGTACAGATGATTCCTGGGCAATTATTGAAAATTTTTCTACCGAAAATCCGAATGTAAAAGGAATTCGTTTCATGAAGAATTTTGGAAAATCACAGGCCTTACATGCCGGTTTTGCAAAAGCAAAAGGAGATGTAATCATTACAATGGATGCCGATTTGCAGGATAGTCCGGATGAAATTCCCGGATTGTACGAAATGATTACAGCCGAGAAATTTGATTTGGTTTCGGGATGGAAAAAGAAACGTTACGACTCTGTTGTAGCCAAAAATCTTCCTTCGAAATTATTCAACTGGGCGGCAAGAAAAACATCCGGAGTAGAATTAAACGATTTTAACTGCGGATTAAAAGCATACAAAAATACGGTTGTAAAAAACATAGAAGTTTCGGGCGAAATGCACCGTTACATTCCGGTTTTGGCAAAGAATGCCGGTTTTAATAAAATTGGTGAAAAAGTAGTACAGCATCAGGCCCGTAAATATGGCGAAACCAAATTTGGAATGGAACGTTTTATAAACGGTTTTCTCGATTTGATTACGATTTGGTTCCTGTCAAGATTCGGAAAAAGGCCTATGCACTTGTTTGGCGCACTGGGTTCGGTAATGTTTATTATCGGATTTTTTCTGGCCGGTTATATTGGTATTTCAAAACTATACCATATGTACAATGGCATGAGATACAGCCTGGTTACAAACAACCCTTGGTTTTTTATTGCCTTAACTACAATGATTTTAGGGACTCAGTTATTTTTAGCAGGTTTCCTTGGTGAAATTATTTTGAGAACCAAAAGCAACGAAGGACGTTATAAAGTAGCACGAGAAGTTAATTTTTAACGTAATCCCTTGTTCATTAAAAAACAAGCGGACTGAGAGTGGAGTGAATTGACGAAATAAACAACCGCTCCTGAAAACAACAATTATTTTGATCTAAAATAAAAGAATACGAAAGATGAATATAGCACCTAACATTTTAAATGCTGTAAACGAATGGCTGACACCAACATTTGACAGCGAAACACAAGCAGCTGTTAAAGAATTAATGACCACATCACCAAAAGAGCTTGAGGAAAGTTTTTATAAAAACTTGGAGTTTGGAACTGGTGGAATGCGTGGTGTTATGGGTGTTGGAAGCAACAGAATCAACAAATACACGCTGGGTAAAAACACACAAGGCCTTTCGGATTATATGCATCAGGTATTTCCAAATCAGCCTTTAAAAGTGGTTATTGCCTACGACTGTCGTCATAACAGCAATACCTTGGCCAAACTTGTAGCCGATGTTTTCTCTGCCAATGGAATTCAGGTTTATTTATTTTCAGATTTGCGACCGACTCCTGAACTGTCTTTTGCTCTTAAATATTTAGGATGCCAATGCGGAATTGTACTTACGGCTTCACATAATCCACCCGAATACAATGGTTATAAAGTATATTGGGAAGACGGAGGACAAATAGTACCTCCTCAGGATACTGAAATCATTACTATTATTGAAAATTTAAGCTACGATAAAATCAAATATCAGGCTAACGAAAAACTGATACAGTACATTGACACTGAAATCGACAAAGCTTTTATAAAATCTTCTATTGATAATGCCAGTTTTAATACACCGGCTGAAGCAAAAGAAAAACTGCAAATCGTTTTTACCTCTTTGCACGGAACTTCGATAAAATCTATCCCGGAGACTTTGTCTCAGGCCGGATACACTAATGTGCATATTGTTCCCGAACAAGCAATTCCTGATGGAAATTTTCCAACGGTAAAATCGCCAAACCCAGAAGAGCCTGAAGCATTGACAATGGCTTTGGCTTTAGCAGAAAAAACCAATTCTGATATTGTAGTAGGAACAGATCCGGACTGCGATCGTTTAGGCGTTGCTGTTAGAAATAACGAAGGCAAAATGATTCTTCTTAACGGAAATCAAACCATGGTTCTGATGACTGCTTTCTTATTGAAACAATGGAAAAAAGCCGGAAAAATTAATGGCAAACAATTCGTAGGTTCTACTATAGTTTCTACTCCGATGATGATGGAACTGGCGACAAGCTATGGCGTAGAATGTAAAGTGGGTCTTACCGGTTTTAAATGGATCGCCAAAATGATCAAAGATTTCCCTGAACTTCAATTTATTGGAGGCGGTGAAGAAAGCTTTGGTTTTATGGTTGGTGATGCTGTAAGAGATAAAGATGCTGTTGCCGCTACCTTATTAATATGTGAAGTAGCCGCACAGGCAAAAGCAGCCGGAAGCTCTGTTTACAAAGAACTTTTACAACTTTATGTTGAAAATGGTTTTTATAAAGAACATTTGGTTTCATTGACCAAAAAAGGTATGGAAGGTTTAGAAGAAATTAAT
Organism: Flavobacterium sp. ABG; assembly: GCF_001027725.1. Lineage (NCBI taxonomy): Bacteria > Pseudomonadati > Bacteroidota > Flavobacteriia > Flavobacteriales > Flavobacteriaceae > Flavobacterium > Flavobacterium sp. ABG. The sequence continues at coordinate 99,990 of NZ_LEKS01000003.1, forward strand.
CAGATGATGATTAATTTACGTCAAAATCCTTTGAAAGAAATCAGTGGACAACGTGTGATTATGGTGGAAGATTACCAAGCATCTACAGCCCTGAATCTTTTTACAGGTGAAGAGTCTATAATGGACCTGCCAAAATCTAATGTTTTGATTTATTATACAGAAGACGGATCTAAAATTTGCGCCAGACCAAGTGGTACTGAACCAAAAATCAAGTTCTACATCAGTGTAAATGCCGAATTACAATCTGTGGAAGAATTTGATGCTGCAGAAAGTTTCTTAGATCAAAAAATACAAAATATCATTGCAGGAATGCAATTGAAATAGTAGAATGAGTGACAAACCTGACATAAATGACAATCCAAAACTATTAGATTCCATTATTGGATTAATAGACCAGACTCGTCATTATGTTGCCAAAACGGTCAATCAGGAACTCACTTTACTCTATTGGAAAATCGGAAAATCGATTAATGATGAGATTCTAAAAAATGATCGTGCCGATTATGGGAAAAAACTTATTTTAGAATTAAGCAAAGAATTATTAAACCGATTTGGGACAGGATTTAACAAAAGAAATCTACATAGTTTCATCAAACTAAACACTGTTTTTGAAGACTTTACAATTGTGCACACAGTGTGTGCACAATTGAGTTGGTCTCATATCAGAACACTGATTTATATTGAAAGTGATATAAAACGTGAGTTCTACATACAGATGAGCATACATGAAAGATGGAGTGTGAGAACGCTTCAGGAACGAATAGACAGCATGCTTTTTGAAAGAACCGCCATTAGTAAAAAACCCGAAGAAACCATCCTTAATGACTTGGCATTATTAAAAAATGACAAGCAGATCAGTCCTGATTTAACTTTTCGGGATCCTTATTTTCTGGATTTCTTAGGTTTACACGACAGTTATTCTGAAAAAGATTTAGAAAGTTCGATCCTGGCGCAATTGCAAAATTTCATTACTGAAATGGGAAGCGAATTTGCTTTTCTCGCGCGACAAAAGAGAATAACAATTGACGACGAGGATTTTTATATTGACCTGCTTTTTTACCACCGAGGCCTGCGTCGCCTGGTTGTCATAGATCTAAAATTAGGAAAATTTAAAGCCGCCTACAAAGGTCAGATGGAGTTATATCTTCGATGGTTAGAGAAAAATGAACAAAAAGAAGGCGAAAACAAACCAATTGGATTAATTTTGTGCAGTGAAAAATCACCTGAACAAATTAATTATTTAATGCTCGACAATGACGAACAAATCAAAGTCTCAGCTTACTTAACCCAATTACCTGAAAAAAAATTATTGCTGGAGAAGCTTGAAAGAGCCATTGCCATAGCAGAAAATAACATCAAAAATAAATGAGTAATTTCAAAAAAATAGTTCCTTTTATATACCCATATAAAAAATATGCGATTCTAAACATCTTTTTCAATGTTTTGTACGCACTTTTCAGCACCCTTTCCTTTATGGCATTAATCCCAATGATTCAGGTATTATTTGACCAGACAAAAAGAAACACCGTTCTGCCTAAATACGAAGGACTTGTACACATAAAAGAATATGGAGAGCAATACCTGAGCTATTATATCACGACAACTACTGAGAAACATGATATTGGTTATACCTTATCTATCATGGTAGCCGTAATTATTTCGATATTTTTACTAAAAAACCTGGTCGATTATTTAGCGATGTTTTTTATCACCTTTTTAAGAAATGGTGTCTTAAGAGACATGCGAAATGCCATGTATAAAAAAACACTCGAACTGCCTTTGGCTTTTTATTCTGAGAAAAGAAAAGGAGATGTTATTTCCCGAATTTCTGCGGACGTTAACGAGGTACAAAACTCCTTTCTGGCCATTCTGGAACTTATCGTAAAAGAACCCCTAACAATCGTTTTTACTATAGGCGCCATGTTAGTAATTAGCGCCAAACTAACTTTATTTGTTTTTGTTTTCATTCCGGTTTCAGGATATATCATTTCATTAATCGGAAAACAACTTAAAAAACAATCTACAAAAGCACAACAGGAACAAGGAACATTTCTGTCAACCATTGAGGAAACCATTGGAGGCCTGAAAGTCGTAAAAGGCTACAATTCAGAAAATTACTTTAATTCTGTTTTTCAGAGTTCGACAGATCGTTTTTTCAATTTATCAAATACTATTGGAAATCGTCAAAACTTAGCTTCTCCTGCCAGTGAGTTTATGGGAATTACTGTAATTGCGATATTACTTTGGTACGGTGGACAGATGGTTTTAATTGACAAAACACTAGACGGCGCTTCTTTTATCGCTTATATGGGACTAGCCTACAACATCCTGACACCCGCAAAAGCTATTTCTAAAGCTTCTTATGGAGTAAAAAGAGGAAATGCAGCAGCAGAGCGTGTTTTAGAGATTTTAGATCAGGACAACACCATTACCTCAAAACCGGATGCCATCAAAAAAACCACTTTTGATTATGCTATTGATGTTCAAAACATCAACTTTAAATACGAAGAAGAAACCGTACTGAAAAACTTTTCACTTACGGTTAAAAAAGGACAAACTGTTGCACTTGTTGGTCAGTCGGGAAGTGGAAAAAGTACCATTGCCAATTTACTGACCCGTTTTTATGATGTTAATGACGGAACAATTTCTATTGACGGCATCAACATCAAAGACATGAACCTGCAATCGCTTCGTAGTTTAATGGGATTGGTTACTCAGGACAGTATTTTATTCAACGACACCATAAAAGCAAATATTTCATTAGGAAAATTAGACGCTACCGATGAAGAAATTATCGAAGCACTAAAAATCGCTAACGCCTATGAATTTGTAAAAGACCTACCACTAGGAATCCACACTAATATTGGAGATAGCGGGAACAAACTTTCCGGAGGGCAAAAACAACGTTTATCTATTGCCCGTGCAGTACTTAAAAACCCTCCGATTATGATTCTCGACGAGGCTACCTCTGCATTGGATACGGAAAGCGAAAAATTTGTTCAGATTGCCCTTGAAAACATGATGCAAAACAGAACTTCGATTGTAATTGCACACCGTCTTTCGACTATTCAAAAAGCAGATCTTATTGTAGTAATGCAAAAAGGAAAAATTGTTGAACAAGGAACTCACGAAGAATTAATCGCGCATAACGGAACCTATAACAAACTGGTTACCATGCAGTCGTTTGAATCTTAATTGCTGATTTTAGATTGTAGACTTTAGATTATTGATTATTGATTGTAGACTATTTTTTGATATTTTACATTTAACATTTGACTCTTGCCTTTTGATTTCCCAAAAAAAATCATTAAATTAGATAAATGTATATCAACAATCCGAACATAAAACTGCCTGCAGATCCAGACACCGTTGTTTGGAAATATCTGGACTTGTCTAAATTTCTTGACATACTGCTTTCTAAGAAGTTATTTATGTCCCGTTCGGATAAATTTGAGGATCAATATGAAGGCACTTTTAGCGAACCTACTTTCGAAGAGATTAAAAAACTGGCGATTGACAATCCTGAATTTTTAAATTATTACAAAACACATCGCGAAAAAGTAGCGATAAGCAGTTGGCATATCAATGAATACGAATCGTTTGCTATGTGGCAGATTTTCACTCAAAACAGTGAAGGGTTAGCCATTCAGTCGACAATTGGGAGGTTGCAGAAAGCGTTAAAACCCGAAAACAATTTTGATCAATATATCGGCAAAGTAAATTACATCGATTATAAAAAAGAATACATTCCTTTTGACGATTCGTTCTTTCCGTTTTTATTTAAGAGAAAGAGCTTTCAATACGAACGTGAAGTACGCATCATTACAGATACTTCTGAGAGCACTATAAAGCTAAATGACGGAATAAAAATCAATGTTGATATCAATCAGTTAATTGAAAAAATATACATTCATCCAAAATCAGAAAACTGGTATAAAAAATTGGTAATCGAATTGGTAGAACGTTTAGGGTTCGGAATTGAAATCGAAAAATCAGATTTAGAGAGCGATATTTTGATTTAAGTTTTTTTTGCCACAGATTAAAAGGATTAAAATGATTATTAATCTGTCACGCAAAAAAATTAAACACGAATTGCACTAATTTGCACGAATTAATTTGTGGCAATTGGTGTAATTCGTGGCAAAAGATCAAGACAATCGAAAAACATGGAATAAAAACTACTTATCCACAAACAGCTTAAAAAGGGCTAGATATGATTAATAATCTGTCACCTAAAAAAATTAGATACGAATTGCACTAATTACACTAATTAATTTGTGGCAATTGGTGTAATTCGTGGCAAAAAATCAAAACAATCAAAAAACATGGAATATAAACGACTTATCCATAAACAGCTTGAAAAGAGCTAGATATGATTAATAATCTGTCACGCAAAAAAATTAGACACGAATTGCACTAATTACACTAATTAATTTGTGGCAATTGGTGTAATTCGTGGCAAAAGAATCTAGATAATCAAAAAAAAAGAAGCGCCTTTTAAAATTAGTTTTAAAAGGCGCTTCTTTATATCATAGATTAAAAAAATCATTCTAATCTGTATAATCTTTGGCAAAAAAATCAAATAGGCTTATAACTTTTAACTTCCCATTTTTTAGACGCCAAATCAATATAGCTATAGTGCAAAACGTCGTTTTTATCAAACTGACCGTTTTGATTGGTGTCTTCAATTGTTCTGAAATACAAGCGGTTTTTAGATTCGATTAAATTCCAATCTACCAATTCCTGAAAATCTTCAGAAACTTTGGTAAAATTCTCTCCGCTAATATGACTTAAATACAATGTTTTGATGTCACTAGTATCAATTTTTCCGTCTTTGTTCGTATCAGAATCGGCCAATGTATAAACCATAACCTGATTCTGTGTTTTATCGGCAATTGTTTTTAAATACGTTGCGGTTAGAATCAAAGCCGGTTTATCGGTCAAAGGACGAATTGAATCTGAATCTGTTTTTTGAAATTTCAGGTTTTGCAAATAACCTGTGATTTCAAATTCGCCCAAATTAGAAATCGTAAAACTTACATCATTGACACTTGAAGAGCCGTATCGTGCTTTTGTTCCTTTTTCATACACTCTCAAATCACCTACCGGATGAATCAAATAGTTTGTCCCTTCCATCTGAATAGGCAAATCTGCTACTTCAATCTGAGTTGAATCTGTTTTTACGGCACTACTGGTCTTATTCGTTCTATCGTAAATAACTTTAGGTTTCTGAACTTCATCACGGCAACTCGCTAGAGTTCCGACAATTACTAATACTATATATTTTAAATAATTTTTCATCTGCATTAATTATATTCGGTTATCAAATATAGTATTTTTGGCTGTATTATTTATTTTTATTGAATTTTACTAAAGTAAGGATATTTAGAAATACAATCCCAAAAAAGCCTAAAGCAAAGAATCAAAGATTTTTCATATCAAGAAATCAGACAGAACTGCTTTCCTTCTTACCAATTCCACAATTACAACCTCGCATTCAACTTAATATTAAAAACTCTCGAAGTCATATAATTCGGAATGGCGTATTGCGTTTTAGAGTATACATCACGCACCCAAGTATTGGTTATCGCATTCTGATTGTTGAAAAGATTAAAGATTTCAAAACCAACAGATAATTCTTTGAAGTTTTTCAACCAGCTTGTTTTAGCTGTTCTGGTACTGTTATCTACAAAAACTTTAGCAAAACCAATATCTGCTCTACGATAATCATTAAGTCTGCTCTGATACAAATACGGATCAGAATAAGCGGGAGAACCTCCCGGCACACCTGTATTATACACTAAATTCAAATACATTTTAATACTGGGAATATTAGGCATATAATCCTGAAACAACATGGCAAATTTTAATCGTTGATCTGTCGGTCGTGCGATATATCCTTTGTTCTCATAGTTCTCTTCTGTTCTCAAATACCCAAAACTTATCCAGGATTCTGTTCCCGGAACAAACTCTCCGTTCAACCTGAAATCAAGACCCTGCGCGTATGCTTTAGCATTGTTATTAGCCACGTAACGAATACGAACATTATCTACCGAGTACGTATTTACATCCGAAAGTGATTTATAGTATACCTCCGTCACCCATTTAAAAGGGCGATCCCACATTTTAAAACTGTAATCGTTACTCAAAACAATATTTATAGACTGCTGTGCTTTTACATTTGGATTCACTACTCCATTTAAATCCCTCAGCTCTCTATAAAAAGGAGGCTGATAATACAATCCACCGGAAAGTCTGAAAACCATATCCATATCCCAATCCGGTTTTATAGCAAACTGAGCCCTCGGACTGAAAACAATTTGATTTTTACCTTCCTCGGTAGCCCCTTGCACGGACCAGCTCTGAAAACGCGCCCCGATATTATACCAAACCTGATTGGAACCGATTGTCTTTTTCTGATTCCATTGTGCATATCCGGAAAATCTGTTTATCGTATTAAAGTTCGTCGCACGGACATCCTGGTACGACAACAACAGTCCCGCATAAGGCACATAAGGTTGATTGTTTTCCGGAAGACCAATAATTGGCGGTCGTATAGAAAACCCAGCCGAATCAATCATTTCCCATTCTGCTATCCGATCCCGAATGGACTCGCGGGTATACTTCATGCCAAATTCCAACTGACCATCTATCCATTCCTTAAAACCTTTTATTTCTGCATTTGCAATCAGAGCATCGAGATCGTTTCGGGCATGATTAAGTTGAGAACCTATTCCGCGTGTGAAATCAACATCATCAATAGAAGTTGTCCCATCCGCATTAACGTTTCCTAATCGGTATTGCGCCAAAATATCGAAATGTTCTTTTTCTATGGTATGAAATAAAGAACCTATAAATTTTAAAGTAAAACCTGGCGACACTTTATAAGTTGTTTTCAAAGCACCAAAATAAGTATCATATTGGTCTTTTTCCTGACCCTCATAATAAACAGCGAGCGCCATTGGCTGATCAATTGTTCCAAATTTGGTCTCGCGTGTTAAAGGCTGATATAAATATTTGTTCTGCGAAATATTCCCCAAAAAACTCATTTGCCATTTTTCGGAAATATCATAATTTATGTTGGTCTGAACATCAACAAAAGTGGGGGTGTAATTCGTTTGCGTATCCTGACTGTTTACAAGCAGGCTATTATTTCTATATCGGACTCCGGTTACGGCGGACCATTTTTTATTTTTGGAAACCGCATCAACCGATACACTCCCTCCTAACAAACTTGCCTCTAAGGAAGCACCAAACTCAGTAGGTTTTCTGTACGTAATATCCAAAACAGAAGAAAGTTTATCACCAAATTTAGCTTGAAATCCTCCTGCAGAAAAATCAACATTCTGAACTAAATCGGTATTGGTAAAACTCAAGCCTTCCTGTTGTCCCGAACGAATCAAAAAAGGACGGTATACTTCTATTTCGTTTACATAAACCAGATTTTCGTCATAATTCCCACCACGCACCGCATATTGCGTACTCAGTTCATTATTTGAATTTACACCGGGTAAAGTCTTTAGAATATTCTCGATCCCGGCATTTGCTCCGGGAACCTTTTTAATTGTTGCAGCATCAATAACCGTAATTCCCTGCACCCTCTTTTTATTCTTGGAAGACACGAAAACTTCTCCCATTTGTTCTTCGGAATTACTCATTACAGGATTAAAGACAAAAACTTCATTGGTTTTTAAATTTACCGTAAGACTCATCATTTTTAATGAAATATGAGTAAAGATCAAAGCCACTTTTCTATTGGAAGGAACTTCAACTTCAAAAAAACCATTTAAGTCTGTTTGTGAAGCATTTCCCAAAAAAGAAATATTCACACTGGATACAGGTCGTTTTTCACTATCTAAAATGATTCCTTTAACACGGGCTTTTTGCGCAAACGAAACATAACCAATGCACAAAAAAAAGAAGACGAATATTAACTTACTACGATTCAAATGTCTGATTTTATTTTTGTTGACTTCTAAAAAAGTGAGTTTCAAAGGTAGTAGAATTTCCTACATTATCAACTACTTCAATTTTTAAATCATTAGCACCTTCTGCGACAATCCCATCTTCAAACCGGTGCGTAATTTTTCTCGTTTTATTATCATATTCAAACAATACCCAATTTCCATTTAAATAACCGTTATACGATTTAACTCCAGACAAACTGTCCCCGATCGTAAACTGAATTGTTTTCATATCACTGATCCATTTGTCCTGAATTGGTTTTGCAATTCTGATGACCGGCGCTATTGTATCGAGCACCAATCCGAATTGTCCCAAAATTTTTGATTTAGCCGTAAAAACATCATTTTTGCGGATCGTTCCATTATAACTCTTGCTGTTTCCGCTAAATCTGGCAATAAACAATTTATCTCTGAGTGCTTCCGGATAAGTAGCATCTTTTATAGTAACGGTAAAATTAGAATGCACTGGAACAACATCTTCATGAATATAAATTCGGTTGTTCTTTACATCAAAATTTAAATTAAAATCATCATAAAAAGTTCCCGCAGGAAAAAACACGGACATATTGTCTTTTTCGAAATTAGAATCTTTATTATAACGAACGACATACTTTGACGCTATTGGTTCTGCAATTACTATTGGCGTAGCGGCATCATATTCAACTGGAACCGTCACCGAATTTAAATTCCCATAATAATCCGAAACCTCAATCTTGTAAGTCGATGTCAAATTGGGAGCAACCGGAATAATTCCGCGCAGCGAATCTGTTTTTATAATACTTAAAGCAAAAGGCGTTTTCATAAAAAGCTTCTGAATACGCTGTCCTGATTTTTTATATCTCGGATAATCGATAAACGCGTTGATAAAACGCATCTCATCAAAGGAGTACGTATTAAACTGATAGTTGTAATTTTGATTTCCGTTTAAAAAAGTAGAGACATTAAAAACTCCATTTTTATTAAAAGAAACATCATCGGTATCAACAGCATTAATCCCAAAGCCAATCGCACCATTTGCTTTTACTTTTCCTGCGAGATAGGTTCCGTCTTTCTGAAGTGACAGACTTAATAATAAAGGCTGTTTGGATAGATTTACAACGGTGTTTTCATTTATCGGATAAACCAACAAACTTGAAATCGTTGGTTTCTTTGTGTCTTTTATATTTTGATCAAAGCCAAAAAACATTGGATTAATAACAAATTCCGTTTTAGAATCGCGAAATTCAAAATGCAAATGTGGACCTTCTGAAGACCCCGTATTTCCTGAAAGCGCAATCAATTGTCCTTTTGTAACGGGCAATTCATTTGGTTTTGGAAACATTTCTATTTCAAAAGAACGCTCCGCATAATGTGTTTTCTGAACATAATCCTGAATCGGACCCAATGTAGTCTGCAAATGTCCGTAAACAGAAGTGTACCCATTGGGGTGTGTGATATAAATACATTTACCGTTACCAAAAGTAGAAATTTTGATTCTGGACACATAACCATCAGCAACGGCATATACATTTAACCCCTCTCTTTGATTGGTTTTCAAATCGAAACCGGCATGAAAATGATTCGGTCGCAACTCCCCAAAATTACCTGAAAGTTGCATCGGAATATCCAGCGGCGGACGAAAATAATCTTTAGGATATTGCGTCTGAGCACAAATAAAATTAGATAAAAACAGAACAAGTATTGAAAATCTCATAACCAACATTTTTGCTAAGATAAAAAAATATGAGGCCAAAACCGAGTAAAAAGCTACAATAATACAATGAATTGAATTTCATTCAATTGCCTATTTTTAATGTAAAAAAATCGATAAAAAATTGCATTAATAAAAAGGAATACTAACTTTGTATGATTAAGTAATGAATTAGGATTTATAATGAGTGTAATTGCCGAAATAATTGATACTCTTGAATATAAAGTCGAAAAGCTTTTTGAGAAATCAAAGGCACTGGAGAAAAACAATCAGGAATTAAGATTAGAACTAGCCAAAGCTTCGCAAATCATTCAGAAAAAATCTGAAGAAATGGACGCTTTGAGAAAGCAATACGAAACACTTAAGATAGCCAATTCATTGCTGGGCAGTGACAATAATAAGAGAGAGACAAAGCTTAAAATAAATTCATTAATTCGCGAAATTGATTACTGTATAGCACAACTATCAGACTAGGAAACATGGACGAAAAGCTTAGAATTAAAATATCAATTGCAGATCGGGTTTATCCATTAACGGTAGAACCAAATCAGGAAGAGGGACTTAGAAGTGCTTCTAAAAAAATTGATGCTATGATCAAGCAATTCGAAGAAAGTTATGCGGTTCGCGATAAGCAGGATGTATTAGCCATGTGTGCTTTACAATTTGCTTCACAAGTAGAACAAAAACAAATTGATTATAATGTTGATGGTCACGAAACCATCGAAAGAATTAAAAGATTAAATTTACTTTTAGATCAATATCTCGAAAATTAAACGTTCTTTACAAAAACTAAGATACTGCCTACATTAGTTCATTTTTGGTAAACTCAACACTAACAATTTAGAATGAGCGAATCATCACTACTAGAGCATGCCACGCTTTTTTGCGAGGAAACTTGAACAGTGAGTTAGCTCAAAACTTGTCTTTACGAGTTTATTCAAGCAATTAATGTAGGCTTTTTTATATATAAATTTTAACAACATGGACATAATAACGATCATTATTTCAGGTATTATAGGAATTGCGGCAGGGTTTGCAATCGCTAAAATTATCGAAAAAAGCAATATTTCTAATTTAATCAAAAACGCTAAAAAAGAAGCAGCCTCAATTTTAAAAGACGCCAATTTAGAAGCCGAAAACACTAAAAAAGACAAAATTCTTCAGGCAAAAGAACGTTTTATCGAATTAAAATCGGAACACGAACAAGTAATCTTAGCCAGAGATAAAAAGGTAGCTGAAGTTGAAAAAAGAGTTAGAGACAAAGAATCACAAATATCAAATGAGCTTTCTAAAGCTAAAAAAGTAAATGACGATTTCGAAGCTAAAACACAAGAATACAACAACAAAATTGAAGTTTTAGACAAGAAACAAACAGAAGTTGACAAATTACACAAAAGCCAATTACAACAGCTTGAAGTAATTTCAGGACTTTCTGCAGAAGAAGCTAAAGAGCAATTAGTAGAAGGTTTAAAAGCCGAAGCTAAGAGTAAAGCAATGTCTCACATTCAGGATACTATTGAAGAGGCAAAACTTACTGCACAGCAAGAAGCTAAAAAAATCATTATCAATACCATTCAAAGAGTTGGAACAGAGGAAGCAGTTGAAAATTGCGTTTCTGTTTTTAACATTGAATCTGACGATGTAAAAGGTAGAATCATCGGTCGTGAAGGTCGTAACATTAGAGCTTTAGAAGCAGCTACTGGAGTTGAAATCATTGTTGATGATACACCGGAAGCAATTATTCTTTCTTGTTTTGATCCTGTACGTAGAGAAATTGCCCGTTTGGCTTTACACAAATTGGTGACTGACGGACGTATTCACCCAGCAAGAATTGAAGAAGTTGTAGCTAAAACAGCCAAACAAATTGACGACGAAATTATCGAAGTAGGTAAACGCACCGTTATTGACTTAGGAATTCACGGCTTACACCCTGAATTGATAAAAGTGGTAGGTAGAATGAAATACCGTTCTTCTTACGGACAAAACTTACTACAACACTCGAGAGAAGTTTCTAAACTTTGTGGTATCATGGCAGCTGAATTAGGCCTAAATGTAAAACTGGCAAAAAGAGCCGGTTTACTTCACGATATTGGTAAAGTGCCGGATACAGAAAGCGATTTACCTCACGCCTTATTAGGAATGCAATGGGCAGAAAAATATGGTGAGAAAGAAGAAGTTTGCAATGCCATTGGAGCACACCACGACGAGATCGAAATGAAATCATTGTTATCTCCAATCGTTCAGGTTTGTGATGCGATTTCAGGTGCAAGACCAGGCGCAAGACGTCAGGTATTGGATTCTTACATTCAACGTTTGAAAGATCTTGAAGAAGTAGCTTACGGATTCAGCGGTGTTAAAAATGCTTACGCTATTCAAGCCGGTAGAGAACTTCGTGTAATCGTAGAAAGTGAAAAAGTTTCTGACGATAACGCTGCCAACTTATCTTTTGAGATTTCTCAAAAAATTCAAACAGAAATGACTTATCCAGGTCAGGTAAAAGTAACTGTAATCAGAGAAACAAGAGCTGTTAATATTGCTAAGTAACCTCCGATTTTATATAACAACAAAGGCTGTCTTCTTCAAGACAGCCTTTGTTGTTTTTAGGTATTACCTAAAACCTTGTATAAAATGAGTTTATCTGTTTTTAGTATTGATTTTACCTCAATTTCCTACACTCCTGTCATTAGGCTAGAAATTGCATTCGGCTCGACGTGAGTACGTATGTGATTTCTCCTATGGAATTGACACAAGCTGCTCCGTTTAGACTTTCCGCAATCTTGTCATACTAAGAAACAAAGTATCTTCACGACATAATCCGTGGAGTGAAGCTCAACTGTATCGTTTCAGCAAACGGAGATCCTTCGTTCCTCAGGATGACAAACTGTACGGAGTTTCTTGTGTGATTACCGGTGCCTCAGTATGACAAAAAAAGCATCTCTAAATTCTTTAATTATTTAAACAATTTATCACCCACAAGCCCCACATAGTTCTCGTTTAAAATTGGAATTTGGAATTTAAAATATTGGAATTTAAACCCCAACTTGGCCTCAGCTATCCCAAATCACCTAAACCTCATATATCATTAAATACAATTTTAAAGCTTGTCCCTACTCCTACTTCACTTTCAACAGAGATAGAGCCTTTCATCGCTTCAATTTGATTTCGGGTAATATACAATCCAATTCCGCGTGCTTCGCGATGTTTGTGAAAGGTTTTATACATTCCGAATAAGAGATCACCATAAACGTTCAAATCAATCCCTAAACCGTTATCGGTAATCTTAAGTGATTTAAAACCGTCCGGTTCAATTGCAAAATCAAAAATAATAACGGGGTCGCGATCGGGGTGCGCGTACTTTATAGCGTTTGTTGTGAAATTCAATAACACACTTTCCAGATAAGCCGGATTAAAATTGATGCTCACGTATTTGGGAACATTATTTACAATCGAAACATTTTTTTGTCTGTCATGCCCTCTAATGGTAAAAATCGTTTTTTCAATATATTCACTTAACCTCAAAGGAACCACAATGATATTGATATTACTTTGTGTTTTTACAATCTGGGTCAGATTAGAAATAGTTTCATTCAGATCATTGGAAACGGTTCTTAAATGCTCTAACATTTCGTCAACAGTTTGTTTGTTAACATCCGCATCGATAAAGTCTAATATCGATTTTATATTCCCGGCCTGCGTATTTAGATTATGCGAAACAATATGAGAAAAATTCAGCAATCGGCTATTCTGATCACTGTATAATTTCATTGTTTTTATAAGATCCAGTTCTTTTTCTTTTTGCGAAGAGACATCAGTATGCGTTCCGATCACACGCAAAGGTTTCCCATTCTCATCGCGCTTGATTACCTTTCCTCTGTCAAGTATCCATTTATAATTACCGCTGGACGTCATGACACGATGGTAATTTTCGTAATAGGGAATTTTATTCTCAAAATGATCCTTAATATCTGAATAATACTTAGGAAGATCATCGGGATGCACGATTTTATCCCAACGTTCCGGATCATCAAAAATATCGGTTGACTCCAGCTCTAAAATTTTCAATGACAAGGAAGAATAAAAAACACGGTTGGTCACCATGTCCCAATCCCAAATACCTGCAGTTGAAGCCTCCAAAGCAAACTGAAAACGCTCCTCAGAAATACGAAGATTCTCTTCTTTCTCTTTTAGATCTGTAATGTCAGAAATATGGCCAAAGAAAGCAACACCACCATCTGCAGCTAGTTCGGTTTTAGAAGAAACCTTAAACCAGCGCAATCCTTTTTTAGGCAAGACTGCTCTAAATTCAATCTCCCAAGGCTTTATCTCTTTTCTTGCTTTTACCAAAGACGTAAAAAACAATTCTTTGTCCTGAGCAAATATCCTATCGTAAATAATTAACTTAATATCATTAGTAAAATCACTAGCGGTAAGTTCAAAAATAGCATCCGCAGACTTACTGACAAGTGGAAAAGAATATTTATTATCGCCATCAATAATAAATTGAAAAAGTAAATCCGGCATCTCTGCAAACAGCTTTCTGTAAAAATTATTTACCTCTAAGCAATCCTCACTTCCATACAAATCAAAAACCATATATTACTTATTTTATTTAATTTGAACTCCCTACACCCTATTCAAGATAAAAAAGTAAGAAAATAACCCTATATTTTCCTGTATGTAAAATATATACCCAATATATTAAAATTTAAAAAGAAAAACGACAGTTGATCACAATTATTATTCGAAATTATTTTCGGGGATGAAAAGAGTGTATCACTTCTTTCAGAAAACTTCTGTCTAAATGAACGTAAATCTCAGTAGTTGTAATTGACTCATGTCCAAGCATTAACTGAATAGATCTTAAGTCAGCTCCATTTTCGAGCAAATGGGTTGCAAAGGAATGACGCAAAGTATGCGGACTAATATTTTTATTCAGATTTACTTTTACGGCCAGATCTTTTATAATAGCAAAAATCATGGAGCGCGTTAGCTGACTTCCTCTGCGGTTTAAAAACAAAGTATCTTCGTAACCTTTTTTTATATTTAATGTATTTCTAATGCTGCTTTGATACATGCGGATGTACTTTTCAGTAAACTTACCAATCGGAACAAAACGCTCTTTATTTCCTTTTCCGGTGATTTTAACAAAACCCTCCTCAAAATACAAATCAGAGATCTTAAGTGACACCAATTCCGAAACCCGGAGTCCACAGCCGTATAAAGTCTCTAAAATAGCACGGTTTCTTTCTCCTTCATTTGAACTCAGATCTATAGCCGCAATTAAGGCATCTATCTCCGTAACAGACAAGGTATCCGGTAATTTCCGTCCCGTTTTTGGGGCTTCAATTAATTCTAACGGGCTGTCTTTTCTGTAATCTTCAAATACTAAATAATTGAAAAAACTTTTCAAACCAGAAATAATTCGGGCCTGAGACCTTGGATTCACTTCTTTTGAAACGTCATAAATAAACTGCTGTACGGTTTCGTCTGTGATTTTCAATGGCGAAACTTCAATACCATTCGTCTCTAAAAAAAGACACAATCGTCCGATATCAAAACCATAATTTTCAATTGTATTTTTAGACAATCCTCTTTCGATTCGCAAATACGATTGATAATCTTTTATGTAGGTATTCCAATTCATACGTGCAAAGTAAAACATTTTTGGGTATAAAAAAACCTTCCCGGTTAGGGGAAGGTCCATTTATAAAAAACCGAACTCTACTGAACCCTAGTCGGTTCAATTGCTATAGAATACAACCCAGAACTATATTCTCTAGTTTGATAAACTCCAGGACTTGATTCGTTAACAATAATATTATCTGCAAAATTCACAATAACATCACCTAACAAATCATTTCCTTGTGTGAACGTTCTCTGAACTGTACTCGTCGTTATAGTCTTAAGACTAGACCCATATTTTAAACCTACTTTTGTAAGAGTACCAAAAGCAGCATCGATACTAAAATTAGTCGCAAACTCGACACTTCTTGTATCAGTTAAAACAATAGTTTCTGTTAAATCGACCTCTTCAACGTTAATCTTAATAGTAGATGCGTATTGATCAAGATCCCAATTAAAAATTGGGATATTCAAATGTATCGTCTTGATACTATTTATTTTACGATGATAAACATCCCTTCTATTCCATCCCTTCTCAGCCTTTACAAAAGTAAAATCAAATAAATCTCCCAATGGCACATTGAAATATTTTACTATTTCACTTCCTATTCCATTTTTACCATTAACTATTATTCTAATTTTAAACTCAAAACTTCCCTTACTCCAGTTTGAAATTGTAAAGTCGCCAGCCATATTATCCGCTAATGCTTTTTCTGCTATCACTGGATCTCCTGTTTGATCCGCAAGTGAATTAAAAGCTGCGGTAGGATCTCCTAATAATGTAAATGATTTTACAGTTTCTTGGAAATCATACTTGAAAGGCCCTTTAGTTGTCGTTGGTGTGATACCATAATAAATGAAATCTCTATGCCAACCATCAGCAGTAGCATACATATTATAAGCATTAATAATTTTTGCATCTAAAGCAACTGAAGATATGTTACGTGAAGTTTCTTTCTTAGCATTTTTAGATTTATCAAAACAATCATCAATAAATTTAAACTCTATACCACTAGCATTTCTCAAAGACCTAGTTTTTAACTTACCGAATCCCTTGTTCCTTGAGACAACAACCCTTTCATTGTCTTTAATAACAATTACAGGAAAACTAGGAATCTCCTTCGCTTTGATTATATCCTCAGTTCCATCTTCATTTATAATCGGCACATCATTACTTGTTGTTAATGCAATAGCAACTTTAGGTATCTGCTTTTCTGTATCCCAAATACTAGCAGAAAACGAATTTTCAGGTAATTCAGGAACAAAAAATGTAAGCGCAGGATTACTTACTTCAATTAAATTCAATAAAGCTTCACTTCCCAAATTTTTAAGTATAATCTCCCTTACAGTAATATTACCCTCCAATCTTTCATCCTTTATCATTTGGTACAAAACCTCATAATCATTATCAAACATTTCTAAAGATTTATTCTTTATCAAATCTCTCAACGCTTTACTCTCGGCTAAGGATTTAACCAAAGACTTACCAAATTCTCTTTTCAAATTTGAATTTGAATCATATAATTTCTCAACACTTGCTTTACTAGCTTCATCACTTGACATCTCCGAGCTATTATCTTTTTCACAACTTGACAAGACTAATAAACAAAAAGAAAACACAACAGACATTTTAAGGCTGTTCATCATAATATAAAATTTTTAATGTTAATTTAAACACAAAATAAAGTAAATACTTTCAAAAATACTATTTGCTTTTATAAGAAAAAAAACAGTCTTAAAGCCCTAACCTACTGAATTTACACATATGCCTGAGAAACAGAAACTCAACATTTATTTGAGAATTTATAAAGATTATAAAAAAACTTCATAAATACATTTAGATAAAATTCAAATCAATAGCCTTTCTATAAATTCTGAAATCATACACATATAAACTTTGTCATTAAACCAAATCTAACTTTCCTAAATTTGATAAATCACACATTAAAAATCATAACTAATACCAAAATACTCTTCACCTATTCGCCTTACTTTATAGATTAATAAATATTCTCCAAGCTTTAACTTCCAAAAAAAAACCTTCCCGGTTAAGGGAAGGTTTTAACTTGTATTATTTTAATTTACTAGAATTTATAACCTAAAGACAATGCAAGAACGCTGTTCTTAGGGCTGTCAAAATACTCTTCCGCATCTTCAACATCGTAATCCCCAATATTTGACAAACCTACCGTATAACGAAGATTCACAAAAACATTATCTGTAAAGTGATATCCTGCTCCAAAATTAAAACCTAAATCTATTGATTTATAAGAATCCTTTGCGTTATAGCTATCATATTTTGCAGATGTCAAAAACCCAATTTGCGGACCAGCTTCAACAGTGAACTGTTTAGTTATAAAAAACTTAGCCAAAACAGGAACATTAATATAATTCAGTTTCGCATCGATATCAGAATTCCCAAAAGACTCTAATTTTGCTCCTTGTGTAGAAAACAAAACCTCGGGCTGTATGGCCAATCTCTCTATAATTTTAATCTCAGCAAAACCACCAACGTGGAAACCTACTAAAGATTTAGCATCCCAATAATTTCCTCCGGCAAAGGTTGAAACATTAAGACCTCCCTTTACTCCAAATCTGGTTTTCTGCGCATTTACAAATCCAAATGCCAAAATCGCAACCAATGTTAAAACAATTTTTTTCATTTTTTATTTTGTTAAAGTTTAGACCGCAAACGTATAAAACGCATGTTAAAATTCCTAATAAAAGAATTCAAAAAGCGATTCGCAAATATACTTCAAAACCAGACCAAATATCTTGCATCATATTGATTTAAAAGGCATTAATCTTACTCATTTCATTAAATAAGTAAGTATACAAAGAACAATATCTGTTAAAAATTTAACAACTAAAATCTTTCAAAATAATTTAATAAATAAAAAAAAACTTCCTGAATCAGGAAGTTTTTAACTTTTAGAATTTGTAACCTACAGATAATAAATAAACACTGTTATAAATTTTATTGCCATCAAGGCTTTTTCCATAAGAAGTGAGGCTTAAATTATATCGAAACCCAACAGATAGATCCTTAGTAAAATCATATCCAGCGCCAAGATTCACTCCTAAATCTAAATCATCATAGGAACTTTTCACATCGTCATTTCCTGAAAAAGTACCATTCTCACTTGTCACTTCCCACTTAGATTTAGCCCCTAATAAAAATCTAATCTGAGGACCTGCCTCAATACTAAATTTATCAACAACATAAAACTTAGCCATAACCGGAATATTTAAATAAACTAAACTTGATTTCTCTTTACTTCTAAACCCAAATCCAGAGCCAGATATTTCAGTACACCTACCTTGAGTAGATAACAAAAGTTCAGGTTGAATGGCAAATTTATCCGAAATTTTAATCTCTGCAAACCCTCCAACTTGAAATCCAACTCTTGATGTTGATTGAGTACCATATCCGTTTATTGATGTAAGATTAACACCCCCTTTAATACCAATTCTGGTTTCTTGTGCATTCGAAAATGCGAACGTAATTACTGCCACAGCAGTTAACATTAATTTTTTCATTTATTGTTTTATTCAAATTTCAAAGCGCGAATATAGTAGTAACCCTGTTATAAAATGATTTGTATTTGAAGGAATAAAGCGGTAGTGACAGCAAAAATCAACATTCTAAAACCATCCAACCGATTAAAAAACGGCAACAAAAACCCTCCAAATAACTACCCCAAAAAAAGCCTTCCTGAAACGAGAAGCCTTTTGCGATTTAAAAATAGTTGTTAAAATTTATATCCAGCTGATACTGATAAAACTCTATTATACATTTCATAATTACGCATGTTCTCTCCAAGATTCGAACAACCAATATTATAGCGAATTCCAATAGAAAGATCTTCGGTGAAATCATATCCGGCACCAAAGTTTACACCTAAATCTACGGCCCTAAGATAACGCTTCAAATCTTCCTCTCCCGATACTCTATTACCATAACTCGTAATTTCTGATGTAGCTCTTGCTCTTGCTAAAAATCCAATTTGAGGACCAGCCTCAATACTAAATTTATCAACCACATAAAACCTGGCCATTATCGGAATATTTAAATACATTAAATTTATTCTTTTTTCAATTTTATACTCATTGTCAGGCTTAACTATTTCAGTGTGCACACCTTGAGTAGAAAACAAAAGTTCAGGTTGAATAGCGAATCTATCCGTAATTTTAATCTCTAAAAAGCCACCAGCCTGAAATCCAACTCTTGAAGTTGCTCCTTCTGCATCCCCGGTTAATGTAGCAATATTAATACCTCCTTTAATACCAGCTCTGGTTTCTTGTGCATTCGAAAATGCGAACGTAATTACTGCCACAGCAGTTAACATTAATTTTTTCATTTAATTTCTTTTTTGTTCAAATTCCAAAGTGCAACTATAGAATTATCACTACTAAAAAATAATTTTGAACCATAAAAAAACCTCCCTGAATCAGGGAGGTTTTGCTATTTTTCAACTATAAATTAGAATTTGTATCCTACAGATAAAGCTAAAACACTGTTTCTAATAGCGATGCTAGGTACATCAAAACCTTCAAATTCTGCATCACCTTTTGGAGTCTTAGCAACACTTGACAAACCAGCTGTGTAACGAACACCAACAGAAAGATCTTCTGTAAAGTTGTATCCAGCTCCAACATTGAAACCGAAATCTACTGATTTGTAAAAATCTTTAGCATTTTCTCCATCTGCTTTTGCAGATAACAAAACCCCTAATTGAGGACCTGCCTCAACACTAAATTCCTCAGTTACATAGTACTTAGCTAATACTGGAATATTTAAGTAACTTAAGTTAACATCATATTTATCAGTCTCTTCAAAGAAAGTCTGTTTTACTTTTGCTCCTTGAGCAGAATATAAAAGCTCTGGTTGAATTGCAAATTTGTCGCTTAATTTAATTTCTGCGAAACCACCAACATGGAAACCTACCATAGATGAAGCACCTTCGTAATCACCAGTTAAATTAGCAAGGTTAGCTCCACCTTTAACACCAAATCTAGTTTCTTGTGCATTAGAAAATGCGAAAGCCATTACTGCAACAGCAGTTAAAATAATTTTTTTCATTCTACTTTACTTTTTATTTGAATTATAGAGGACAAATATAAAAGCATACTTGTTAAAAAATAATTTGTTTTTTAACAAATAAAGACTTAATAAGACTAAAAAACCTGTTAAAAAAAGCCAATATTTGACACATCCGTAATTTTTAAACTTACAAGCCTATATCATAAATTAGTAAGTTTTTACCTCTATTCTATCCTGTCCCCTATAAATAAAACTTAAAAATTATATTACAAAAAAGCGATAGCAAGCAAATAACAGGCCTTAAAAAAAATGTTTTTTTAGCGAAAGTAAATGTTTAACCTTTAGACAATTGAATCATTATTTCAATCAAAAAAAAGATGAAAATTTGAAAAAACATGCGAATTATAGTAATTATTTAATCTAAAATATAATACAATAAAATACTAATTCTGTAGTTTTGACCTATAAAACAACTTTAATTCTAAAAAACAATTTTATGAAAAAGATACTTTTAGCAGCAGTATTGTTCCTAGCTACAACAGCAACAATTCAGGCACAATTTTTACAACTTGGGGTTAAAGCGGGGGTTAATTTCGCAAACCAAACAGGAGGTACCTCTATTGACGCAGGAGGATTTGACAAAGAAGGAATTACAAGCTACCATGCAGGTGTTGTTGCAGAGCTAAAAATCCTTGATAGCTTTTCTATTCAACCCGAACTTTTGTATTCTACGCAAGGTGCAACTTACAAAAATGCTGTTTCAGAGTTTAAAAACGAATTAGGTTATTTATCTATACCTGTGATGGCTAAATTCTATGTAGGTAAATCTTTTAGTATTGAAGCTGGTCCGCAAGCATCATTCTTATTAAGCGAAAAAAATGATTTTGATGTAAAAAATGCAGAAACATTTGATTTCGCACTTAATGCAGGACTTGGATTTAAAATTACTAAAAGTCTTTTTGTTCAAGGACGTTACAGCCTAGGTTTGACTGAAGCTTCAAAAAATGCAGATATTAAAAACTCAACTGTACAATTATCAGCAGGATTTATGTTCTAAAAATAATATCACATACTTTTACCAAAACCGCTCTATTAATTGGAGCGGTTTTTTTATTTTTACCACTCTTGTAAAATGTTTTTTGTGAAATGTGAAATGGCTTCCCTAAAACACCTTAATTAATTTAAAATCAACTTATGAAAATCTGCATTGTTAACGGACCCAATTTGAATCTTTTAGGAAAAAGAGAACCGGAAGTTTACGGAAGTCAAACTTTTGAAGCATATTTTGAAACACTGCAGGAAAAATATCCTAACATTGAACTTTCTTATTATCAAAGTAACATTGAAGGGGAACTGATTGGCAAAATCCAGGAATGTGGTTTCACATTTGACGGGATTATTTTAAATGCCGGAGCTTATACCCACACCTCTATCGGTTTAGGTGATGCTATGAAAGCAGTTACCACACCTGTTATTGAAGTTCATATCTCAAACACCTA
The DNA here is from genome assembly GCF_001027725.1 of Flavobacterium sp. ABG. Taxonomy (NCBI): domain Bacteria; kingdom Pseudomonadati; phylum Bacteroidota; class Flavobacteriia; order Flavobacteriales; family Flavobacteriaceae; genus Flavobacterium; species Flavobacterium sp. ABG. The sequence goes on from NZ_LEKS01000003.1 coordinate 121,809, forward strand.
CGCTCGTGAAAGTTTCAGACATCAATCGTATTTATCCGGAAATGCTAAGGGTGTCATTTTAGGCTTTGGTTTAAAAAGTTATGAGCTGGCAATTCAGTCCTTTTTGTAATACTCTATTTAACAAATCTTTAATAGACTCTCTTTTAAGTTCTCCTATTTTTGCAGGATAACCAACTTTTTATGAGAAACTATACTTTATTAGCCTTTTTACTTTTTTCTCTTTCCAACTTTGCTCAAATCAAAGGAACTATTACCGATGAAAAAGGAAACCCACTACCCTTTGTTTCTGTTTTTGAGGAAAACACGTATACCGGCACCACTTCAAACGAGCAGGGAAAATACCAACTTACTGTAAAAGACATTGGCAAAAACAAAATTACTTTTCAGTACTTAGGTTTTAAAACCCAAAAAATCACCGTTTCACCTGACACCAAAACCATTGTTCTGGATGTAAAAATGCAAGAAGAAAATTTTGTTTTAAATGAGGTCGTCATCGACCCTAAAAACAATCCTGCCAATGCCATAATCCGAAGTGCCATTGCAAACAAAAAAGAAAACTCCCAAAAAACAGCACGGTATACCGCCGATTTTTACTCAAAGGGAATGTTTAAAATTAAAGATTTACCTAAAAAAATCTTAGGTCAAAAAATAGATCTTGGCGCAGATATGGCCTCCAATCTGGACTCTACCGGAACCGGAATTTTGTACTTATCCGAAACCGTTTCCAAAATCACTTTTGAAAAGCCGGACAAATTGAAGGAGAAAATTATTGCTTCTAAAATCTCCGGAAACAACAGAGGTTACAGCTACAATACAGCCGCTTTATCTACTTATGATTTTTACGATAATACTTTAGATTTTGATGTAAAATTAATTTCTCCATTGGCCGATAATGCTTTCAATTATTACAAATACAAATTAGAAGGAACTTTTTTTGATTCCAATAACCAGGAAATAAACAAAATAAAAGTAATCCCAAAACGGGATAAAGAACCTGTTTTTGAAGGCTACATTTACATTGTTGATGATAGTTTTGCCCTGTATGCAGTAGATTTTGATATAAAAGGATATCGAATGAAAAATGAACTTACCGAAATTATGACTTTAAAACAAAGCTTTAGTTATCATTCGAAAAATAAAATATGGTCCAAAAATGCCCAAACTTTATCGTTTAAGGCTGGTATCTTTGGCATCAAATTTTCTGCCCATTTCAACTATATTTACTCCAATTATGATTTTCCGGATTCTTTTGCAAAGAAAACATTTGGGAACGAAATTGTAGCTTTTGAGGCCAACGCCAACAAAAAAGACAACGCTTTTTGGAATGAGATTCGTCCTATTCCGTTAACAATTGAAGAGAGCAATGATTACACCAAAAAAGACAGTATTCAAACCATCAGAAAATCGCAGAAATACACCGATTCTGTAGATTCAAAAAACAATAAATTTAAAGTCTTAGATGTATTAACAGGTTACAATTACAAGAATACCTTCAAGCAACATTCTTTTACCTACGATGGTTTATTAGACATTTCTTCCTTAAGTTTTAATACCGTTCAGGGTTTTAATTTCGATACCGGTTTTTCTTTTAAAAAATGGGATGAGGAAAAAGGAAAAAGCACTCTGATAAAAACTACTTTTAATTATGGTTTTTCAGACGAACGTTTCCGCGCTACAGCTCAATTTCACCATAAATTCAACAACACAAATTTTGCTACAATCAGTGCTTCGGGAGGAACAAAAGCAGTACAGTTTAATGGCGCGGAACCTATCTCTAAAATTGTAAATTCTGTCAGTTCCTTGTTTTTTAAAGACAACTACATGAAACTCTACAATCTGGAATTTGCTCAAATTAACTATTCGCAAAATGTTGCAAACGGCATCACTTTGAATGCTAAAATGGCCTATGAACAGCGAAAACCACTTTTTAATACTACCGACTATTCTTTCTTTAAAAGAGATGATATGTACTCTTCTAATAATCCTTTGGCGCCAAATGATTTTGATACCCCTGCTTTCAATCAGCATCATGTACTCAAAACCAGCCTAACCACGCAAATTAATTTTGGAAACAAATACATTTCAAGACCCAACGCAAGATTCAATGTTAAAAACGACAAATACCCAACACTGTATTTAACTTATGAAAAAGCCTTTGCGGCAAGCGAGAAAAACTATGAATTTGACCGAATCGCAGCTTTGGTACAATACGATTTAGCATTAGCCAATAAAGGGTTACTGGGAACGAGTTTCAGAGCAGGGAAATTCTTTAATGCAGAAAATATTTCTTTTATAGATTACAAACATTTTAACGGAAATCAGACGCATATTGGAACAGCTGATCGCTATCTAAATGTTTTCAATTTAATGCCGTATTATGCAAACAGTACTAACGACAGTTATTTTGAAAGTCATTTAGAATACAATGACACCGGATTTATCATGAATAAAATTCCATTATTGAATCTATTAAAATCAACCTTGAATTTAGGTTTCCACTCCCTGGCGATTCCGGATCGAAAGCCTTATACCGAATTTACCGTTGGTTTAGATAATCTGGGATTTGGCAAATTCAAATTATTCAGAGTAGATTATGTACATTCGTATCAAGGCGGCATCCAACAAAACGGAGTTGTTTTTGGATTGAAAATTTTGAATGTGTTGGATTAGCAAGAAGTGACTAAGGTGCTAAGGTTCTGAGCGGCTAAGTTTTTGAATTGCATTGCGGTTCTCGACTTCGCTCGAACTGACTAAATGGATTGGGAACTGAGCAATCGAAAGGTTTTACCTTTCATTACTTTAGAAATAGAAATTTTCTTTCTTTAAAAGCGCAAAAAAGTAGTGACATCCCACAAGTAACAACATAAAAAAATCCGCTTATTCTTTCAAAGAACAAGCGGATTTTTTTATACTTAAAACCTCAGCATCTTAGTCACTTAGCACCTTTCCTAATGATAGTCATCTGGCTCAATATGGATTAAAACATTTCCTAATTGAGGAATTACTTCTTTAAGAGTATCTTGTAATTTATGTGATAACTCGTGTCCTTCTTTTACCGAAATTTTTGCCGACACTATAGCATGAAGATCAACATGGTATTGCATTCCTGCTTTTCTGATAAAACATTTTTCTGTTCCTAAAATGCCGTCAACTGTCAAAGAAGTGATGCGAATTTCTTCTACCAAATCGGCGTTTAGATTTTCGTCCATGATTTCACCAAGAGCGGGTCTGAAAATTTTATAGCTATTGTATAAGATGAAGAAAGCAGCAAAAAGTGCCGCCCAGTCATCGGCAGATTCATAACCTTTCCCCATAATCAAGGCAATTGAAATTCCGACAAATGCCGCAATAGAAGTTATAGCATCACTGCGATGATGCCAGGCATCTGCCGCCAGAGAGGAACTATTGGTTTGTTTACTGCGTTTCATTACCAATCGGAATGAATATTCCTTCCAGATAATAATCAGGCCTAAAATATACAAGGTCCATGATTTTGGTAAATCGTGTGGGGTTTGAATATTAGCAATGCTTTCGTACCCAATAATCGTTGCGGAAGTAATTAAAAATCCAACTACCAAAAAGGTAATCAGAGGTTCGGCACGACCATGTCCGTAAGGGTGATTTTCATCAGCCGGTTTACTTGAATATTTGATTCCGAATAACACCAAACAAGACGAAAATATATCCGTTGTTGATTCGATCGCATCGGCAATCAAGGCATAAGAATTGCCAAAAAAACCTGCCAATCCTTTTACAAGGGCAAGGCAGGTGTTTCCAGCTATACTAAAATAAGTAGCTTTTATAGCTTTTTGTTCATTCGTCATTTGAGATTTTTTAACTATGCTCTCACGATTTTTGCTCCAATAGCTCTTAAACGCTCGTCGATACGCTCGTATCCACGGTCGATTTGTTCTATATTTTGAATTGTACTTGTACCTTTTGCAGATAAAGCAGCAATTAACAATGAGATTCCCGCACGAATATCCGGAGATGACATTGTTGTAGCTTTAAGTTGAGATTCAAAATTATGTCCCATCACCACCGCTCTGTGCGGATCACATAACATAATTTTCGCTCCCATATCAATCAATTTATCAACGAAAAACAAACGGCTTTCGAACATTTTTTGGTGAATCAAAACATCGCCCTTAGCTTGTGTTGCCACCACCAAAACGATACTCAATAAGTCAGGCGTAAATCCTGGCCATGGTGCATCAGCAATAGTTAAGATAGAACCGTCAATGTCAGTTTTTACTTCGTACCCATTTGTATGAGCAGGAATGTAAATATCATCGCCACGTTTTTCGATTGTAATTCCTAATTTTCTGAATGTGTTCGGGATCAAACCTAAATTTTCCCAGCTTACATTTTTGATTGTAATTTCGCTTTTTGTCATAGCTGCAAGACCAATCCAAGAACCGATTTCAATCATATCCGGAAGAATTCTGTGTTCACAACCACCAAGGCTTTCAACACCTTCGATAGTCAGTAAATTAGAACCAACTCCTGTGATTTTAGCTCCCATCGAATTCAACATTTTACATAACTGTTGCAAGTAAGGCTCGCAAGCAGCATTATAAACTGTTGTTACTCCTTTTGCTAAAACTGCTGCCATTACAATGTTTGCAGTTCCTGTTACGGAAGCCTCATCAAGTAACATATCCGTTCCTGTAAGACCTCCTTCCGGAGATTCTACACCATAAAAGTGATCTTCTCTGTTGTATCTGAATTTTGCTCCAAGGTTAATAAAACCTTCAAAGTGTGTATCTAATCTGCGACGACCAATTTTATCTCCTCCCGGTTTTGGAATATATCCTCTTCCGAAACGAGCCAATAACGGCCCAACAATCATGATAGAACCACGAAGTGCTCCACCCTCTTTCTTAAAAGCTTCTGTTTCTAAATATCCAACATTTACCTCATCTGCCTGGAATGTAATAGAACCTGGTTCGTTTCTTTGAATTTTCACCCCTAAATTCCCCAACAAAGTGATTAATTTATTGATATCGATAATATCCGGAATGTTATTAATTCTTACCTTTTCTCCTGTTAGAAGCACTGCACATAAAATTTGTAATGCCTCATTTTTTGCTCCTTGCGGAGTGATTTCTCCTTTTAAAGGTATTCCTCCTTCGATTTTAAAAATTCCCATATTCTTTTTTTAGGTTCTGAGGTTCTAAGGTTCTGAGGCACTAAGCTTCTGAAAAAAATCAGGATCTTAGTCTCTTAGCAACTTAGCCGTTTTTTTTATTATTGTTTTTTTTTAAAGGTTCTAAGATTCTAAGGCTCTGAGGTTCTGAGTTTACATTCAAACAAAATCTCAGGAACTTAGTAACTTAGCTTCTTAGCCACTTTTTCTATTGTTTTCTTTTAAAGGTTCTAAGATTCTAAGGCTCTGAGGTCCTGAGTTTACATTCAAACAAAATCTCAGCAACTTAGTAACTTAGCCTCTTAGCAACTTTTTTTATTATTCTTTTTTAAAGGCTCTAAGGCTCTGAGTTCACATTCAAACAAAATCTCAGCAACTTAGTAGCTTAGCAACTTTCCCTAAACATTCTTTTGATTGTTGTTTTTCTGAAAAGGTTTTGGCTTCCCGCCTTTATTATTGTTTTTGTTGCTTTGAATTTTTGGTTGTCCCGCCGGTGTGATTTTATTAGAGATACGTTTGTTTGTACGCAATAAATCGGTGGTATTCAAAAGTTCTTCTGTGCTTTGAAGTAAGTTGATTTTTCCGCCTGACAATTCAAATAAGTGTTCAAAAATAACATCGTCTTTTACGGTGTCTTTATTCCAACTTAAGTATGATTTTTTCATGTGGTTGGCAATCACCAGAACCAATGCATTTTTCATTTCGCCATCATCCCATTTATTGGCAACATCAATCATATATTTGATATTGTTCCCATAAAATCTGTATTTCGGAAAGTTCTGCGGATATTGCAAAACATCCGGTTTCAATTGCAATACATCGCGAGATGGAATTGGGTATGGAGATTCTACATTTAATTTAAAATCAGACATGATAAAAAGCTGATCCCATAATTTATGCTGAAAATCCGGTACATCACGTAAATGCGGATTCAAACTGCCCATTACCTGAATGATATACTTTGCCGCTTTATTACGCGTTTCAGCATCTTCAATAACGGTTGCCTGATCAATCAATTTTTGTAAATGACGACCATATTCCGGAATAAGTAAACGCTGTCTTTCAGAATTGTATTCTAAATTAAAAACAACGTCATTTGCGACTTCTTTTTTATATTTTTCGACCATAAGTTATAATGAAACTATACCTTCTATTGTAGAAACTTCTTTGTACTTAACGATCACTTCATCAGCACTATTCATCGTTACATCTACAGAAACACTGGTAAATTTACCTGTTTTAGATTTTGTTGTTTTAATAACCGCACCCATACTGTCAAAAGCTCTTTCGACTCTCTCAACATTATCAGCAACTGAAGGCATTATAAATTTATACAAATATTCTGCCGGCCAAGTGTTACTGTTGTCTAACTCAGTCTTTAATCTTTCGTAAAATTCAGCGGTGCTTTTTTCTTTATCGTTCTCCATGCTTATATTAAAATAAACGCAAATATACGGTTTTGATTTCAGATTTCAGATTTTAGGTTTTAGATTTTTCTGAACCGGAAATATCTCGAATAAGTTTACTTTGTTCAACACGAATTTCACTAATTTTCACTAATTATTTTTGAGCAAAATCGAATTTCACCAATCCAAAATTGTGTTAACGCCTCCATAAAACTAAAATTAGTGTAATTCGTGTCTATCTCGCTATCTGATGGACTTTTCAATCTTTTTGCTTTCCAGAACTTAAAATACCGTAAAGCTGCTTCCTTTGTTCAACACGAATTTCACGAATTGGCACTAATTATTTTGGCGCGAAATCAAATTTCACCAATCCAAAATTTGTTTTAACGCTTCAATAAAATTAAAATTCGTGAAAATTAGTGTAATTCGTGTCTATCTCGCTATCTGATGGACTTTTCAATCTTTTTGCTTTCCAGAACTTAAAATACCGTAAAGCTGCTTCCTTTGTTCAACACGAATTTCACGAATTGGCACTAATTATTGGGGCGAAATCGAATTTCATCAATCCAAAATTGTGTTAACGCTTCCATAAAATTAAAATTAGTGGAAATTAGCGTAATTCGGGGCAACCTTTTACATTTGAAATATCTTACAGATTTATGCAATTAAAAAACAAAAAACATGAGTGATAAACGAACCGACTCTTCCGAAAATAAAAATACTGACCCAAAACCTGTGCAGGAAGAGAAAACAAATTTAATTTCACATTTAGCTATCCGACTAGGGATTCCTTTTTTTATTATTTTTCTAATTGCCGTAAGCATGACTGATGCCCGTGATGAAAAAGCAATATTCTTAGCTTGGACTATTACAGTTTTTCTTTTGCTACTTCTTATTTTCTTAGCGAAAGAAACTTCCCGATTTACCAACAAAAGACAAACGTTATTAAAAAATGTAAATATTTTTTTGCTGCTACTTTACATTTTTCTTTTTGTGATATCCGGCTTATTTACGCTCTTTATTGGCGGATACAATTAAATTTCTCTTCGAAAAAAAATTTAAAATAAAAATATTCTTTAATTCAAATGAACGATGGAGGAAACTGCAGTACTAACATAAGAATCAACCTAACTAAACATAATTACTCAAACTTAAGTGCCGCCGGACGGCCTTAACAAACAATCTACAATTCACCTCTCCTGCAAGGTTTTCTTCAACCTTGTAGGTATTTATTAGATATCTATTATCCTAAGAACACCGACAAGATTAAAAAAAAACCTTGCAGGTCTACTTTCAGAAGAAAAAACCCTAAAGAAAAGGGCATTCTTCTCTCTTAACATTAATTGGAACACCTTAGTTTCATAACCTCTGATTATTATTACTAGCCATCTAAAACAAAGCCAAAAACAGAAACCTTTCTCCCTAAAATTGCGAAATCGTTCGTTTCTGAGAAATAATCTTTTTAATTACGAATAAGTTTAGGTAAATTTGCGCTTTATTTTTAGAAAGTGCAAAAACAAATCATAGTTCTCATTGGTGGCCCGGGAACGGGAAAATCTACTCTTATTAACGAATTGGTAGCTCGTGGCTACTCCTGTTATCCTGAAATTTCAAGACAAGTTACACTCGAAGCGCAACAACGAGGTATCGATCAATTGTTTTTAGATCAGCCTTTATTGTTTAGCGAAATGTTACTTCAAGGACGTATCAAACAATATGAAGATGCGGTTCAAGAATCTGACAAGGTTGTTTTTATAGATCGCGGAATTCCTGATGTTCTCGCTTATATGGATTATATTGGTGATGAATATCCGGAGCATTTTGTAAAAGCGTGTGAGGATATCAAATATTCTAAAATTTTTATTCTACCACCTTGGGAGGAAATTTACGAAAGCGATACTGAGCGTTACGAGAATTTTGATCAGGCTGTAAAAATTCAAAATCATTTGGTTGACACCTATAAGAAATATGGTTACGACTTAATCGAAGTCCCTAAAGACACGGTTGAGAACAGAATTCTTTATATCTTAGATAAAATTTAGGCCTGTTTTAAAGTTGCAAAACTAGAAACTGATTTCTAAATTTTTTAACTTTAAAACAAGACCAATGCCCGAAGCGCAGGAAATTCTATTAAAACACTGGAAACATGACAGTTTCAGACCGCTGCAAAAAGAAATTATTGATTCGGTTTTAGACGGTCAGGATACCTTTGCCTTGTTGCCAACGGGTGGAGGGAAATCGATTTGCTTTCAGGTTCCGGCTATGATGCAGGAGGGAATTTGCCTGGTGATTTCGCCTTTGGTCGCGCTAATGAAAGATCAGGTTGCCAATTTGCAGAAAAGAGAAATCAAAGCGATTGCGCTTACCGGTGGAATTCACACCGAAGAAATCATCGATCTTCTGGACAATTGCCAATACGGAAATTACAAGTTTTTATACCTTTCGCCTGAAAGACTACAATCAGATTGGATTCTCGAACGCATTAAAAATCTTCCCATAAATCTAATTGCTATAGATGAAGCACACTGTGTTTCGCAATGGGGACATGATTTTCGTCCAGCCTATTTGAAGATTTCTGAACTTAAAAAATTCTTTCCAAAAATTCCTTTTTTAGCTTTGACTGCTACGGCAACACCCAGAGTTATAGAAGATATTAAGACAGAACTGAGTTTAAAAGATACCCGATTTTTCCAGCAATCTTTTGCAAGAGAGAATATTGCTTACATGGTTTTTGAAGTAGAAGATAAACTCTACCGCGTCGAACAAATCCTAAAGAAAAACCCGCAACCTTCTATTATATATGTGCGTAATAGAAAATCATGCCTGAACATTTCAACACAATTACAATCGTTGGGTTTTAGAGCAACTTATTATCACGGTGGTCTTTCCTCTAAAGAAAAAGATAAAAACATGCAATTGTGGATGTCCGAACAAGCACAGGTCATTGTGGCAACAAATGCATTTGGAATGGGAATCGACAAAGACAACGTAAAAACAGTCATTCACACCCAACTTCCTGAAAACATAGAAAATTATTATCAGGAATCGGGAAGAGCAGGAAGAAACGGAGCTAAATCTTTTGCTGTTTTACTCACCAGTCCATCAGACACCAATCAAACGGAGCAGCAGTTCTTGAGCATTTTACCTGATAAAAAATTCCTGAATACCGTTTACGTCAAGCTTTGCAATTATTTTCAGATTGCTTATGGTGAAGGTTTAGATGACTCTTACTCTTTCAAGCTGAATCATTTCTGCCAGAAATACGACTTCCCTACTTTAAAAACATACAATGCATTGCAATTTCTAAATCAGCAAAGCATTATTACAATGTCTCAGGAATTCTCAGAAAAGATAACCCTTCAATTTTTAATAGAATCGAAAGAAGTGTTGCGCTACATGAGTCTGAATCGAAATGACGAAGAAATCATTTTGGCTATTTTAAGAACCTATCCGGGGATACACGAAATGAAAGTTCCGTTTAATCTTTCTCTAATTGCAAAAAAATCAAATCATACCGAAGAACAGGTTACGATTGTTTTAGAAAAATTAAGAGACAAAGAAATCATAGAATACAAATCTAAAAACAACGACGCTACTATATTATTTAACGAAGTTCGCGAAGACGATCGCACGATAAACCGCGTATCGAAATATCTGGAAAAACAAAATCAGCTTAAAAAAGACCAGCTTTTGTCTGTTCTTCATTATATAAAAGAAGACAAAACTTGCAAGAACCGATTAATTCTGGATTATTTTGGAGAAAAAGCAGAATCGAATTGCGGCGTTTGTTCGTATTGCATTACCAAAAAAGGTAAAATAACCGAAGCCGATTCTATAGCGGATAAAATTCTGTCTTTATTAAAAACAGCTTCTTTGACCTCCAGAGAAATCCAATCCCAAATAAAACTGGATACCAATGATGTTATTTTGGTACTTCAGGAATTATTAGAAAACAATCACATTATCATACAATCCGATAACACCTATACTTTAAAAACCTAATGGAAAAATTAAGAATCATATTTATGGGAACTCCGGAGTTTGCAGTTGGCATCCTGGACACCATTATCAAAAACAACTACGATGTCGTGGGTGTTATCACCGCAGCTGATAAACCGGCAGGACGTGGACAAAAAATAAAATATTCTGCTGTAAAAGAATATGCATTAGAAAACAACCTGACTTTATTGCAACCTACAAATCTAAAAGACGAAGGTTTTTTAGCGGAATTAAAAGCGCTAAACGCCAATTTACAAATTGTTGTTGCCTTTAGAATGCTACCAAAAGTAGTTTGGGAGATGCCAAGTTTGGGCACTTTTAATCTACATGCTTCTTTATTACCTAATTATCGTGGTGCGGCACCCATCAACTGGGCTATTATCAACGGAGAAACTAAAACAGGCGTTACTACCTTTTTTATCGATGACAAAATAGATACCGGAGCCATGATCCTGAATTCAGAAATCGCAATTGATCCAGCAGAAAACGCAGGACATTTACACGATCGATTAATGCTTTTAGGAAGTCAGACTGTTGTTGACACTTTACAGGTTATCGAAAAAGGAAATGTCATTACTACAATTCAGGAAGACAACGCTGAAATAAAAACAGCTTACAAATTAAACAAAGAAAATTGCAAAATCGACTGGACAAAATCGGGAGAAGAAATCAATAATCTGATTCGCGGCTTGAGTCCTTATCCGGCAGCCTGGTGTTTTCTGAACGATAAAAACGAAGAATTAAGCATCAAAATATATGAAGCAAAACTAGTTTCTGAGCCACACTCTTATGAAGCTGGAAGCTTGATTAGCAGTAAAAAAGAGATCAAAATTGCGATTAAAGAAGGCTTTATTCAGCTTTTAAGTCTGCAATTACCAGGAAAAAAGAGAATGCAGGTGGCAGAATTATTAAATGGGATCACATTTTCTGAAGCAGCAAAGGTGCATTAAATTAAAAAGCCTTGCTTGTCAAGGCTTTCCATATTTTCTATTTAGATCGTTTTCTTTTTAAAACTAAAATAATAATTTACCCCAAGACCTATTACACCCTGTGTATTAAATCGGTTATCTTGATCCAACTTATTTAACGCTCTCCCCAAATCAACATTATTTAAATAAATATTTAATGCCAATGATTGTGCGCTGTCATCTGATAAATCTACAACATACCCTACTCCAAATCCGAAAGAATACTGATTTTCATAAGTTTTTTGCTTTTTTTCAATGGGTTGTGACAGATTATTTGGGTTTCTGGTAAAGGCATGACCAGTAGCCTGAATATTCGAATAGGTAAGTTTGGGAAGAATTTGAATGTACCCGGAACCATCTCCATTTTTATTCCCAAGAATAACTTTAGGACAAAAGCTGTAATTTACCGCAGCTGCTCTTTTTGAATATTCAGACATTACAAGCCCGGTTTCATTCCGATTTACAACTTCTTCAAGAGCTCCATAAGTAAAATTAATTTCCATTTCAGGCATAAAATAATAGAAAACTTTATACTCAGCTCCCATTTTAATATCTCCAAAAATTGATTTATTAAAATCTGTATGGATATAAGCTGAAGCCCCAACAAAAGGCCTAATTTTTTGAGCGAAAGCTCCAAATGAAATTAAAAAAAACAACCCTACAATATGTTTCATTCTTTATTTTTTACCAATTACCCAACCTAATGTGAAATTTACTACCGGAACAAAGTTAGCTTTTCGTTCATCCGTTCCAAAATTATAACCTGCACCTGCAATTAAACTTATATTAATTCCACTTCCATAAGTCCGGTGCAATCCCCATGCCGGTGCAATTGTCAATCCGTCGTAAACACTTACATATTCCGAATTGCCAATTGGTCTGAAATAGTAACTTCCGCTAAGCGCTATGAAGTTTCCAGAATTGTTTTTAGTGTTTCTGTCTCTTGAGTATCTTTTTTCTAAATTATAATAATACCTGTACTGTTCTCTTATATAAGGAGACAGTAGCAATTTGGAGCCAGAATTACTATTATAAGCGAAACCTGCGCTAAGATTTAAGTCCGTTGCTAGCGCTGTATTTTTACTTAACCTTTTTTCATATGTTATTCCCGGGGAAAGAACATTAATTTTAAACTGATTATTTTCTAAACTACTGCTTTTATCCTGAGCATTTAAATTAATTAAAGCCAGTAAAATTAACATTGTTATGTATTTTGTCATGTCTGTATTTTTTAAACCAAGCCAAAATATTGGCTTGGTTTTTATTTTATTTATTGACCTAAAATTAACCTTCTACCTTTCCATACATTATCATGAAGAGCAGCTCCATAAATATCTGCTCTAACTCTTGCATATTTTGTAGACCCCTGCAATCCTTTCAGATAATCTTCAGGATTATTATAGTCAGAGCTATAGGTTAGAACAAAATTAAAATCAAAATAATGAGTAATTGCATTATCATTATTATTGGTCCACTTCATTCCTTGTGTAGATATAGTCGCTTTATTTAAAAGTGGATTTACCGCTACTACTTTATAAGTAAGATCTCCATTCTCTACTTTCTTTCCAACTTCAGTTAGAGCAGGATTCTGAGCCACAATAGCCTTAAAAGCTTGTTTTACTGCTACATCAACAACTTGATTATACACTTTATTTGCATCGTATTTTATCTCGAATAAATCTTGCCTAAATATACTAACGGTAACTTCTTGAGGTGATGAGCCCGAGTAAGGAAAATTTGTTGCTCCACTCGGAAATTCAATAATCTGCTTACCCGAACCAGCATATTTAACTCCGTTAATTTCTATAAAAAAGTTTTCATAATTATATTTAGCTATATTATAAACCGGAACATTATAATTATATTCATAAGAAATATCATTAACTCCTAATTCAATTTGAGTTGCGTAAGATTTTTGCCAGCCTGAAACACCTAAAATCTTAACTCTTTTCTGAAACCTTGCACTACAACCCAATGATGAAAAAATAAAATAATTTTGATTCCAAAACTTAATTTTAATTCTACGTCCATCACCATACTCTTCTGTGTCTACTTCACTTTCTCCAAATATTTTCTCAAAAAAACCATCATTATCTACTCTTGAAATTGGCAAAGAAGATTTCATCAACCTTGGCGTAGGCTGCACAGGAAAAGGATCTTGTCTTGGAATGTCTGGAAGAGGAACCTCTAAAAATGGTCTGTCTTCTGGTATAAAAAAAGAAATCTCCTCATCAACCGGAGCAACCATTGCCATCTTTCTGGTCAAATTATTCTTTTTGGAAGAAGATTTTAAACCATTTAAGTAATTATACAATTTTTGTCTGTTTTTTTCCAGACAAAAGTATAATCCTTGCTCGGTATATTTATATAAACTATCCCCAACAATTAATTCTCTATTCTCATTTAGTATTGCTGCAAAACTTGGATCTTGTATTAGATCATCTTCAACATCAAAATTCTCATCTCCAGACTCATCATTACTAATCCCATATTCAGAATTCATTTTTTGTTTTTTTGCTTTTTTCGCAACAATATAGTCTTCCATTTTTTTAACATCATCTTCGTCAAACATTGGAGTCAATGATTTAAATCCTTTAGTTTGAATTTGCCTAATCTCATCATTAAAATCATTCTGAGCTTGGACATCATTTTGATAGGTTTTTAAAATGTTTTTTAACTTTTGTACGCTTTCAATTTTGATAGTACCATCTACTATCTCATAATTGTTATGAAGACTTAAAGCCTCCTCTTTATTATCATTTTCTATATCATTTTGACAACTCGCTGTTAAAATCAAAATCAAAAAAAAAACTTTTTTTCAGTAAATTTAAATCTCGTTTTCTATTTGTATACATTATAATTATTTAATTTTTAGATTTATTAGTTTATTTAATTTGTTGAGATTATACTAAGACTATTTCAATCTAAATATAATCTCGAAATGCTCAAATAGCAACTGTGGTTTACCACCATTTTTTTCTGAATTCATGAAAAGACTTATAAAATATTCTTTACAAATATAAATAATTTCCTACAAATATAGAATTTAATTTCATTCCTATTTTCCTATCATGCCGATAGCAAGCATCAAAATAAAAATAATTAACCCGAATTAGCTGCAAATATTAATTTTAATAGTCATATTTTTCTCATATATACTACAGAAATATTTATTATGTTTATAAATTAATATTGCAACTATATCTGGACAAAAATATATTCACTTAGCACATTTATAATAAACCATCATTAAGCATCCAGGTAATAATACTGGCGTTTTTTTTACTAGTTGCAGTCGGGTAATATAGATGATTTGCCTTTTTTCTTTTACGCTAAGAAAGTTTGATAGATTTCATACTTAACATAGAGCCTACTAATTATTCTCCCCACGAAATTTTATAACCTTTATCCTTGTCAAAACTTGATAAAACACCTAGAACCAAATTATTTAACAAATCCAGATTGCAATACCATCTAACATACAATTAATCCGTTAGCCTTTAACTAATTTTAAGTAAAGACTAGTAATTATATAAGGCAAAAAAACTCTCATTGTAATTTTAATAGTTCTAAAAATCAAACTATTTGAAAAGCCCTATTTAAGTTTACAAACAGGACATTATAAATATATCAAGACCCAACCAGCACCAATAAAACAGGGGTTTCTACCTGTTTTACTCGACAAATAACATGCTTTATGAACAAAAAAAACAAGTTATCAACAATTTTTGCTAAATTTACCGAAAACACTTGCAAGGAACGGATTTCCTACTAAATTTGTGTATTAACAATTTATTTTTTAACCAACAATTAATAACTAATTATTATGAACAAATCAGAATTAATCGATGCTATCGCTGCTGATGCAGGAATTACTAAAGCTGCGGCTAAATTAGCTTTAGAGTCTTTTTTAGGTAATGTAGGGACTACTTTGAAAAAAGGAGGAAGAATTTCATTAGTAGGGTTCGGATCATGGTCAGTATCTGCTAGAGCTGCAAGAGACGGTAGAAATCCACAAACTGGAAAAACTATCAAAATTGCTGCTAAAAATGTAGTAAAATTTAAAGCTGGTGCTGAATTAGAAGGTGCAGTGAACTAAGTAAGAAAGTTCTCTAAACTTATAATATAATCAAAACCCTTCCATGTGGAGGGTTTTTTTATGCGGTTTAACGATTTTATTTGGGATTTTTAAAATTTTATAACTAAATTTAATAAAAATTGTAACCGTATGATTTCAGAAAAATTAAAAAAAGGACACCTGCTTATTGCCGAGCCTTCAATAATTGGAGATTTATCTTTTAACAGATCGGTAATTTTATTAGCAGACCATAACAAAGAAGGATCAATAGGATTTATCATTAATAAACCTTTAAAGTACACTATTAATGACCTGATACCTGAGATTGAAGCTTCTTTCAAGATATATAATGGAGGACCTGTAGAGCAGGATAACCTCTATTTCATTCACAATATTCCAGAATTAATCCCGAATAGTGTTGAAATTTCTAATGGGATTTATTGGGGAGGTGATTTTGAATCAACGAAAGACTTAATTAACGACGGATCTATTAACAAAAATAATATTCGTTTTTTCTTAGGTTACACTGGTTGGGATGAAAATCAACTCGAAAGTGAAATGCAAGGAAACTCCTGGATAATTGCTGATAATAATTACAAAAACAAAATTATCGGAAAATCCACCACTCATTTTTGGAAAGAGCAAATAATAGAGCTGGGCGGAGATTACCTTATTTGGTCAAATGCACCCGAAAACCCATATCTGAATTAATTTTCAGATATGGATTCGTTTAGTTTTTGCACCAATAAATGCGCCAGATTACTTGTAAACTCTTTTTTTCGATATTTACTTATCGGCTGTATTCCTGTAATTACATTTGTCAAAAATAACTCGTCTGCTTTTTGAAGATCAAAAGGCGAAATTATTTCTTCAACCACTTCTATTCCTTCCACTTTTTTAGCCAATGCTAAAATTTGCTTGCGCATTACACCGTTCAGACAACCTTCAGAAACGGGTGGTGTACTCAGTTTTTTACCGACAACCATAAACAGATTCCCTTGTAATGCCTCAACAACATTTTTAGTATCGTTTAACAAAATACAATTGTCTAAGCCATTTTCGTGAGCAAATATACTTCCCGTGACATTAATCAACTTATTAGTCGTTTTAATGGACGATAATAATTGTTTGGTTACATAGAAATCTTTATACAAATCAACTTCGTAATAAGCCTTATTTAAGCCATACAAAGCGCTTTCGAGAGTAGTTGCGTGAATTAAAAATGAAACATCGTTTGTTTTTGGTAAATACAAACCTCCATCGTTTCTAAAAACGGTAATTCGAGCTCTTGCGGCTGCTGAAAATTTGTTTTCACGGATTACTTTCAAAACTTCCTCTTCAAAATACTCCATGGTAAAATTCATCGGGATTTCCATTCTCACCACTCGCATGGAAGCCATCAGTCTGAAATAATGATCTTCAAGAAACAATATCTTGTTATTGACTATTTTTAGTGTTTCAAAAACACCATCTCCATACAAAAAAGCACGATTTTGAGTTAGTATATTCTCGTCCTGCGCTACCATGTTTCCGTTAAAATTGATCATAAAAAAACCCTGAATTTTGTTCAGGGCAAATATAACGCTTAAAATAGACTTTTACTAAACAGATCCGATAAGATGTTTCAAATCTGAGATTTGATTTTCCCACAATTGTTTAGCCTCGCTAACCTCTTCTTTTTCAGCAAAATCGACTACCATTAATGATACATCTTTAGTCAATTCATCGACTAAAATATGCAATTCAAAAAAGTACTCTGTATCCTTACTACTTTCATCAACCCATTTAAACTTTACTTTTTCACCTGTTTTTTTAGAAGCCAGGCGTGCTTTTTCCTGTGAATCATTCCAGATGAAAGTAAAAAATTCTCCCCGTGAATTTACATTATCAGCAAACCATTCAGACAAACCTGACGGAGTGGATATATATTGATATAATAATTGCGGCGAAGAATTTATAGGAAACTCGATTTCGTAACGTATTTTTGTATCCATGAGCTACTTTTATTTTTTTTGGAAATATAAGAATATATGTCCGAAAACAATGCATTTTTAAAAATATTTTTTTTTCTTCATTTTTTGCTTGTACCATTTAATATTATTTCTATCTTTGCACCCGCAATGAGGGAATCATTCCTGATAGCAGTCTTGGCGAGGTAGCTCAGTTGGTTAGAGCGCAGGATTCATAACCCTGAGGTCACGGGTTCAACTCCCGTCCTCGCTACAAAAACAACCCCCTAATCATCCATTGATTAGGGGTTTTTTATTGGTGTTTTATTTCAAAAAAAAGGGACAATAACTCCCTTGAAAACAACGTTTTGCAAACTAAGTAATTTACAAACAATGGATATAGTAAAATTTAAAATCACATCAAAAACGATAAAAGTAGAAGTACGCAATTCGAACAATTATGTTTTTAATTTTAATACTGCTCTAGATATTGCAAAAGAAGACAAAGATGTTTTATTAAAATTATACAACGCATTAGATATTCTTTTTAAGAAAGAAAATGCTAATGAAACGAAAAATTACGTCTCACCCAACCAAACCAATATACTGGATCAGATTTCTGATGTTGATAATTTAGAACAGGAAAAATAATTCAATTATCGATGTATTTTTTTGCAATCTTATCATTTTAAATGAGATATACCCGTAAAGCAAAAAAACCTTGTATCAAATCTAATTTTATAAAGAGAATTAAATACTAAAAAGTCAAAGCTGACAGGTTTTAAAAACCTGTCAGCTTTGTTTTAAAAGTAATAAAACAATCGGGACTAATGGCCCGAAACTGTATTAACAATAAGTACTGAGAACCATAGTATCATTACGATCATTCTCGTTTCCCGTTAATATAAGCATACATGGCGGTAGCATGTCCGTGTCCGAGATCATAATCGGCTTTTAACCAGTTGATGATATTGGTGGCTTTAATAGTTGGCCCCATCGCTCCATTTACCGTATAGCCTTTTTCTTCGGCAAGAAGTTGAAAATCCTGAGGCGTTTTACCTGTTTTCTCTTCGATGTTTTTTAGATAGGTTGCAAATGACATAGTTTATAGTTTTTCAGTGTTCGTTTTTATATTTCTCATGGTACTCTCGATATCGGCACCAATAATTTTATCCATATTCACAAATAATAAAATAATATTCATTGGCCAGTCCTTCCCTCCTTGGTACTTCCACACCAGATTTGTTTGATTCTCGTTGACCGCATTAACGAACAAAGTTCCGTCGGCAGTAAAAACATAAGGCACCATAAATCTGATTTTAAAATCTATTTGCTTGTTTTTAATAAGTCGGACATTTTCAAACTCGCCCTTTCCACATTTTTCATGCTTACTTTCAAAAGAGAGAATCGCTCCCTCCTGTCCATCTGCATTTCCTTTTAACTCAATTTTAGTATTCGGATCATACTTCAGCCATTGATTAAACTCCTGATGATGATTAAGAAACCTCAGATACTCGTATACATTTTCAGCAGGTTTATTAATCGTAATCTCTCTTGTGATGACATACTTTTTTGGGGCAAAAGCGGCAATTATACATAGTACGGCTATTAGAATAATTAGTACTACCAGAATTTTTAATAGAAACATTTTCATTTGTTTTAAGTTTTTTATAGCATGATTAATAATCATTCCCTGACAAGGATCAAAGGTACCTGATCTTTAAAGCTTTAAATGGTTCAAAAAAGGACAATAATGGTCAATTCCGGCATTTTCAATTTATCCTTACAAAGGAGCGTTTGAATATTGCACAATTCGATTTGATTTTCGATATTAGACTTTATGTTAGCGCGCCCTAAGTCGTTAGCCTGCAATACGTCCAAATACATTTAGTAAATTAGTTATAATCCTTTATTCTGTTAGACTAACACCTTAAACCAGTATGCCTGAAGAAAAAGAAAACATTCCCTTTTACGATAGTATCAATTCTTTTTTAGAATCAACCGGTGTTGAACACCGTACCTCGAATCCTCTGTTTTATTGTATGAGATTGGCAGAACACAAAGGAGATATTTACCGATCTCCATTTCGCAGAGGTTTCTATTTTGTCGCACTTTTAATTTCTAATGGAAACACGCAGGTGGGTTACAATAATATTGAAGAGAATATAAAGGAATCCTTTTTAGTCTTTCAGTCTCCAAGGCAGGTTTATAGTTTTTTCAGAGACAAAAATACCGAGGGCTATTTAATCTACTTTAAAGAGGATAGTTTTCATTTTTTTAAACCCGATTTCGTACAGGAATTTCCTTTCTTTGATACCTTAAATACTAATTTATTTCAACTCACTCAAAGTCATTACGCAGACATAGCACCCCGTTTCGAAGAGGTATTTCTGGCCTATGAAGCTTCTCAATCTATTTACAACATAGCCGTTCATAAGTTCTTCGCATTGCTTTATCAGTTAAAAGAATTTGAGATTATTGAGCAACAAAAAGTGGTAAAACTACCCAACGCACAACAAGTACTCACCAAAAAGTTTATACAATTGATAAACTTGCATTATCTCACTAAAAGAACAGTAGAAGAATATGCCGATCTTCTCACGGTGAGCGTCAGCCACCTGTCTAAATCTGTTAAAACCGTAACCGGTTTAACTGTACTTACCTTAATTAATGACCGAATTACTAAAGAGGCCAAACTGATGATCAAACACACCGACCTCAACATCGCAGAGATTGCGTTCCAACTTAACTTTTCTGACACTTCTAATTTTGGAAAATTCTTCAGAAAACAAACCGGAATGAGTCCGCTTAGCTTCAGGAGCAATGAGAAAGAGCAGGTTTGACTGACCTCCTGTCTTTCTTATCAAGTCGTAAAATAATCCCTGTGATTTCTTAAATAAAAAAACGAGCGTAATTCAAAAATAAAATTTACCTAAATAGTATTATCTTTAGTTTTACTTATTCGGCATCAAAGCGGTAAGCAATTTTCGCGTAGATTTAACGGATTCTTTCTTTATATATTAAGGAGTTTGACTTACTAAATATGCGTAAAACCATTTAAACAAAACCACTATGACCAAAACAAATCCTGTAATCTATTTTGAAATTCCCGTGAACGATCTGAATCGGGCCGAAAATTTCTATAGAAATGTATTTGGTTTTAGTTTTGAAAGAGAAATAATTGATCATTACGAAATGACCTTATTCCCATTTGAAGATACTCGTAGCGGAATTTCGGGAGCATTAGCAAAAGGAGACGTTTACAAACCTTCAAAAGAGGGTGTTATAATTTATTTCAGAACAGCTAATATTGACCAAACCTTACAAAAAGTACTGGCACAAAACGGAACCATATTGTATCCTAAAACGATAAATGAAAATTACGGATTTATCGTTGCCGAATTCCAAGACAGCGAAGGAAACAGAATCGCTATTCAAGAAATAATAGAAAAGTAAAATCACCTGTGACAGTGGAAGATCATCCGATTAATTCTAAACATAAAAGCATAAAAAAAACTATTTTAACTTAGCCATAAAAAACAAATTCACAGGACTTATAAAAGCTTTTCGCTGCTATTTAACCTTAACAAAAAACAACAAAAATGAAAAAAGTAACCGGTATTGGGGGCATATTTTTTAAATGCAATGATCCTGACAAAATGAAAGAATGGTATAAAACACACCTTGGTTTGGATACAAACGAATATGGAGCCACTTTTGAATGGAAACAAGCTTCCGACTCCACCAAAAATGGTTCTACCCAATGGAGTCCGTTTCCCGAAACCACAAAGTATTTTGAGCCTTCCGCAAAAGACTTTATGATCAATTACAGAGTCGCCGATTTGGAGGCATTAGTCGAAGAATTAAAAAAAGAAGGCGTGACTATTGTTGACACCATAGAAACGTACGAGTACGGAAAATTTGTTCATATTATTGACATGGAAGGCAACAAAATTCAGCTTTGGGAGCCTTATGAATAAACCGCTCTACAAAATAATAATACCCGTATTTTAAATCTTTATTCAATAGTAAAATTAAAATATACGTTTCAAACGTAGTACAAATTTCAGTACCGATTAAAAAAAAATACTATCTTCGCTTTCGAAATGAATTCTTTGAACCACATATTACGCCTTTCTTTTTTTAGTACTTATTATTATATGATAATTGCTCGGATAGGCTATGTATATGCTTCAAGACGATCAGTATTGTAAGTAAATCAAATATCACATACCCAAGCCCGAGCAGAAATGTTCGGGCTTTTTTATTTTAAAAAAAAATGGAAACACTAAACAGACTAAAAAAAAATGTCGAAATCATTCTTCCGGAAAACGGGCTGGAAGAGAAACTGCAACAAGCGAAAAAAGAAAACCGTAAGCTTATTATTAAACTTGGCTTTGACCCTACTTCTCCTGATTTACATTTGGGACATGCTGTGGTGCTCAAAAAACTAAAAGAATTTCAGGATTTAGGGCATCAGATTGTCATTCTGGTCGGAAGCTTTACGGCAAGAATTGGAGATCCCACAGGCAAAAACAAAAGCAGAAAACCATTAAATATTAAAGAAGTTCAACACAATTCAAAAACATACATCACGCAATTATCAAAAATTATTGATGTAAGCAAAACCGAAATCGTTTTTAATTCAGAATGGCTCGATAAACTCTCTTTTTCAGAAGTCCTTCAGCTTTTGTCTAAAGTAACGGTCGCTCAATTGCTCCACAGAAACGATTTCAATAAACGGTTTACAGAAAACATACCGATTGCCATGCACGAATTGATCTACCCGATTCTGCAAGGATTTGACTCTGTTCAAATCAATGCCGATATTGAAATGGGTGGAACCGATCAACTTTTTAATTGCACAATGGGAAGACAACTTCAGGAAACTGGCGGCAAGAATCCTCAGATTGTTATGTGCATGCCTTTATTGAAAGGGCTTGACGGAAAAGAAAAAATGAGCAAATCGTTAAAAAACACGATTGGATTAATCGACGAACCTAACGAAATGTTTGGCAAAACAATGTCAATTCCCGATCACTTGCTTATCGAATTTCTAGAATTGACAACTGATTTTTCAATAAACGAAAAACAGGTTTTAAAAGACAAATTGTCTAATGGTGAAAATCCAATGAACTTAAAAAAAATAATAGCCAAAAATATTATAACCCAATACCATACCATAGAAGACGCTAACAAAGCCGAAGATTTTTTTGCAAATCAGTTTCAAAACAAAAACTTTGAAGAAAAAGTATTTATAACTGTTCCGATCTCTTCTTTAAACTTAGAAAATAATACGCCTCCTTTGATTGATTTATGCAGCAGGTTAAAAAATGACTTGACAAGATCCTCTCATAAAAGGTTGATTGAAAGTGGTGCGGTTAAAATTAATAATGAAAAAATTATCGATCCGTACACCATTATCAGCTTAGAATCAGATACAAAAATCAAAATCGGTAAAAGAAATTTCTACGAATTAAATTAAAGACCAACCCATTCACATCTAAACAAGAATCTTTTTACGGTTCTTTTTAGGTGTGAATTGAATTCTCAGGAAACTGAAAAAATATAACGTTCAATTATTTACTCAAAAAATAGTATTTTAGCTTGACCTCATCATTGAAAAAAGAGCATGGAAAAACATAGAATATTCACCACCTCCTTTGCAAGCGTCTATCCGCATTACATCAATAAAGCGGAGAGAAAAGGTCGCACCAAGGAGGAAGTAGATACTATAATTTACTGGCTAACCGGATATAATCCTGAAGCATTGCAACAATTAATAGACAACAAAACTGATTTTGAAACCTTTTTTGCAGAAGCGCCACAAATGAATGCAAACGTTTCAAAAATCACGGGGGTAATCTGTGGTTATCGTGTAGAAGAAATTGAAAATAAACTCATGCAAAAGATTCGCTATCTGGATAAAATGGTCGATGAACTGGCAAAGGGAAAAGCGATGGAGAAGATTTTAAGAAGTTAAACTAATTAGCCAAAATTTATGGAATTTGAAATCGATAAAGATTTAGTTCAAAAAATAATCAACGAAGAAATCAGCCCAAATTATGTAATAAACAATATTATTGATACTGAAAAATATATTTTTATTGGCTACAAACACCGTTATTATGATAGAGATGATGATAGAGCAACATTAGTAGGAGTTGGACATGTAATTTATGATAAAGAAAAAAGCGAATACAAATTGCTTGGATCAGGCGATTACATAACTGGCGATTATTTAGATTATTTACAAAATGAGACTGAAGAAGAAGAAATAGAAATTAAAAGTCTTGACCAAATCATTACCCGAATTAAAGAACGAAAATATGTAAATAGAGATGATTATCACATTTTTTTAGACTCTATTGAAAAAGAGCATTCTGAGTTTAAAAAAGGAATAACTATGGATCGAAATTTGAATCTTTCGGAGCATTTTCTTTTTGAAAGCGAAAATAATATCATTCAGAATAAAATAATAGCTTTTTGGAAACTGTTTGGATACCCTTATCATCCAAGAAATCACAACCAAATAATCTTATGTCGAACAGAAAAAAGCTGCTGTTAATGGTAATTTGCAAAGTCTAAAACCAATAAATTTCAATCATTTTAAGACGATAGGCAAAATCAAATAACTCTTTTCAATCCAATAAAAAATGAATCTGTTCTCGAAGCAAATCGAAAAAATACAATCTAAACCCAAAACTATTTTTCTCCTAGATGGTTTGGGAGCTCTTTTGACCGCTGTTCTATTATTGTTTGTTCTCAGTCCCTTTGACATTTATTTTGGTATGCCAAGAGCGATTCTCACTGCGCTGTCGTTAACAGCATTTCTTTTTGCCTTCTATTCCTTCTTTTGCTTTACAATATCCAAACCCAATATTCGAAAATTATTAAAACCAATTATTTTGGCCAATTCCATCTACTGTCTTACAACACTTGGACTGGTATTCTTTTTTCTGGACCGACTTACTACTTTAGGAATAAGCTACTTTATTGGTGAAATTTTAATAATCTTTGGATTGATTTACATAGAAGTAAAAATTCTAAAAACAAAGCAACAACTATAAACCACTGATTATCTTTACCTATAACCTATACAAACTTCTTTTCGATAAAGTATTCTTTTTCTCTAAAAACAGGTATTTATACGTGTTTTTTTATTTACAATAAAAACGATTTTTGTAATCGGATGTAAAAAACTGTTGCCGATAAAAAAATAAAAAGCAGAATATCACAACAAAACATTGCAAAAGTTAGATTAATAAAAAATAATACAATGAAAAATCTTTGGTGTTGGCGTTGCAAAAAAGAAGTCCCGATGTTGAATGAAGAAGAACATCTTATAGCAACAAAACTGTATCGTCACGGTTTTCAAACCGGCAAGTGTACTATGACAAGACAGGAACGCTTTAAAGGACTACTCGATTATTACAAAGAACTTTCCGGTTATGAAGAAAAAGACCCCAATGTCATCATGCATCACAGAATTGTATTATATGGTTCTCCCTGCGAAAATTGCAACAAACCCTATCGAACGTCAAAAGCTGCCTTCTGTGCCGCCTGCGGACATAAAAAGCCTGTACAGAAGTTAGTGGTTAGTCTTTAGTCTCGCTGTGCAGTCTCAGTCTACGGTCTCAGTTTACAATTTACAAACCACATTTTACTATTTGCCATTAATAAAATCACTTTCAATCTTATTCAAAAGTATTGTGTTTGTGCTTGCAATCGTTGCAACAGGCAAACTTTGATAAATGGGTTTCGAAAGATTAATTAAACCATCATTATTTACTTTATCAACTGCTGTTTCTTTAAAAACATAGATGGAATTTTCAAAAACTACCGGATGCATTTTATTGTCATAGGTGATTAATGCTTCCGCGCTGGCTTCAAAAGATTTTAATGCCAGTACATCATTTTCTATTTTATGAAAAGTTAATCTCCACGATGCTGTTTTATTTTCTGTTATAGATTCCTTTTTACTCTCTTTTACAATTCCCTTAGTTAAATTGTTTTGGTATTCGACCGTGTTTCTAAATTCTAAAACGGCTTTAGATTTTTTATCAAAAATAACTTTACCTCTTACTCTTTTAGAAACTTCTTTAGTCGTTTCCCAATCCGACTCAAAAGATACTATAATCTGATCCGAAGGAGATTCTTCGACTACTCCAATTACGTCTTTATTAAACTTAACGAAATTCGAAAGACAGGAATTCAAATAAATTGCACTAATTAAAGAACCGGGATTTATATAACCACTGTTATTCTCATTGACACGCGGAACATCTGTAAAAATATCCAGCGGAATATTTTTATTATAATCAATCGCGCCCAATCGCAGTTTTATTTTACTCCTCTTTTGAAATTCATACGTTTTGTCCCACCAATTGATCTTGCTCAGAATTAATCTTTTTAGTTGGTTATCTACCGATACTGTTTCTTTAAAACTGCACTCTTTTTCAAACGGAGTATGAACGTAAAAACGAGCATAATTATCTAAAACATATTGTATTGCTTTATTTAAATTAAAAGATTTTATAACGATCTCGTCAAGTTGAACTGCTTGGGCAATCATAAAAATTGTATCTGATTGAGTCTCCCATCCCTTTTCTAAAATAACATCATCAAAACCTAATTTTGAAATCTTAAAAGCACCATTTTTCAATACAATGGCCGCTTTACCTTCTGAATTTGTAAATGTTCCTTCGTTTTCCTCTATAGAAAAAATAGCGGCATTGTCTATAGGAAAACCTGTTGTTTTGTCGACAACAACCAGCGTCCTATTCTGCGAAAGTCCGATTTGAAATACAAGACACAATACAATTACAATTTGTTCCTTCGTCCATTTAAAAATTCTCATACGTGGTTTTTTATTTAATTAGTGTTGGTATAGTTTTTTGATAGTCATCTAAATCGCTCCTCGACTAACACAAATTTTATTCCAAAAAACTTGGTGTCTTTTTTTTAGTTTGCAGTTGCAGTTGCAGTCGCAGTTTTCAGTCACAGTCTCATCTCAAATCCGAACTCGCAAACCGAGACTGAGACTGTGACTGAAAACTGCGACTGAAAACTGCGACTGAGACCGAGACCGAGAGCTAAACACTAAAAAAAATCGTTAAAATCCCCTTTCGTCTACTACTTTTTATACAATAAAAAATATATTTGTCAGGAAGAACAAAGGCGACCACTTTGTTGCTTATAGAAAACCGGAAAATATAATGGTATGGATTATGAAAAATTTATTTTCTGTCTGGAAGGCGTTCCCGATGTAGAAACCATTGGTGCAACTGAGGTTGTCAAAAATTTAGAAGAAATTGCAATTGACCAAGGTATAGCCAGTATCTACAGAGCCTGCGACACTATTGAAGGATTAGAAGAAAGCCTGAACATTTTACTTTATGAAGATCATAATTTTAAAGATTATGAAATCATATATTTAGTGATGCCCGGAGAGCCTAACAATATTTGCCTACACGATTATTACTATAGTCTGGAAGAAATAGCCGAACTCTTTGAAGGGAAAATGAAAGGAAAAGTAATCCACTTCGCCAACAGAAAAATCTTAGACTTAACCGCCGAAGAAGCCCAATACTTTCTGGATATAACCGGAGCACGTGCTATATCGGGTTATGGATCTACTTACAACAAAATTGCCAGTTACAGCACTATCGACAAGGCCTTTTTTAGTTTGTATCAGGACAATGACGATCTTACCGAAGTGGTTGAAGAGTTGTATCAGAAACATTACAATCTTTGCAAACTCCTTGATTTTAGATTGTATTATTAGTTTATTACTATGAAGTTCTAAAATGTAAACTGAGACCGAGACTGAGACTGTGACTGAGACTGAGACTGAGACCGAGACTGAGACTGTGTCTGTGACTGTGACTGAGACCAAGACCAAGACCAAGACCTAAAAAAATAAAACATTCCTAAAATCACCCCTCTAATTCAACGCATTATTAAACAATAAGCAGCTTTTAAATGCAATAATTAACATCTAATTAATATTCTACTTAGCCGATAGATTTTGTTATAAAAAAAATGTGACTTACATTTGCAGCGAAATTTAGAGAGATTGTGTTTTTCTTTCTACTCTTCAAATCGACTAGAAATACCAGAATATGATAGAATTAAAGAATATTACTAAAAAGTTTTATAAAACAGGAAGAGAAATTATTGCTCTTCAGGATGTAACACTTCACGTACCTGCGGGTAAAGTTTTTGGAGTTATCGGTACCTCCGGAGCAGGAAAAAGCACCTTGATTCGTTGTATCAACTTACTGGAAAAACCAACTTCAGGAGACGTAATTGTAGACGGAAAATCATTATTACAATTAAGTAATTCTCAGTTGGCGCAGGAAAGAAGACAAATCGGAATGATTTTTCAGCATTTTAATCTTTTATCCTCCCGTACCGTTTTTGAGAATGTGGCTTTTCCATTAGAATTAGCCGGAGCTTCCAAAAACACCATCAAAGAACGTGTACTGGAATTATTAGACCTTGTTGGACTGTCCGAAAAAATCAATGATTATCCGGCGAGTCTTTCGGGTGGGCAAAAACAACGTGTAGCCATTGCAAGAACTTTAGCCAATAATCCTAAAGTTCTTTTATGTGATGAGGCAACAAGCGCATTGGACCCCGGAACGACCAGATCGATTTTAAATTTATTAAAAGACATCAACAAACGTCTGAACATTACCATTTTACTAATCACACACCAAATGGAAGTTGTAAAAGCAATTTGTGATGAGGTTGCCGTAATCAGTAATGGAAAATTAATTGAGCAAGGCACTGTGGGCGAGATATTTGCCAATCCAAAAAACGAATTGACACGCGAGTTTATAGCTTCCTCTTTACATATTGAAATTCCCGAACTGTATCAGGACCGCTTACAATCGGTTTACAAAGAAGGCTTATTTCCTTTATTGCGATTGGAGCTCAATGGAAAATCGGTAAACGAACCCATACTAACTCAGGCTGCCATTCAGTTTGGTGTGAATGCCAATATTATTACCGCACAAACCGCTTATGCCGGCGAAACCAATTTCGGAATTCTTATTGTTGAATTATCTGGTAATGAAACTCAGCAAAAAGAAGCCATTCAATTTTTTAATGACAAACACGTAAAAACAGAACTATTAGGCTATGTCTGAATCTATTATAACACTACTATTACAAGGTACATTAGAAACTATTGTAATGACATTTTTAGCCGGATTCTTCGGTTTTTTATTGGGACTTCCTTCGGGAATATTACTCTTTCTTACCCGAAAAGGTCAGATTTTAGAACACGTTGTATTCAACCGAATTCTTTCGATACTCGTAAACATCTTCCGATCGATTCCGTTTATTATTTTAATTGTCTGGATGATTCCTTTTACAAGAGCTTTGGTTGGAACTTCAATTGGAGTTAGTGCAGCCTTAGTTCCTTTAAGTATTGGAGCTGCTCCCTTTATTGCAAGATTGGTCGAAAACAGTTTACTGAGCCTGCCTTCAGGGTTAATCGAAGCAGCAAGAGCTTTAGGCGCCACACCATTACAAATTGTATATAAAGTGTTACTACCGGAAGCACTTCCGTCTCTTATCAATGCGGCCTCCATTACCCTGATCACCCTTGTTGGCTATTCTGCAATGGGCGGAGCTGTTGGTGCAGGCGGACTGGGACAAATTGGCTACCAATATGGTTATATCGGTTATGATGCAACCATTATGAATACCGTTTTAGTTTTGCTTGTGGCCCTTGTATTTATCATACAATTTACCGGAGACAGACTTTCAAAATATTTCGATCACAGATAAACTCCTTTTTAATTTAAAAAATAAAAATATGAATACCAGAAATAAATTTTCGATACTTACAGGAATTCTACTCTTAGCTTTAACGCTTTCTAACTGTGGAAAAGAAAAGAAAAACGACCCTAATCACATAAAAATCGGTGTTGCTACAGGGCCGGAATTTGCTGTTGCTCAAGCCGCTCAAAAAGTAGCTAAAGACAAATACGGTTTAGAAGTTGAACTCATTTCTTTTAATGATTATGTGGTACCAAACGAAGCTTTAAATCAAGGCGACATTGACGCCAATGCTTTTCAGCACAAACCTTATCTTGATGCACAAGCCAAACAAAGAGGGTACAAATTGGCTATAATCGGTAAAACTTTTATTTATCCAATCGCCGCTTATTCCAGAAAAATAAAAACACTTGCTGAATTAAAACCTGGAAGTACAATCGTAATTCCAAATGATCCGACAAATGGTGGGCGTTCGTTATTACTACTTCAAAAAAATGGTCTTATAAAATTGAAAGATAATGTTGGTCTTTTGCCAAAAGTAATTGACATTGCTGAAAATCCAAAGAACTTAAAAATCTTAGAATTAGAAGCTCCACAAATTCCAAGAACCTTAGACGATCAAAATGTAACGATTGCTATTATCAATAACACATTCTCCTCACAAGCCGGACTTGTTCCATCAAGAGATGCTTTGTTTGTGGAAGATAAAGATTCACCGTATGTAAATCTGGTAGTTTCAAGAGAAGACAATAAAAATGATCCAAAAGTTCTTAAATTCTTAAAAGCATTCCAATCGGTTGAGGTTGAAAAAGCGGCCGAAAAAGAATTTAAAGGCGGAGCTGTAAAAGGCTGGTAAAAATCATTTTTTTTCGAATACAAAAAAGGCTGACGAGTATATTGTCAGCCTTTTTTTATGAATAAAATTCTACATCAAAGCAAGCAATTTGTTCTTTAAAATAGTGCCTCGAATTATTTTGCCACAGATTAAAAAGATTCTCACAGATTTTTTTAATCATTTTAATCCTTTAATCTGTGCCTTTTTTTCGTATGCCAGGTTAGCAACTCTTTGCCAAAGTTCAAAACGCACTTTCTTGAAATCTGTACCATTTTCCCGGAACAAAGACAAACATTTTTATACGTTTCTCAAGTTATTTTTTCTTTAAAAAATTACGCTACTTTAACTTCCTGTACTTCCACAGCGGTACTTCTTCTCTGAATAAGAACAAAAGTGATAAGCATTCCAACAACAGACATTCCAACCCCGATAAGATTGGGTGAAGCATAGCTGTAACCCGCAGCCAGAGGCAATCCACCAAGGAAAGCACCCAGTGCATTTCCGATGTTAAAACTTCCCTGCAAAGAAGCCGAAGCAATCATTTCTGCATCTTTCGCAGTACGAATCATCAACATCTGAATAGGTGCAATAACAGAGAAAGAAATTGCTCCTGTTAAGAAAGTAAAGAATAAAGAAGCATACTGATTGAAAGAGAAAAAGTAAACCAAAATCAAATCGACCGACATTACAAACAATAACGCTAAGGTAGTCGGTGCCGGTGAAAATTTATCGGCCAGTTTACCGCCTAAGAAATTCCCAACAACCATTCCCAAACCTGCCAAAATCAAGATATACGAAACATCTTCTGCAGCAAATTTAGATACGTTTGTCAATAAAGGTGCGATATAACTAATCCAAGCAAACAATCCGCCAAAACCAACTGCTGTAATTCCGATTATCAACCAGGCATCGATCTGTTGGAAAAATTTTAATTGTGTCCTCATATTTACATTTTGATTTTTCTCCAGATTTGGCATCCATAAATAGAGAAACAAAAAAGTAAGCAAACCGACAATTGCAATAAGTATAAAAGTATGACGCCAGATAAAATGGTGTCCAATATAGGTTCCAATTGGCACACCGATCAGATTAGCCAATGTCAAACCTGAAAACATAATGGCAATCGCCTGAGCTTCTTTGCCTTTATCGGCTAAACGACTTGCTACTACTGCTCCTACTCCAAAGAAGGCACCATGTGGCAAGCCCGATAAGAATCTGGAGGCGAATAAAAATTCGTAATCCGGTGCAATGATCGAAAGAGCGTTAAAAACGGTCAGCATCACAGCTAAAATTAAAAGCATTTTCTTGGGAGCATAATTTCTTCCAAGAATTACTAATAAAGGTGCTCCGATAACAACTCCAAGTGCGTAAGCCGAAATCAAATATCCGGCCACAGGAATGGAAACATTCATATCTGAAGCAATATCAGGCAACAACCCCATCATTACAAACTCTGTAATACCGATCGTTAAACCACCTAATGACAGCGCAATAAGACTTTTTTTCATTTTATTTTTACAAGAAAGGAATAGATTTTCTATACTGCAAATTTAAAGCCCTTGCTGATAAAAATAATTGTATATTTACGACATAAACTTGTATATATACGTTATGCCAAGATTAAATCAATTCAAAACACTTGTAATAGATGAATTTGAAGATGAAAAATTTCATCTGCCGCCCCACTCTCATAGTTATTATGAAATCATTTTTATCAAAAAAGGAAGTGGCATTCATCATTTAAACAACAATTTATTACCGTATAAATCAGGTGACTTATTTGTTATTTCGCCAGATGACGAACATTATTTTGATATTAAAAAAAGCACTCGGTTTTTTTATATCAAGTTTACGGATCATTATTTCAATTCGAAACAAAACCTGACCTGCGATGAATTCTTAATCCACACTCCGGAAAGTTTCATGCGTGATAAAACACTAAAAGAAATAGTTCTGAAATTAGACGATCCGTGTAAAACAATACTGCGAAATACAATCGAAAACATTGCCGCTTACAACTGCGAAACTGATGTTTCTAATTCTCCGATCGTGTTCTACCAAATCCTTTCCATCTTTGGTTTGATAAAAGAAACCCTACGCGGAATGAATCTGGTTGTTAAAGGAAATGCCATCGACAACGAGCAAATCACTTCTTATATTCATCAAAATATTTATCAGCCAAAATTGGTTCAGATCAAAGTAATTGCGGCTCATTTTAATATAGCGCAGACCTATTTTAGTTCTTATTTCAAAAGAACTTTTTCCATTAGCTATCGGGATTACATTCACAATTTACGAACCACTTTGATCGAAAAACGTTTTCAAAACAATCAACTGTCAATCAAACAAGTCGCTCATGAATTTGGATTTACTGATGAAAGTCATTTGTCACATTATTTCAGAAAAAGAAAAAACATGAACCCTACAAATTATAAAAGACTTTAGTTATTGAAATCTTAAAAGAATCCTCCGATAACTATTTTTGCCTAAATTTGTATTGCAAATAAGATTTTCTTGAGTAAAAAAACCTGCATATTATTCCTTTTCCTGACCATTGGATTCTTCCTGATTCCAAGTCATGGTTTTGCATGTGGAAATAAAACAGAAAAAAATACTTCAAAAAAAGAAATTTCTTCAGATAAAAAAGAAAAAGGCAACTGTACAAAAGACTGTTGCAAAAACACCAATCCCGCAGAAAAAGAACAACACAATTGCGACGGTAAATGCAGTCACACCAATTGCACAACCTCTTCTTTACAATTCAGCATCCCAGCTTCGAATGATTTTGAACTTCAAACCAGTAGCTTCAATTTTTCAACAAAAAAAACGATCTCCTATTACAACGAAGCCAACATTTCTGATGGTTTCACCTCTATTTGGTTGCCTCCTAAAATAAAGTAATTGCATTCGTGACAGCCATAAGTGGGTTTTGTCAGTGAAAAGCAGTCTCAGTTTATAGTCTCGGTCACAGTCTCAACCTGAAACTTGAAACTTGAAACCTGAAACTTGAAACCTGAAACAAAAAACTTAGCGTCTTTGCGACTTTGCGAGCAAGAAACACACCCCTACACGCAAACCCCCGCGAACTTTGCAGTTAAACTTTCGCACAACCCCACAAATTCTCAAAGAAAAAAACTAATTTAAAGGAATTAAAATCCTTATTAAAAATATATCAAAATGAAAAACACAATAAAAGCTGTTTTGGCAGCCATCACAATAACCTTGTCTGTAAACACCATAACAGCGACAGAAGTAAAAACTCAAATAACGACAGCAGACGTTCAGGACTCCAATTCACTTCAAGCTGTTTTTGACAATTATTTTGCTTTGAAAGATGCCCTTATCAAAAGTGATGCAAAAACATCTTCAGCGAAAGCAACCACTTTATTAGCTTCAATTGGCGCTGTAAAAATGGACAAACTAAAAAACAACGAGCACAATGTCTGGATGAAAGTCATGAAAAAAATGACCTCTGATGCTAAAGCAATTTCATCTAATCAGGATCTTAAAAAACAACGTGAGACTTTCAAATCGTTGTCTAAAAACACTTACGAACTGATCAAAGCATCCGGTGCATCTCAGCCTGTTTATTACCAATATTGCCCTATGGCAGATGCCAATTGGTTGAGCAAAGAAAAAGCCGTTAAGAATCCATACTACGGTTCATCGATGCTTACTTGCGGAAATGTGGTAGAAACGATCAAATAAAGATGAAGCTCTATATCAAAAACATGGTATGCAGCAGATGTAAAATGGTTGTGAAGTCTGAGTTTGAAAAACTCGGGCTTCCAACTATTTCTGTAGAATTAGGTGAAGTTGAATTAAAAGACGCGATCACAGAAAATCAAAAAGAAGCTTTACTCCATAAGCTAAACGCCTTAGGTTTTGATTTGATTGATGACAAGAAAAGTAAAACGATCGAAAAGATCAAAACACTTATTATCGATCTGGTGCATCATAAAAACAATGAACTCAAAATTAACCTGTCCGATTATCTGGTCGAAAACCTCAACCAGGATTACAGTACGCTCAGTAATTTATTCTCGGAAATAGAAAACACCACTATTGAAAAGTACTTCATCAGCCAAAAAATAGAGAAAGTAAAAGAATTACTGATTTACAATGAACTTTCGTTAAGCGAAATCGCCGATTTACTCAATTATAGTAATGTGGCACATTTAAGCAATCAGTTTAAAAAAATTACAGGTTTTACGCCTACCTATTTTAAGCAGTTAAAAGACAAAAAACGCATTCAGATTGAGAATTTGTAACCATCAAGATTTAACCGCAAGGTTCGCAAAGTTTAATTATAGCATTGCGAATCCTTTTTAATTTTATACCTAATTTTTTTGCACGCAGATTTAGCAGATCGCGCAGATTTTTTTATATTAGGTAAATAGATCAGCCTAATCTGCTAAATCTGCGTGCTAGAAAAAACCTTAAGCCTTTGCGATAAAATAAAATTTTGTAAATCTTACAAATCATACTCAAAATTATACAACAAGAAGTAACCGTTACTTCGGAAATTTGCATTGTAATATTAAAAGAACAAAGCAATGACACATCAATATATAATTTCAGGAATGTCCTGTAATGGTTGCCGCACCAAGGTTGAAAACACTTTAAACACGATTGAAGGCGTACAAGCCGTCGTGACTTTAAATCCACAAACGGCAACGATCACAATGGACAAACACGTTGCAACAGAAAAACTTCAAGAAGTTTTAACTGCAGCCGGAAAATATACCATTGAAATGAAATCGTCGAAAGACACTGAAGAACCAATCGTTAAATCTTGCTGTTCTTCTAAAAATGGACAGGAGCATAAAAATCACGAACAAAAAAAAACGACTGTTATCCCGCATAACGCTACAGGAGTCTTTTATTGTCCAATGCATTGCGAAGGAGACAAAACTTACAACAAAGCAGGAGATTGTCCCGTCTGTGGTATGGATTTAGTGCCACAGATTGCCATCACCCATACACAGTTTACCTGTCCGATGCATCCGGAAATTATTTCGGATGAACCCGGTGACTGTCCTATTTGTGGAATGGATTTGGTTCCGATGCAAGCTTCAGAAAATGATGAAAACAAAACCTATTTAGATTTACTGAAAAAAATGAAGATTGCCGTATTATTTACGCTACCCCTCTTTATTATTTCAATGTCGGAAATGATTCCGAACAATCCGCTTTACAAATTGATGTCTATTGAAAATTGGAATTGGGTTCAATTCCTTTTTTCTATTCCGGTGCTTTTTTATGCAGGATGGATGTTTTTCGTCCGCGCCTGGAAATCAATTCTTACTTGGAATCTGAACATGTTTACTCTGATCGGAATCGGAACCAGCGTTGCCTTTTTGTTCAGTGTTGCCGGAATGTTTTTTCCGGATATTTTTCCCGCAGAATTCAAATCACATCACGGAACGATTCATTTGTATTTTGAAGCCGCAACCGTTATTATAACTTTAGTCTTACTCGGACAATTGTTGGAAGCAAAAGCACATGGCCAAACCAACGGCGCTATAAAAGAATTATTAAAGCTAGCTCCAACCGAGGCCACTCTGGTAGAAAACGGAACAGATAAAATAATCTCTATTCACAACATCAAAAAAGGAGATCTATTACGCGTAAAACCGGGAGAAAAAATTCCGGTAGACGGAAAAATCACTTCAGGTGAAAGCAATATCGACGAATCGATGATTACCGGAGAACCAATCCCTGTAGATAAAAAAATCGGCGATGCTGTCATTTCAGGAACCATAAACGGAACCAAATCATTTGTTATGATTGCCGAAAAAGTAGGTTCAGAAACCATGCTTTCACAGATCATTCAAATGGTAAATGATGCCAGCCGTTCGAGAGCACCAATTCAGAAATTAGCCGATAAAGTC
The DNA here is from genome assembly GCF_001027725.1 of Flavobacterium sp. ABG. Classification (NCBI taxonomy): domain Bacteria; kingdom Pseudomonadati; phylum Bacteroidota; class Flavobacteriia; order Flavobacteriales; family Flavobacteriaceae; genus Flavobacterium; species Flavobacterium sp. ABG. The sequence goes on from NZ_LEKS01000003.1 coordinate 157,880, forward strand.
GCTAAATATTTTGTACCTACTGTAGTATTAATTTCGATTTTAACTTTTATCGCCTGGGCGAAATTTGGTCCGGAACCCGCTTATGTATACGGATTAATCAATGCAATTGCCGTTTTAATTATTGCCTGTCCATGTGCTTTAGGGCTAGCCACTCCGATGTCGGTTATGGTGGGTGTGGGTAAAGGAGCTCAATTGGGCATTTTAATTAAAAATGCCGAAGCGCTGGAAAACATGAACAAAATCGATGTTCTGATTACGGATAAAACCGGAACCATTACAGAAGGAAAACCCTCAGTTGAAAAAATTTATGCTGTAGACAATGATGTCGATTCATTATTGCAAAGTATCGCTTCGCTAAATCAATACAGTGAACATCCTTTGGCACAAGCCGTTGTAAATTTCTCAAAAGCTAAAAATAGTACTACAGTAGAAGTTCCGGATTTTGAAACTATTGCCGGAAAAGGAGTTTTGGGAACAGTTAATGCTAAAAAAGTAGCGCTGGGAAATAAAAAACTGATGCTTCAGGTTAAAGCTTCCATTTCTGAAGCTATTGAGAACAAGATCATCGCAGAACAAAACTTAGGCAAAACGGTCTCTTATATCGCAATTGACCAAACTGTTTTGGGTTATGTAACCATTACAGACGCCATCAAAGAAAACAGTGCCAAAGCAATCAAAGCCTTAATTGATCAGGGTGTTGAAGTGATTATGTTAACCGGCGACAATCACAATACCGCAAAAGCAGTAGCAGATCATTTGCATTTAACTTCCTTTAAAGCCGATTGTTTACCGGAAGACAAACTAAAAGAAATTCAACGCTTGCAAGCCGAAGGAAAAATTGTGGCCATGGCGGGAGACGGAATCAACGATGCTCCGGCTTTAGCACAATCCAATATCGGAATTGCCATGGGAACCGGAACCGATGTTGCTATAGAAAGTGCCAAAATAACCTTGGTAAAAGGAGATCTTAACGGAATTGTTAAGGCCAAAAACCTCAGCCACGGTGTAATGTCAAACATCAAACAAAACTTGTTTTTTGCCTTTATATACAATGTTTTAGGGGTGCCAATTGCAGCAGGAATTTTATATCCGTTTTTTGGAATTCTGCTTTCGCCTATGTTGGCGGCCTTAGCAATGAGTCTGAGTTCCGTATCTGTAATCGTCAATGCATTGCGATTGCGAAATTTAAAACTTTAAACTCTTATGAAAGCTTACTATATTATTTTAGCCTTTTTTGTTGTTATCACGATGAAAGCCCAGAAAATCGTACGCTATGATTTGTACGTACGCGATACAATCGTCAACTTTTCCGGAAAGGAAAAACACGCTTTTGCCGTAAATGGTCAGATTCCAATGCCAACACTAACTTTTACAGAAGGAGATACTGCCGAAATTTATGTGCACAACGAATTAAAAGAAAATACTTCATTGCATTGGCACGGTTTATTTTTGCCCAATAAAGAAGACGGTGTTCCGTATTTAACTCAAATGCCGATTGCACCAAAAACAACGCACAAGTACAGTTTCCCAATTATACAAAACGGGACGTATTGGTACCACAGTCATTCCGGACTTCAGGAGCAAGTGGGGTTGTACGGACTTTTTATCATCAATAAAAAGAAAGACGATCCAACTTTCAGAAAAGGTATTGACGATTTACCAACGGTTCCGGTTATTTTGAGTGAATGGACCGATTTGAAACCCGAGAATGTACAACGAATGCTACACAACGCCAACGATTGGTTTGCGATAAAAAAAGGAACCACTCAAAGTTATGCCGAAGCCATCAAACAAGGCCATTTTTCGACCAAGGTGACGAATGAATGGAAACGAATGAATGCCATGGACGTAAGTGATGTGTATTATGAGAAGTTTTTAATCAATGGAAAAAATGAAGACCAGCTTTCACAATTCAAACCCGGAGAAAAAGTAAGGCTTCGAATTGCAAACGGAGGAGCCTCCAGCTATTTCTGGCTGACTTACGGAGGCGGAAAAATAACAGTCGTGGCCAGCGATGGTAACGATGTTGAACCCGTAGAAGTCGATCGTCTGATTATTGCCGTTTCTGAAACTTACGATATTGTAGTTACCATTCCCGAAGACAATAAATCCTTTGCTTTTTTGGCTACAGCCGAAGACAGAACAGGCGCAGCTTCTTTATATTTAGGTAATGGAATTAAACAACCGATCGTTCCTCTTTCAAAATTAAAATATTTTGAAGGTATGAAAATGATGAACGACATGATGAAAATGAATGGCGACATGAACGACATGGGCATGAACATGACATTGAATAAAATGGATATGAATGCCGTCATGTATCCTGAAATTACAGGCGAAGAGGAAACACCAAAGCCAATGGATCATTCACAACATAATAGCGAAGGAATGCAAATGGCAACTGATAGCACCGAAACTGCCGAAATTGTTACGTTGAATTACGGAATGCTAAAATCACCGACTAAAACAACGCTTCCAAAAGACGCACCCGTAAAAGAATTACGTTTTGAATTGTCCGGAAATATGAACCGTTATGTATGGAGTCTGGACAATAAAGTAATTTCTGAAACCGACAAAATCTTAATTAAAAAAGGAGAAACCGTTCGAATTGTATTGTACAACGGATCAATGATGCGCCATCCGATGCATTTACACGGGCATGATTTTAGAATCCTGAACGAACATGGTGACTATTCGCCCCTCAAAAACGTTATTGACATTATGCCAATGGAAACCGATACGATCGAATTTCAGGCGAATGCAGATGGCGATTGGTTTTTTCACTGTCATATTTTATACCATATGATGGCTGGGATGGGACGTATTTTCAGTTACGAAAATTCAGCACCGAACCCGTTGATTAAAGACCCGAAAATGGCCTACAAGATGCTAAAAATGGACGATCGGATGTTTCATTTCAGAGCAGAAAATGATTTTGCTACTAACGGAAATGATGGGGAAGCCATGTTCAGCAACACCCGATGGAGCATTGGAACCGAATGGAGATTGGGTTACAACGATCGTCACGGTTACGAAACCGAAACCCATATTGGACGTTACATCGGTAAAAATCAAATGTTGATGCCTTTTATTGGTTTTGACTGGCGTTACAGAAAAATGGGTATAGACGAACAAGAACAAAACCTTTTCGGACAAAAAAATACAAAAGACAATCGTTCTGTTTTTAGTGCCGGTTTGGAATATACGCTTCCCATGTTGGTAAAAGCGCAAGTTGAGGTTTATACTGACGGAAACGTTCGTTTGCAGTTCGAACGAAAAGACATTCCGTTATCCAGACGTTTGCGAATGAATTTAATGTGGAATACAGATAAGGAATATATGGCCGGGTTGAAATACATTGCAACCAGAAACTTAGGAATCACGACGCATTATGACAGTGATATGGGTGTTGGATTTGGTGTTAATTTGAATTATTAATAGTAGTTTTTTTAACCATTTAAGTTAATAAGTTTGCTTAGAACATTAAGGGTTAAGGCTTTTAAATCAAAAAAAAGAAAACAACAATTTTATTTATTCATTCGGTTTGAATTGGCATTAATTTTGACAAAGCACATAAACAATTAACCCAAATCAAATTTTATGTCCGGAATTATCCTTTTTTTATTAGTTACTTCACCATTAATTTTTCAAATACTATTTGGAAGAAAAGCTATCGCAGAAAGCATAAAATTAAATTTATCTCAAGTGTGTTTGATTAGTTTTATTTCACAAATTGTATTTTTTTTCTTAGCCTCTGAAATCCTTAGTTCTAATTTAGAGGGACGATCTCATTGTGGGATGCCTTTTGTTGGATTATTAGTTTTAAACTTCTTTTTTATAATCGTTTTATTCATAACAATGTTAATTCAATTTTTCATAAAAAGGTCGTATGACTCTGAGGAACAAGAATAAGAAAACAGATTCAAGACTGTTCACATTTTACATTTTAACATCTGACAATTCACATTTACAAAAACATTAACAATACACTTATTCTTACGAACCGAAAATCCTTTTATATTTGATTCGTTCAAAAACAGAATCATCAACTTTCAAAAACACAAAAAATGACAAAAGTAATTACAGTATTGACCGTTGCTTTATTTTCAGTTGGTATATCAGCTCAGGAAACTAAACCGGCAGCTAAAAAAGAAACAGCAGCAAAAACAACAAGCAAAGAAAAATCTAAATCTGACGCAAAAACTTGTGACATGTCTAAAAAAGACAGTAAAAAATGTTGCTCTAAAAAGAAGTAATCTTTGTTAATTTCAAAAAGAAAAGCCGTTTCATAATTCATGAAACGGCTTCGTTTTTTATATATTTTACTTCCAGGCAAAGCTATTCAAAAACCTCCTCACCTTTGTGCCTCTGTACCTTTGAACCTCCACTCAAAAAAAAACCTACTTTAACCTAACGCTCCATTCAAAATCCATTTCTGAGACCTGAACGCCTTCTTCGTTGGTTCCTATAGATTTCATCCAGAAAGTTTGTCCTTCTCCGGTTGCAATAGTTTGCTGAATCGCTTCGGCTATTAAATGCCCGTCGTTACAAGCAAATGTAATTCGGCCTGTTGCCTTTTTAGTAAAGTTCCCTTTGTTGTTGGCTACTAACATAGAAATCTTTCTTCCGCTTTCCTGAATTTGAGAAATCACCAAAGCGCCTGTTGTTAGCTCAGCCGCCATTGCCTGAACCGCAAAATACATCGAACTAAACGGATTCTGATTAATCCAACGGTGCTTTACACTTACGATACAACTGTCTTTGTCGATTGCTTTTACCCGAACGCCACAAATGAACGCTGAGGGTAACTTGAATAATACAAATTTGTTGAGTTTGGAAACTGAAACTGCCATATTATTTATTTTTTTATGTAAAAATACAAAAAAACTATGCACGCACAATAAATTCTTCTTACTTTCCTACAATAGCCGTAAACACTGGTATTAACGCTGATTTTCAGCTTTCTTAATGCCTGTTCAAAACCTTATACATGTTAAAATTTTGTTAACATTTGGTACTATGCAAAACAAGATACTGTCTTTTGGATATATATTTGCATAAGAAATTACTATATACTTTTAATCATGGAAACATCAACACCACTCATCATGGAAACAACATCAGAAAAGAACACTGCAACGTTCACACATCTTAGTGCATTAAGTCAATATATTATTCCATTTGGGAATTATATTTTTCCAATCCTGATCTGGACGGGTTACAAAGACAAATCAGAATTTGTAAACCACCACGGAAAACAGGTATTGAATTTTCAATTGAGTTTATTGCTTTACACTTTGATTCTGGCTTTAATTGCAATTCCGATTTTCATCAGTGTAGTATTGCAAAATATTCCGATCGAAGCTTTTCTTTACAATGACAACTATGTAATCAGAAATTTCAACTTTGACGGGCATATCGGATTATTAAGCGTTGGAGCAACGGCGGTTTTACTTTTTGGAATGTTAAAAGTAGTAGAGTTCTTTTTAATCATTTATGCTTCTATAAAAACATCAAACGGAGAATATTACAAATACCCACTCACAATTCCTTTTATAAAGTAATTGTAAAAGATTAAAAGTTATACGACAATACGAGCTAATTCTAACAGAATAAATTCGAGATCAATCATCAATCAATCATCATCAATCAAAAAACGAATTGTTCAATCTAAAAAAAACAAAATGAAATTATGAACATTGAAAACACAAAAGCACAGATGCGCAAAGGTGTTCTTGAGTTTTGCATCTTATCGGTATTAAAAGAAAAAGACGCATATACATCAGAAATATTAGACACTTTAAAAAACGCCAAATTACTAGTTGTTGAAGGAACTGTTTATCCACTTTTAACTAGATTGAAAAACGACGGCTTACTTAATTATCGTTGGGAAGAATCAACTTCAGGACCACCACGAAAATATTATGGATTAACTGAAATAGGACAAACATTTTTAAACGAACTTAGCGGTACCTGGACAGAATTGTCTGACGCCGTAAAACTAATCACCAATCAAAAACAATAGTCATGAACAAAACAGTAAATATTAACTTAGGAGGTATGTTTTTTCACATCGATGAAGATGCATATGTAAAACTAACGCGCTATTTTGACGCTATAAAACGATCCCTGAATAATTCTTCCGGACAGGACGAAATTATTAAAGACATCGAAATGCGTGTTTCTGAATTACTAACAGAAAAACAAAAAAGCGAGAAACATGTTGTGGCATTGAAAGACGTTGATGAGGTGATTGCAGTTATGGGTCAGCCGGAAGATTATATCATTGAAGACGAAGAAAAATCAAACCAGTCCTTTAATGGATCCGGTACCAGAAAACACAAAAAATTGTACCGTGACAAAGAGAAAGGTATGCTTGGTGGTGTGGCAACAGGTTTAGGTCATTATTTTGGAATTGAAGCAGTTTGGATAAAAATTCTATTCTTAATATTTGTCTTCGCAGGTTTTGGAACAGGAATTTTAGCTTATTTCGTTCTTTGGGTTGTAACTCCCGAAGCCGTTACAACATCTGAAAAACTGGAAATGACAGGGGAACCGGTAACCATTAGCAACATTGAAAAAAAAGTTCGTGAAGAAATTGAATCTTTATCTGACAAATTTAAAAATGCAGATTATGATCAAATGGGAAACCAGGTAAAGTCGGGAGCTGAGAGAATAAGTAGTTCATTTGGAGACTTTATCATGACGGTTTTTAAAATCTTTGCTAAGTTTTTAGGAATTATTTTGATCATGTCAGGAATATCAACTTTAATTTTATTGTTGATTGGCGTTTTTACTTTGGGATCAAACATTTTTATTGAGTTCCCATGGCAGAATTTTGTTGACGCAGGAAATTTTACCGACTATCCGATCTGGGTGTTTGGTTTACTAATGTTCTTTGCTGTTGGAATTCCGTTTTTCTTTTTGACACTTTTAGGTTTCAAACTATTGTCACCAAACTTGAAATCAATTGGAAACATTACTAAATATACGTTGTTGGCCGTTTGGATTATTGCGGTTGCTATTGCAATAAGTGTTGGAATAAAACAAGCTACTGAACTTTCATACGACAATAAAGTAGTGGAGAAAAAAACAATCAACATTAACCCTCAGGATACTCTTTTTGTAAAATTCAGATACAATGATTATTATGCTAAAGGCCTGAATCATCACAGAGATTTCGAATTTGTACAGGATTCTGCAAACAATGCCTTAATCTACTCAAATGATGTGCGTTTACATGTTTTGCGTACCGATAATGCAACTGCTTATTTACAAATAGAAAAAACCGCCAGAGGAAATTCTTTTACAGCTGCTAAACAAAGAGCCGAAAAAATTGACTATAAAATTCAACTAAATGGAAATCAATTAGTTTTAGACAATTATTTCTTAACAGGGGTTAAAAATAAATTCAGAGGACAAGAAGTTGATGTATATTTGTACTTGCCGGAAGGACAGTTGTTTAAACCGGACACTTCTGTACAAGATTACGATGATTCTGAAAATGATTTCTTCAACTTACACTTTAGCGGCGACTATAGCTATAAAGTAGAAGGTTCAAAAGTTAAATGTCTTAATTGTCCAGCTGACGAAAATGACTTTGATGAGGATGCAGACGAAGAAAACAATATTGTTACAGACACTGTAAAAGAAGTATCGATTAAAATTAATGGAAAAGAAGTTTTAAACGGTAAAAAAACTACCGGAAAATTAACCACAGACAAAAACGGAGTAATAATCAAAATTAACTAAGCCATGATAAAAATAATCATTCATATTACGAAATTTGTAGTTGCTACTATCACTGCATTGTTGTTTGCCTCTTGCGGTAACATCAACAGTATTGAAGGAAGCGGAAAAGTTACTAAGGAAAAAAGAATCGTTAACGGAGATTTCAAAAACGTATCCGTAAGCAATGCCATTGATCTGGTTATCGTACAATCTGACTCTACGGAAGTTGTTGTTGAAGCCGATGACAATTTACAGGACAACATAATTACTAAAGTAGAAAACGGAACATTGAGAATTAGCTGTAAATTTAGTTCTTTCCGAAATGTTACAATGAAAACAGTGACGGTAAAAATGCCGGTTATTGATAAATTGGAAGCTTCAAGCGCTTCTAATGTACAAAGCAAAAACACCATTCGGGCAGTAGATATAAGCCTGGAAAGCTCTAGTGCTGCTAACATGATGGTTGATGTAGAATCTGACAATATTAATTGCAATTCAGGAAGCGGAAGTAATATCAATATCAAAGGGAAAGCATTAAAAGTCACCACTTCAGCATCCAGCGGAGCCACTATTGATGCACAGAAATTATTAGCAAACGAAGTTCATGCTGATGTTTCGAGCGGAGGAACCATAAATGTACATCCTATAGTAAGTCTAAAAGCGGAAGCTTCCAGCGGAGGAAACATAAATTATGACACTACTCCTAAAATTATTGAAAAAACAGCGAGTTCGGGAGGGAACATTAGCAAGAGTTAAACCTTACTAATGTGTTAAATATAGAAGAAATCATTCACCAAAAGTGGATGATTTTTTTATATTTGTCTAAAATCAAATTATAGAATTAATGAAAAAGAACACCGCCTTACTCCTATTATTATTACTTACAACGGTAACTTTCGCACAAAAGAGAGAGAAAATAAAAGGATCTAAAATCGTAACCACTTCGGTAAAAGAAGTAGGAGAATTTGATGGTATTGAAGCCGATGATAATTTGGAAGTTTACCTGGAAAAAGGAGAGAAAAACGAGATCAAAATCGAAGCCGATGACAATCTTCACGACATCATTGGAATGGACCTTAGAGACCGAACACTTCGTTTGTATACTTCTAAAGAAACAACCATTTTTAAAAAACTGATTGTTCGCGTTACCTATACAAACTCTTTTAAAAATGTAATTGCAAAAAATGAAGCTGCTATTTATGCCCTTCAGGAAGTTCAGTTAGAAGACATTACCTTTAACAGCCTCGATTATTCTAAACTATTCCTGAATGTGAATTCAAAAAAATTCACTTTGATTGCCGACGACAAATCAAAAACTGAACTCAACTTAAAATCAGAAGACGCCAGTTTACAATTAAGTAAAAGCGCTTCGATTAAAACACTGGTATCTGCCATAAAATTCAAATGTGATTTATATCAGAAAGCCGTTGCTGCCATTGAAGGTATAGCTGAAAAAGCTACCATTCGTTTAGACAATAATTCTATTTTCACGGGAACAAAATTTACTTTAAAAGATTCTAATGTTACAGTTGAGAACTATGCTACAGCAAGTATTCTGGCAGAAACTACCATTGCAATAGCCGTTGGTGACCATGCAGAACTTTCTCTTCTTGGAAACCCAACGATACAACTAACCCGTTTTTCTGAAGAAGCTAAGCTTATTAAGAAGATTAAATAGGAGTGTTTAGTTTTCAGTCTCAGTCGCGGTCTCAGTTTTCGGTTTTCGGTCTCAGTTACGGTTTACTCTTTTCGGGACTGCTACTATTTAATTCAAATTGCTAGTTATCTTATCGCTGAAACGAAACAAGTTGTATCTCATTTTCTGAATTGTTATACTGTAAATTAAAAAAATTATAAAAGGACCATTTTGAATAGCCTCCTGCTTTAGCTCAATGTCATTAAGTTAGGAGCTTTTTTCACTCAGATTCTGCGGATTTTTTTTTATTTTAATACGCTAAAATCTGCGTGAGACTTTATTTTGATAATCCTTAACTTAATGACATTATGCTTTAGCTGGAGGAATATTGCTACAGCCAAAATATATCGTGCTTCTTTCGGCTAAAGCCAACTGTGCGCCTCTTAATTATTTACCCCCAGCTAAAGCAGGGGGCTATTCAAATAGTAACAGATTAAAAAAATAGTTAACTCACAACTTGAATTATTTAAATAAAAACAAAAAAACCGTTTCAAAAATATGAAACGGTTTTTTACTTTATTGTAAACAGACCTCTGAGACTGTAAACTCAGACTGCAAACTGAGACTGTAAACTAAGATTATTCTTTCCCAGCCAAATATCTTTCAGCATCCAAAGCAGCCATACATCCGGTACCTGCAGCCGTAATTGCTTGACGGTACACGTGATCTGCAGCATCACCGGCTACAAAAACACCGGCTATATTGGTATTAGAAGTACCCGGAGTATTAATAATATATCCGGTTTCGTCTAAAGTAAGATAGTCTTTAAAAATATCGGTGTTTGGTTTATGACCAATTGCAACGAAAAATCCTGTTGCAGGAATATCAAAAATCTCTCCTGTTGTTTTGTTTTTAGCTCTAATAGCAGAAACTACTTGTTCGTCTCCAATAACTTCAACCGTATCGTGATTCATTAAAATCTCAATATTCTCTGTTTTACGAACACGATCTTCCATGATTTTTGAAGCTCTGAATTTTTCGCTTCTCACCAACATGGTTACTTTTTTACAGAGTTTAGACAAATAGTGTGCTTCTTCACAGGCAGAATCTCCAGCTCCAACAATAACTACTTCCTGATTGCGGTAGAAAAATCCGTCACAAACCGCGCAAGCAGAAACACCACCACCCATTTGCAAGTAATGTTGCTCTGATGGTAAACCTAAATATTTAGCCGAAGCACCAGTAGAAATAATTACCGTTTCACAATGTAATTCGATAGTATCGTTTATCCAAACTTTATGAATGTCTCCTGAAAAATCAACTTTAGTTGCCCAACCATCGCGAATATCAGCACCAAAACGTTTTGCTTGTTCTTGTAATTGAATCATCATTTCAGGACCGGTAACACCGTCAACATAACCCGGAAAATTCTCTACTTCATTTGTTGTAGTCAACTGGCCTCCCGGCTGCATTCCCTGATATAAAACTGGATTCATGTTAGCTCTGGCAGCGTAAATAGCAGCGGTATAACCTGCAGGACCAGAACCTATAATAAGGCATTTAATTTTTTCAATAAGATTTGACATAATTATGATTGTATTAATAATTGATGGTGCAAAAGTAAGTTTTTATTGTGGGATATGGGAATCCACATAATCAGTTTTTGTTATTCTGAAATAGAGCATTACAAATAGAACCAAAATAAAAAGTCTGTTCTACGGCTACAGAAAAACATTCTGACAACACTGCTGTAGTCTTTTCTTTATTACTTAAGAATAAAAGTATCAAATACTAATCAAACCCATACATAGCAAGCTGTAAGGGTGTTAAACATTTTAACTTTTCTATACTTTATAACCAAGTATTTATACCTGTTTTTAGAACCGCTCGCAGGAGTACATTTCGCTTTTGTGTATTTTTATCGATAACAACTTAAAATAAGTACTATGAAAACAAAACTACTTTTTCTTTCTATTTTTTTATTATTCTTTTTAAATGGCTACACTCAGGTAAAACGATTTACCTCTGATAGTCCTGGTTATATGAAAACAACTTATATTTTTACTGATGCTCCCAAAATAGTAAAAGTAGATGATACCGGAACCGAAATTACTGACGATGAAAATATCCCACTTCGAGCACCTATAGGGGCAAGATTTCAAGTTTACAATGAAATTAAAAACTCCAGAAATGTTATCACCCATTTTATAATAAAGTTTTTATACTATAATAACACAAAAAGAGCAAATTCTTATCTGACCTATAATGTTACAGAAACTACAGATGAAAAAGAATCCCGAAAAAGCATAAAAGAAGAGCAACTTACACCTGCAAAAGCTACCACTGCAGAAGAGTACAAACTTACCGAAAAAGCAGCCAAAACCTTAAACAAAGAAAAATTAGATGATCTTCCGGATGCCTATTTTAAAGTACCCGTTTCAGATCTTGAAAAATTTGCAGCGGTATATGTTCCACAATCAAAATATCATTTTGCATATGGGACTATAAGCTATCTGGCTAGAATTCGACCTCGCACACACGACATCCCGAGTAAATGGTCTACTGACCTTAGCCTTGGACTTGCTGCAGGACTGCGGTATGACCTTACAGAAAACTGGGCGATCACAGGACTTGGCGGTGTAGCCATAACCCGCATATCGATTGATAAAAATTCTGTTAGAAATCTTGAAATCACTACTCCAATAGAAAAACCTGCCATTACACCTAATATTAATGCTATGATTTCATACAAAAACTTCTCCTTTGGATTGGGCGCTGGTTTTGACTGGATCAATCGCGATGGAACACCGGAAGCCTCAGCATGGGTTTACAATAAAAAATTGTTTTATGGTATCTCTATTGGTATTAATGTGTTCACCAGTAATTCAGAAAACACAGTACCTCAGGATGGAGATCAGGATCAAAACAAAAAAGGATAAATAGAAAATACTATAATTTGCATAGAACAAAAAAAAGCCGAACATTTCTGTTCGGCTTTTTTGTCGGGGTGGCAGGATTCGAACCTGCGGCCTCCTGCTCCCAAAGCAGGCGCGATAACCGGGCTACGCTACACCCCGTAAGCGGCTGCAAAGATAGAACTATTTTCGGCTTATCCAAAAGAATTTTAAAAATAAGAGCAATTTATTTTACAGTCCCGTCTGCAAAAACTAAAACCGATCTTATAAACTACTGGGAATGAAAATCAAATCCCATTTACACCCTGTTCAACTTTTTTTTAAAGAATTTGAAAAAATTAAATTTTACAGCTTTTTTCCCTTAAAAATAAAAAAAATCCCCAATCAAACACGCACAAAACAACGCTTAATCGAAGTTTCTTAAATGTTAACAAAATAGATTTTCAAAAACCATAAATAATTGTATTTTTACGGTTCAAAATTCAGAAAATAAATGGGCAAAATCATTGCGATTGCTAATCAAAAAGGAGGCGTTGGAAAGACTACTACATCTGTAAATCTTGCAGCCTCATTAGGTGTTTTAGAAAAAAAAGTGTTACTGATAGATGCTGATCCTCAGGCAAATGCTACATCTGGCCTTGGGATTGATGTAGAATCTGTAGAAATTGGTACTTATCAAATACTTGAACATAGTCACACCCCAAAAGAAACTATAGTTCAATGTACCGCTCCAAATGTTGATGTGATACCTGCTCATATTGACCTTGTTGCCATCGAAATCGAATTGGTTGATAAAGAAAACAGAGAATATATGCTTAAAAAAGCATTAGAAAGTGTTAAAGACGAATACGATTATATCATTATCGACTGTGCACCTTCATTAGGTTTACTAACCTTAAATGCATTAACAGCGGCTGATTCTGTAGTTATTCCGATTCAATGTGAGTATTTCGCACTTGAAGGATTAGGAAAATTACTGAACACTATAAAAAGTATTCAAAAAATACACAACCCGGATCTTGACATTGAAGGATTATTATTAACCATGTACGACTCGAGATTGCGTTTATCCAATCAGGTTGTAGAAGAAGTGCAAAAGCACTTTAACGATATGGTTTTTGATACCGTTATTCAGCGTAATGTAAAATTAAGTGAGGCACCAAGTTTTGGAGAAAGCATCATTAATTATGACGCTACCAGTAAAGGAGCAGTTAATTACATCAATCTGGCTCAAGAAATTATAAAGAAAAACAGTAAATAGTTTTTATGACAAAAGCAATTAAAAAACAAGCCTTAGGAAGAGGATTATCAGCCTTATTAAAAGATCCGGAAAACGACATTACCTCAGTAGAAGACAAAAATGCTGACAAAGTTGTTGGAAATATAATAGAGCTTGAAATAAGTGCTATCGAAATAAATCCATTTCAACCAAGAAGTAATTTTAACGAAGAATCATTACGCGAATTAGCCACTTCTATTAAAGAACTAGGCGTAATTCAACCTATTACTGTTCGAAAATTAGATTTCAACAAATACCAGTTAATTTCCGGAGAGCGTCGTTTGCGCGCTTCGACTTTAGTGGGTTTAAATACGGTTCCTGCTTATATTCGTATTGCGAATGACAACGAATCATTGGTTATGGCTTTGGTTGAAAACATTCAACGTCATGACTTAGATCCTATTGAGATCGCTCTTTCTTACCAGCGTTTAATTGACGAAATTCAATTGACTCAGGAACAAATGAGTGAACGTGTGGGAAAAAAACGTTCTACAATTGCCAACTATTTACGTCTTTTAAAATTAGATCCGATTATCCAGACCGGTATTCGTGATGGTTTTATCAGTATGGGACACGGTAGAGCAATCATTAACATTGAAGATTTAGACATTCAGACCGATATCTATCAAAAAATAGTAAGTCAAAATTTATCTGTTCGCGAAACAGAGAGTTTGGTAAAAAACTACCACGAAAGTTTAAAACCACAGGCAGAAGGAAAACCGAAACCGGAATCTTCTTTTGAAGTCGAAGAAACTAAAAAAAGCACCTTCAACGATTATTTTGGCGCGAAAGTTGACATAAAAGTTGCCAATAACGGAAAAGGAAAAATCACAATTCCTTTTAGTTCCGAGGCCGACTTTAACAGAATTATAAAATTAATAAACGGATAGTGAATAAAATTGTCCCCATAGGATTATTGTTCTTTCTCACAGGAACCGTATCTCTTTTTGCTCAGGCAAAAGAAGACACGGTTTTGGTCGTTAAAGACACAACCAAGTTACAAGAAATTGATCCGCTAACCCCTGCAAAAGCAGCATTCTATTCTGCAATCGTACCGGGTCTCGGTCAGGCTTACAATAAAAAATATTGGAAAATACCATTGGTTTACGGAGCAATTGGTACCAGTTTATATTTCTATATCGACAACAATAAAAAATACCACGATTACCGTGACGCTTACAAAAGTCGTCTGGAAGGTAAAACCGATGACGACTATAGATACCTGGATGACAGCAGGCTTATCGCCGGACAGAAATTCTATCAGCGTAACAGAGACTTATCCGCCTTATTTATTGTAGGTTTTTATGTTTTGAATATCATCGATGCTAATGTCGATGCGGCTCTGATTCAATTTAATGTGAATGAAAGACTATCGATGCGTCCCGAAATTTATCCCAACGATGTAACGTTCAGACCAAATGTAGGACTAACTTTTAATTACACCTTTTAATAGACTTCACCTCTATTTAAAATTCAAAAAATACACAAATGAAAATTGCTCTTTTAGGATACGGAAAAATGGGTAAAGTAATCGAACGAATTGCTTTAGAAAGAGGTCATGAGATTGTTTTAAAGAAAGATGAAAACAATACCTACGACGGACTTTCAACAGCAGATGTTGCGATCGATTTTAGCGTTCCCGCTGCCGCCGTTGACAATATTACAAATTGTTTTCACTCCAATGTTCCGGTAGTATCAGGAACAACAGGATGGTTAGAACATTACGATAAAATGGAAGCCCTTTGCAACGAAAAACAAGGCGGCTTTATCTCCAGTTCTAACTTTAGTTTAGGTGTAAATGTCTTTTTCGAACTGAATGAATACTTAGCCAAAATAATGGCTCAATTTGATTCTTATAAAGTTACGATGGAAGAAATTCACCATACTCATAAACTGGATGCTCCAAGCGGAACTGCCATTTCATTAGCCAAAGGGGTTATTGAAAACAGCACCTATACCAATTGGACTATGGAGGAAGCAAAAGCAAATGAAATTTTTATTGAAGCAAAAAGAATTGGAGAGGTTCCGGGCACACACACCGTAACTTATGACTCAGTTATTGACAGCATCGAATTAAAACATACTGCCCACAACCGTGAAGGTTTTGCTCTTGGAGCCGTTATAGCTGCGGAATGGCTAGCCGGTAAAAAAGGTATTTACAGTATGAAAGACGTATTAAATTTAAAATAAACTACTTACCGTTTAAGGCCTAATTTTTCTTAAACCTTAAACTTAAAACAAAATATTATGACACTATATCTTTGGTTTATTTTTTTCCTGGCCGTACAAGTTATTCATTTTTTAGGAACATGGAAAATGTATCAGGCAGCCGGAAGAAAAAGTTGGGAAGCTGCAATTCCGGTATACAATGCTATTGTTTTAATGAAAATAATTGGCCGACCAACCTGGTGGACTTTACTGCTTTTTATCCCTATTATCAACCTGATTATGTTTCCGGTTGTTTGGGTAGAAACCTTAAGAACATTTGGTAAAAAAACCACTTTAGATACGGTTTTGGGGATATTTACTTTAGGATTCTATATCTATTATGTAAGCCATACTCAGAAGTTAGTATACACAAAAGACAGAAAATTAACTCCCGAAAATAAAGCAGCTGACACGGTAAGCTCTTTGCTTTTTGCGATAATAGTAGCGACACTGGTTCATACTTATATTGTACAACCTTACACGATTCCAACTTCTTCGTTAGAAAAATCATTATTAATTGGTGACTTTCTATTTGTAAGCAAAGTAAATTATGGTCCAAGAGTCCCTATGACAACGGTAGCTTTACCAATGGTTCATGATTCTATCCCTTTAACTAAGCAAAAATCATATCTGAAATGGCCACAATTGCCGTATTTCAGACTACCAGCCTTAGAAAAAATCAAACGATGTGACATTGTCGTTTTTAACTGGCCTGCTGATACCGTACATTATTTCTACGAACCAAAAGGAAGACCAGGAGTCATCAAACCAATCGACAAAAAATCGAATTACGTAAAAAGATGTGTTGGTATTCCCGGAGACAGTCTGTCTATAAAAGACGGTTTGGTTTTCATCAACGGAAAAAAATTAGTTTTACCGGAAAGAGCTAAACCTCAATATTCTTATGCTGTTGCGTTGGATGGAAAAACGTCAATAGACTTTGAATCACTACTAAGAGAATTAGATATTACAGACCGCGCCGGTTTTAAAAGCGAGAAAAGAGATACGCTTTATTTTGCCGCTTTGACTGAAGCCAGCGCTGAAAGAATAAAAAACACACCTGGAGTAACCGCAGTAAAAAGAGAAATCGACAGAGGAAACGACAATGCTATTTTTCCACATATCGACAAATGGAGTCAGGACAATTTTGGTCCAATCTATATTCCGGAAGCAGGAAAAACAGTTGCTTTAAACAATGTATCGTTGCCTTTTTATAAAGAAATCATCACTAATTACGAAGGAAACACCTTAGAAATAAAAGGTTCCCAGTTCTTAATTAATGGAAAACCGGCTACAACTTATACCTTCAAACAAAACTATTACTGGATGATGGGAGACAACCGTCACAACTCTGAAGATAGTCGTTATTGGGGTTACGTTCCCGAAAATCACATTGTAGGTAAACCCGTTTTCATCTGGATGAGCTGGGATACCAACGGAAAAGGGATTAATCAAGTTCGTTGGGACCGCGTTTTCACAACCGTAGATGGCGAAGGGCAACCACAATCTTACTTTAAATACTTCTTAATTCTACTGGCAGCTTATTTTGTTGGAGATTTTTTCTGGAGAAAAAGAAAAGAAAACAAAGCATAAATAGAAGTTTTTTTGTTTCAGGTTTCAAGTTTCAGGTTTTGTTTAAGAACATGAAACCTGAAACTTGAAACCTGAAACTTTTAAACAAAAACACAAAACAATGAATTCCTTATTACTTCCTACCTATTTTCCGTCCATCAGCCACTTTGCAGTTATGGCTCAATCTGAAAATATTACTTTTGAGATGGAAGATAATTTCCAGAAACAAACCAACCGTAACCGTACTTATATCTACAGTCCAAACGGGATACAGTTACTAAACATCCCTGTTAAACATTCAAAAGCAGCACATCAAAAAACCAAAGAGGTTTTGATTGAGAATGAATTTGACTGGCAGAAACAACATTTTAAATCTCTGGAAGCAGCGTACAGAAGCTCTCCCTTTTTTGAATTTTTTGAAGACGACATTCTTCCTGTTTTTGAAAAAAAACATACTTTTTTGATGGATTTAAACCTTGAAGTATTCGAGATTGTTACCAAATGTCTGCGAATGAAAATTGAATTCGGCAAAACAACAGAGTACTTTCACGAAGCAGAAAACATAACCGACTTCAGATACTTGGCAAACGGAAAAAAAGACGCTAATACCTTCGAAAAATACCCTCAGGTGTTTGACGACAAACATGGTTTCATCAACAACCTAAGTGTATTGGACTTGCTTTTTAATGAAGGGAAATTTGCTGTGGATTATTTGAAGACTCAGAAAATCTAAAAGCTACCTTCTCACATCATTATTATTTATATCCTGAGAATCTATTTTGTCGCTGAATTTCTTGCCAAAATTATAAGTTAAAATCAGCAACAAATTTCTTGAATTATTTGTAGTTTCAACTTTTTGATAAAAATTACCATTATTACTTATATCGGTAAATCCACTAGCTGATTTACCCAGCAAGTTTCTACCATATAAACTAATGTTTATCTTGTCTTTTAATAGATTTGTGCTAATATTAAAATCAAGATATGGTTCTGTTATTCTCTTTGACAATAAGGAATAATTAGGGCCATCTTGCCTCCCTGAAAAGGAAACCGAAATTTTATCTTGTAAAAACTTCGTACTTAAATTTATATTTCCTTTAAAAGTAAAGCCACTATTTTTTTCGATTACCGCCATTTCGCTATTGTCTTCGTAAACATTATAATCAAAGCCTGAATTAATATTAGTCATTATTTTTTTAAACAATTTTGTTTTCACTCCCACATTAAAGCCTGATGAATTATACTTTGCAGCATTGTCAAGTGTTTGAATCAATAATTCACCCTCTTTTCTGTACACCTCTGCTATTGCATTATTGATAGATTCGTGATAAAATTTTATTGAAAAACTATCGGACTTTACTGATTTACTAAAAGTCAATGAATAATAATCTCTTAATTCCGGGTCTAAATTCTCATTACCCTGTTTTGCTAATCCCGGATATATCACTATAATACTATTATTCAAGTCACTGGCATCCGGCCGTAAAACTTTTCTGGAATAACTAAATTTAGCATCCAGTGTATTCTGAAAATGATAAATTCCATTAAATGTTGGCAGTACTAAGTTATAGTTCTGGTTTAAAACATTATTACTATTATTCGTGTTTTCAAAAGTCAAAGCTATTTCTGTCGAAATCTTACCGGACCAATCCGTATCTAATTCTACTGAAGCATCGACAACTTTTTGATTGAGAAAATAAGTACTGTCAAAAAAAGTATAGTCTCTATTAATAAATTTCAGATCAGAATAAAAACTCATATTTTTTTTAAAAAAAGTCATGTTCTCTGCTTCCAGATCCAATGCAATTGACAGCTCCTTATTCTTAGATCGAACATCATAGTATTTTAAGTCTTGATGCTCATAATCAAATATATTATCATCCACTTTTCTATAGATTGAATAAGCCCCTTTTACGAAAAAAGTCATGTTTTCTTTAAGAGAATGACTGAAAACTGAGGCCAAATTCCATTGACTATTTATTTCTTTTCCTTTTTTCGTAAAAAGTTCAACCTTTTCATCATTCGCCACTGATAATCCGTTCGCGATGCTTTTAAACTTATATCCGGAAAATGCATTCGTAAAAGTAATATTTGATTTCTCTGACAATTTAATACCTGCTCGCGTATTAAAATTCGCCTGATTTCCTTTTGATTTATTTCTATTATCCTGAAAAAAAACACCTTCTTCGTCATTTCTAATGGTTTTAAAATCGATGTTACTATCGTTATTCAAAAATCTAAAATTGGATCTCAAGGCAAATCTTCCTTTTTTATACGTAAAAGCGGGGTTCACAGACCAATAATTATTACTTGCACCGACAGTACCTCCAAGGCTTCCTTTTATAAATTCTTCTGCTCTTTTTTTAGTGATAACATTTATTATAGCCCCTAAAAACTCCGAACCATATAGTGTTGATGATGGATTTGATATCACTTCAACTTTATCAATATCAATTGCAGCAATATTTTGCAGTTCGTTTGACATTGCTTCTATCCCATCAATAAAAATTTTAGCGCTTAGCACTCCATCCACAATTCCCTTCTCTTCAATTTTATTAAAATAGACATTTGGGACGGTACTTAAAACCTCTCCAGCTTTCGCATTTTTTAAAAAATCTTTTGAATCAATCTTATAAATCGATTTTCGGGCAGTGTGTACTATTCGTGATTCAGATTTAATTATTACTTCATTCAGTTCCTTTGGTTCATCACTATCAAGATAAATATTATTATCTCCTTTTAGATTCTCAATTCTATGATAATAGGTTTTATAACCCGGTTTACTTACTATTAGAAACAAAGTATCATTCTCTTTAGCAGTTATATTAGAAAATTTATACAAACCCTTTTTATCACTTATTGCAAATTTCGAAAGCTTATTACTTTTTAATTCAATTACAACGTCTATTAAAGCTGATTTATCAGAAAAAATTTTCCCGCCGATATCTGCACTACTATTCTGAGAGAAGCAATTTATCAGTACAAAGAAAAATACAATAGAAAAATTTAAATTCATTGAAAGCCGCTATATTGGTTTAATAAAAATGTTTCCCAAAAATGAATCTAGGAAACATTTAGAATTAATGTACTACAATTCAATTCATTAGATTTGACCAAAGCATCACTTTAAATATTGTTCAATAATACATGGAAGAAAAAAAAATGAAATTAGTTTTTTATAAAAACATACTAATAATACTATTAATTTTTTAAATATACGAACTTCAAGTAAGCTCACAAAATAATAACTAAGAAAATTCCTAAAAAAAATAAAGTTTCAGATACTTGGCAAACGGAAAAAAAGACACTAATACCTTCGAAAAATACCCTCAGGTGTTTGACGACAAACATGGTTTCATCAACAACTTAAGTGTATTGGATTTGCTTTTTAATGAAGGGAAATTTGCTGTGGATTATTTGAAGACTCAGAAGATACAGTAGTCTTACTCCATTGAAAGCCTCGTCATAATAGGATAATGATCGGAGTTTTCGAAATCAGAGAAGCTTTCGAATTGTTTTACTTTTATTTTACTGTCTGTAAAAATATAATCGATTCGCGCCGGATAATAGCGGAATTTATAGGTAGCACCAAACCCTTCACCTGCTTCCTCAAAAGTATCTTTTAATTTTCCTCTTATACTTCTGTATACATACGAAAAAGGGCTGTTATTCATGTCGCCACAAATAATAATCGGGTTTTTACATTGTTTAATATTTTCCTTAAAAATCTCAGCCTGCTCTTGTTGCTGTCTGAATCCTTTGCTGATTCGGGTATAAATCAACTGAGATTTCTCCTGGTTTACGTTATCGATATTATTTGAAATATCACTAACATCGGGTGAAATCTTAATCGACTGCAAGTGCATATTGTAGACACGAATCACATCTTTACCACGTTTTATATCGGCATAGATTACATTATTGTCCGATTTAGGAAATATAATATTCCCCTGATACAGAATTGGAAATTTAGAAAATATAGCCTGTCCTGTTTTGATCTGATTGCCATCAATAAAAATATAACGGTGCGGATAGACCTTTAAGTCAATGTGAGCCGAATTAGAATATTCCTGAATGCAGAGAATATCAGGATCTTTCTCATCAATAAAAGCTTTAATATTCGAAGGAACATCATCACGATCCAGCCACTTAAAAACATTAAACAGACGAACATTATAACTCATTACAGAGAAATCCTTTTCTGTTTTCACATAGTCTTTGGCAGAGAATTTATAAAATTTACTGATAAAGGTAATTCCCGTCAGCAATACCAAACCGGATAAAATAAGACGTTTTTTAAACTGAATTGCCCAGTAGACAAAGAAGAACCCATTCAACACAAAAAAGGCCGGCATAAAGAGCGTTAAAACCGATAAAAGCGGAAAACTCTTGGGCGCCAAAAAAGGTAAAATATAGATGCTGAATGTCACTACAGTAAGTACTATATTCAAAAAGAACATCAATTTATTAAACCACGACAGGTTTTGCATGCTTTCTTTATTACAAGGATTATTTTCCTGCTTTAAATAAAAATTCTTTTTCTTCTTTAGTCAGACAATCGTAGCCGGATTGGCTGATTTTATCCAAAATTTCGTCAATTTGTTGTTGCGTTTTGTCTTTCGTAACAATCTTCGAAATCGGTTTTTCTGTAGGTTTCTTATAATTCTTATGAACCGTCTTGAAAGGGGTTGTAGGTGATTTTCGGAACAAATTAGAGAAAAAATCTATTGTTTTGGAAACCACGATACTCAAGTCAGTACCATTTTGAAGCAATTTAATAAAAATAAAACCAAAAACAGCACCTGCTAAGTGCGAAATATGTCCACCCATATTCCCAAGGCGGAATTGCATTAAATCTAAAATTAAAATGACTGCCGTAATGTGCCAAAGCTTCACATTTCCAATCAATAACAAACGGATATTCATTAAAGGCTGATAGGTTGTTGTAGCCACTAAAATTGCCATAATTGCAGCCGAAGCACCGACAATAGATGCGGCACTATTTAAGAAATAATAACTTAAGGCAAAAACAACTCCGGCAAAAACAGCACTTAAAAGATACAATCCCAAATATTGCTTTTGCGTAAAAAAGGTCAAAAACAAATTACTGGCAAAATTAAGCACCATCATATTAAACAGCAAATGGAAAAATCCATCATGAAAAAAGGCATACGTTAAAAAGGTCCAGGGCTTAAATAAAAAAACCTGAGGGTCTGATGACAAAGCCAACCAACCCGGAAAGGCAAATTGTCCGACTGAAAATTGATAAAAGAACACCAAGGAGATCATAAAACAAGCAATGTTCCAATAAATAACACGCATGGCGATGCCTCCTAATTTATACTGTAATTTTAAATCATCCAGAATATTCATAAAAGCCTTTTTAAGTTTCTATTTTTCGATATTAAAATTAAAAATTAATTCCAACGATTCTTATTAAATTGATTCTTTTTCCAATACAACATCATTAAAAAACCGGTTATTGCCCCACCAATATGAGCAAAGTGCGCAATTCCTGTTCCTCCGCTGCCAAATATAGAACTTCCTTTAAATCCTAAAAACAAGTCGACAGCCAAAATTCCCGGAACAAAATACTTTGCTTTAATCGGAATTGGAATAAACATCAATGCCAGTTCTGCATTAGGAAACATAAAAGCAAAAGCCGTTAATAAACCATAAATAGCTCCTGACGCTCCTAAAACAGTTGATCCTGTAATTCCATTAGCCTGAGCCAGAATATTAAACTGTTCTTGTGTACAATGTACCTTATTCAAAATAGTAGAAACAGCACCGGGATTCATTTGTCCGTCAGCATTAAATAAAAATTTAAAATCTGTATTTAAAATCAATTGGAGCTCAGATTTTGATAAATTTAAATTAGCAACTGAATCTAAAAGAGAATGCAATTGTACATAATTCACAGCAGTATGCAACAGCGCCGCACCTAAACCACATGAAATATAGAAAAACAGAAATTTCTTTCCACCCCAAAAATGCTCTAATGCAGAACCGAAGCTATATAATGCAAACATATTAAACAAAATATGCATCAAATTCGGATACTTAGCATGCATAAACATATGTGTAATCGGCTGCCAAACCCTAAAACTGGTACTCTCCGGATAAAAAAGTGCCAGATAGTCATAAGAAATCGGGACAAGTTGCGATCCTATAAAAAAGATAATATTTATTATCAATAACTGTTTTACTACGGGAGTCATGTTCATCATAAGGCAAACTTTTTATCTATATCCTCAACACGCATGGTGATGAAGGTAGGTTTCTGAAAAGGTGAAATATTGGGGTCTTTACAAGCAAACAATCCGTTAACCAGATTATCCTGTTCTTTCTCGGTTAAATAAGACCCGGTTTTAACCGCTAAACTTTTAGCCATTGATTTGGCAATGGTATCATTCTGACTGTAACTACTTGCTGGAATTCCGTCTTGCAAATCACTTAACAATTGTTCGATTACAAGCGAAACTTCACTTTCTGTAATATTCACGGGAATACCGGAAATCACAATATGATCCGCCTTTGCTGCGTCAAAAACAAAACCGGTTGTTTCTAATGAAGGTTTCAATTCTTCGATCAATTCCATTTCTGCTGACGAATAAAACAAGTCCAACGGAAACAACAATTGCTGACTGGAAGCTTGATTTACGGTCATATTCAACAAAAATTGCTCGTACAAAATACGCTGATGTGCGCGTTGCTGATCGACAATAACCATTCCCGATTTTATAGGAGAAACGATATACTTTTTATGAATTTGATAAGTCTTCTGAATGGCTTGCTCTACATCTTCATCATTAAACAAAGACGAAGTAACTTCCTCATTTTCGAAAGTAAAAGGAGAACTTTCTATACTTTCCGTCTCTAAACCAACGTACAAACTTTCCCAACTTGCGGTAGGCTCTACTCTTTTAGAATATCCTGAATAAGAACCGGAACCGGAGGAGTACGAACCCGATCCTGAACCTGAACTACCGGAAGAACCGGATCCTGAACTGGATTTAGAGTAATGCTGATTGGTTTTGTCATCTGTAAACGGATTAAAAGTACCATCTACCTGAATGGTTGGCGTTTCGCCTTCTAAATCTTTATAATGATACGGTGTGTCTAAATTAGAATCCCGATCAAAATCAAGCACAGGAGCCACATTAAATTGCCCTAAACTATGTTTGATTGACGCTCTTAAAATAGCATACAACGCTTGTTCATCGTCAAACTTGATTTCTGTTTTGGTCGGATGAATGTTGATATCGATTGTATTTGGCGGAACTTGCAGGTACAAGAAATAACTGGGTTGCGAACCGTCTTTCAAAAGTCCGTCGTAAGCCGCCATTACAGCGTGGTGCAAATAACCACTTTTTATAAAACGATCGTTTACAAAAAAGAA
This sequence comes from Flavobacterium sp. ABG, assembly GCF_001027725.1. Lineage (NCBI taxonomy): Bacteria > Pseudomonadati > Bacteroidota > Flavobacteriia > Flavobacteriales > Flavobacteriaceae > Flavobacterium > Flavobacterium sp. ABG. The sequence goes on from NZ_LEKS01000003.1 coordinate 182,623, forward strand.
CTGCTCTCCCCTGTTTTTCTTAGCAAATTCAGGTTTACAAACAAATCCCTGAACATTTATAATCTCTGTATCTTCGTTTACCGGAACTAATTTTTCATTGGTTTTACCGGACATCATCCCTACAATTCGCTGACGGTATCCCGCAGCCGGCAAATTATACAATTCGCTGCCGTTATGATAAAAAGTAAAATGAATATTAGGATGCGCCAAGGCTACACGCTGAAACTCATCCATAACATGGCGAAATTCAACCGTATCTGATTTCAAGAAATTACGTCGGGCTGGAATATTAAAAAATAAATTCTTAACAGCAAATGAAGTCCCTTTTGGCAGAACAGCCACTTCCTGAGAAACAAACTTACTGCCTTCAATAACAATATGCGTTCCCAGTTCTTCCTGATCTTGTTTGGTTTTCATTTCCATGTGCGCAATCGCCGCAATAGAAGCCAATGCTTCTCCACGAAAACCTTTGGTATGCAGCGAAAATAAATCTTCGGCCTGACGGATTTTAGAAGTTGCATGACGTTCAAAACACAAACGTGCATCGGTCACACTCATTCCCATACCATTATCAATAACCTGAACCAGCGCTTTTCCGGCCTCTTTAATAATTAGCTTAATGTCGGTTGCTTTTGCATCAACAGCATTTTCTAATAGCTCTTTTACAACAGAAGCGGGTCTTTGAACCACCTCTCCAGCAGCAATTTGATTAGCAACGTGATCAGGAAGTAATTGAATAATACTCGACATTAAGAAATTTGGGTTTAAGGTTCTGTCCTCGATTTCAGCCAACTGCAAAATCTCAGATTGATATTGTTAATTTTATCTGGTTTTAAAAACCAAGGTGTACAAATTTAATGAATTTTGATGGTGATTCAGAGCATCTAAACTCATAAAAAAAACAAAAAACCTATACTATTTTTACACAGTATAGGTTTTAGTATTTTTAAAACGATTGTGTTTTATTTTTTCTCTATCTTTTTTTGTGTTTCTTCAATTTGAAGTGCACCTGAAGACAACAAAGGCTGATTGAACGGATGTGACATAGAGGCTTGTTGACGGATGTAGGCCATTTTTATAGCTGCAATTGCCGCTTCTGTTCCTTTGTTTCCGTGAATTCCGCCACTTCTGTCAATAGATTGTTGCATCGTATTATCAGTCAAAACACAAAAAATAACCGGAATATCTGTTTGAACATTCAGATCTTTAATTCCTTGTGTTACGCCTTCACACACAAAATCAAAATGTTTCGTCTCTCCCTGGATTACGCATCCAATTACGATAACGGCGTCAACATTTTGGGTCTGAAGCATTTTTTTTGCGCCATAAATCAGCTCAAAACTTCCCGGAACATTCCAACGGATAATTTGTCGAGCCGGAACATCACAATCAACCAGGGCATCAAATGCACCATTGTAAAGTCCTTCTGTTATCGTTTCATTCCACTCAGAAACAACAATCCCAAATCGAAAGTCTTTCGCATTTGGGATTGTGTTTTTATCGTATTCTGATAAATTTTTATTTTCGGTAGCCATCTTTATATTTAAGATTTTAGATTTTACTTTAGATTTCAGATTCTGAAATACAAATCTACAATCTAAAATCTACATTCTAATATTTTTATTGCGCTAATCCAATCAATACATCAACAGAAGCAGCTTCCGGAGTTGCATCGAAGTTTTCTTTGATGTCTGTAAAATACTTTAAAGCATCTTCTTTTTGACCTAAAGCCAAAGCAGTTTTACCGGCTTTTAGCAAGAAACGAGGTGTTGTAAAATCGTTTTTATTAGATTCAGCTGCTTTTACATAATAGCTTAAAGCTTCTTTTTGTTGATTTTTTTGAGAGTAAGCATCTCCGATTGCTCCTTTAGCCAAAGCACTTAAAATCAAATCTTCTGATTTAAAGTCCCCTAAATATTTAATAGCATCATCAAATTTACCTGTATTCAAATAAGCCATACCTGCATAGTAGTTTGCTAGGTTTCCAGCATCAGTTCCAGAATATTCGTCAGCAATTTTCACAAATCCGAATTTCCCTTCAGAACCGTTTAATGCCAATTTGTATAAAGAATCACTAGCTACACCGTCTGTTGCTTTTTGAAAATTTTGTTGAGCAACAAACATTTCGTTTGCAGCCTCATCTTGCTTAGGCGCTTCAATAAATTTTTGGTAAGCCAAATATCCAATTGTCGCAACCGCAATACCGGCAACTAAACCAATAATGATTTTTTGATTTTTAGCAACCCAATCCTCAGTTTTAGAAGCAGTTTCATCTAACTTAGAAAAAACACCAGCTGTTGTGCTGTCTTTCTCGTCAATGATTACTTGTTGTTCCTCATTTACTTCTTTAACTTCCTTTTCTTTTGGTGCTTTATATCCTCTTTTATTGTAAGTAGCCATTTAAAATTAATTTAGTGAACGGCAAAAATAAAATTTTTATTGAAACCGACGTAAAAAAAATCAATTTTATCACTATTTTAGAAAAAATAATTTCAAATCTCCTAAGTCCTTCCACTTCAGCAACAAAATAATTCATCCTCAAAAGCACTAAAAGTCTTTTATATCGATATTTTTCGATAATTTGCACCCTCAAATTTTATGGTTTCCAAACCTGGCTTATCTCTGCTCAAACTATTGTTTTTGCTACAGATTTCACCAATTATCACTGATTTAAAAAGACCAAAAAGAAGTTTTAACAAACCAGTTCTTTCAAATCGGAGGCAGAAAAAACGAATCTGAAAGAAAAAGTACTGCTACAGAACAACCAATTTTATCCTTAGAGCTTAAAAATGCATTTAAACAAAATCTCTTTATTCAATTATAAAAATTTCTCCGAAGTCAGTTTTGACTTCGACACTAAGATTAATTGTTTTGTTGGAAAAAACGGAATTGGAAAAACGAATGTACTCGACGCTATTTATCATTTGGCGTACGGAAAAAGTTATTTCAATCCCTTGGCCGTGCAAAACATCAAACATGGTGAAGAGTTTTTTGTAATTGATGCGGAATTAGAGAAAAACGACAGAACGGAACAAATTGTTTGCAGCTTAAAAAAAGGGCAGAAAAAAATCTTAAAAAGAAACGGCAAGGCTTACGATAAATTCTCGGACCACATCGGATTTATTCCTTTGGTAATCATTTCGCCTGCCGATCGTGATTTAATTGTGGAAGGTAGCGAAACACGTCGTAAATTTATGGACAGTGTGATCTCGCAATTAGACAGCACTTACCTGCAACAACTTATACAATATCAGAAAATAATTGTACAGCGAAATGCGCTATTAAAGTATTTTGCGCTCAATCACGTTTTTGACAACGATACCTTATCTATATATAATGAGCAATTAAATGTTTTTGGAAAATCTATTTTTGAAAAACGAAAAGACTTCCTGGAACAATTCATTCCTATATTCAACAAACATCATCAATCCATAACCGGCTCTGAAGAAACGGTACAGCTGGTTTATGAAAGTCATTTGTTTGAAAAAGACTTATTGACTCTTTTACAAGAAACCATCAATAAGGATCGTGCTTTACATTATACAAGTGCCGGTGTGCATAAGGATGATTTATCATTTGAAATTGACTCCTATCCGATCAAAAAATTCGGTTCACAGGGGCAGCAAAAGTCCTTTTTGATTGCTTTAAAATTGGCCCAGTTTGAATTTCTAAAAAAACAGAGTGGTGTAAAACCGCTTTTGCTTTTTGATGATATTTTTGACAAACTAGACGAAAGTCGTGTTGCAAAAATCATCGAGATGGTCAACAGTGAAACGTTTGGTCAACTTTTTATTTCTGATACGCATCCGGAACGTACTGAAACAATCGTAAAATCGACACATCAGAGTTACAAGATCTTTAATTTATGATTTCATTCAGAATACAAAAATGAAAAATCATTACTTTAGCGGTACTATTTTAAAAATCAAGTCCCATGAAATTCTTTTCAACATTACTGCTACTAACCGTATTTACCATTACATCTTGCAACCAAAAACAGACAAACTCTTTTGAGGAAATCAGCCCGAAAGTATTTGCAGAAAAAATAAAAACTACCGAAAACCCTCAAATCTTAGACGTTAGAACCCCTGATGAATTTGCATCTGAACACATAGACAATGCCATAAATGTTAACTGGAATGACGAAGATTTCGCTACAAAAGCGGCAACTTACGACAAATCTAAACCTGTTTTTGTTTATTGTTTAAGTGGTGGAAGAAGTAAAAAAGCGGCTGCAAAACTAAACGAATTAGGTTTTACGACAGTATACGAATTAGAAGGCGGAATCATGAGCTGGAACGCAGAAGGATTATCTAAACCATCAACCGCCCAAATCGGAATGACTCAGGATGATTTTAATAAATTACTGAATACGGACAAAAAAGTTTTAGTAGACTTTTACGCCGAATGGTGTGGTCCCTGCAAACAAATGGAACCGTACTTATTGAAAATGCAAAAAGAAATGGGAGATCAGGTAACCATTATTCGAATCGATGTGGACAAAAACAAAACATTGACTACAGAAATGAAAATAGACCAACTTCCAACTATGTTTTTATACGAGAAAAAAGAAGTCAAATGGAGAAACGTAGGTTTCATCAGCGAACAGGACTTAAAAAAACAACTGCAATAAACTCCCGACTATGCTAACGAAAGAATCATTGCAATTTTTAGACGATCTAAAAGCCAACAACAACAGAGATTGGTTTCAGGACAACAAAAAGAGATACGAAGTTTTCAAAAAAGATTACCACCAATTGGTAAGTGATTTTCTGGATGTAATGAAACCGCTTGACCCTTCATTAGAGTTACTTGAAGTCAAAAATTGTACTTTCAGGATCAACCGTGACATTCGGTTTTCTAAAGACAAATCTCCTTACAAAGCCCATTTGGGTGTCTGGATATCGGGCGGAACCAAAGGCTTAAACCGTGCCGGATATTACGTTCACATTGAAAAAGGTGCCAGTTTTATTGCCGGAGGATTTTATTCCCCTGAATCGGATGATTTAAAAAAAGTCAGAAAAGAAATTGCTTTTTTTTACGATGATTTAGAAGGAATTCTATCCGACAAAAACTTCAAAAAAGAGTTTGGCAGTTTTGATATCAACGAGAGTAATTCGCTTAAAAACCCGCCACGTGGTTATGAGAAAGATCACCCTGCAATTGAATTCTTAAAATTGAAAAGTTTTACAGCTTCTCAAAAATACGACATAAAAGAAGTGGCTCAAAAAGACTTCGTTGCTAAAATGAGTCAAAAACTAATTGCGTTAAAACCTTTAAACGAATTCATCAACCGTGCTTTAGATACGGATGAATTTTAAATTTTATTTGCCACAGATTTCACAGATTCGCACAGATTATTTTTTGAAACGGATTTAGATCTATATAAATTTTTCGCCACAGATTCACACAGATTAGATCATAAACAGGAATTAAATCCTTTTAATCTTTCTAATCTGTGTGAATCTGTGGCAAAAAATACCAATGAATTTTAAACCCATATATTTTTTTACCACGAATTCCAGGAATTAACACCAATTAATTCGTGAAAATTCGTGAAATTCGCGGCTAAAACGCATTGAATGAAAAGAAAAATACTTTTTCTTGGCGAATCTTATCGTGCCGACGCTATCACCTGGATGAAAGGCCTGAAGGAGTTTGGTGATTTTGAGATTTGCACCTGGGAGCTTAAAACTCCAAACAATACGAAACTGAACCGTTTCAAACGTATTGCAGAATACCTGTTTGCTCCTCTTTCCATTCGCAAAATCATTCGTCAGGAAAAACCGGATATGGTTATTGCTGAAAGAACGACCAGTTACGGTTTTTTAGCCGCTTTATCAGGCGCCAAAACCATCGCCATTGCACAACAGGGAAGAACCGATTTATGGCCTGAGGGTTCTGTTTTATTGCCTTTAAAAAAAATCATTCAGAAATACGCTTTCAAAAAAGCACATCTAATTCATGCCTGGGGACCGGTCATGACCATTTCAATGAAGGAAATTGGTGTTGACATGAGCAAAGTTTTGGTGCTGCCAAAAGGTATTGATTTGTCTCTTTTTACTCCTTCAACTTCAAATTCCACCAAAATTGAAGCCATCGTAACCCGTTCTTTGCAACCGGAATACCGACACGATTCCATCCTAAAAGCTTTTTCGATTGTTCACCAAAAAGGAATTGATTTCACACTGACTATCGTTGGTGACGGTACCCGTTTGACTTATTTGAAAGATTTAGCTTCAACCTTACAGATAGAAAACAAGGTGGTTTTTACAGGAAGGATCCCGAATACGGAACTTCCTAAATTACTACAACAATCGAATATCTACATCAGCATGCCAATAACCGAAGGGGTTTCTGCTTCTTTATTTGAAGCCATGGCTTGCCATTGTTATCCTGTAGTTTCCGACATTCCCGGAAATCAGAGCTGGATCACACATCGAAAAAACGGTCAGTTAATAACAATTGACGATATCGAAAAACTGGCAGAAGAACTTATTTGGTCTTTTGAAAATCCGGAATCCCGAAATCAGGCTGTACTGCAGAACAGAAAATTTGTTGAGGAAAATGCGAATTACAGCAGCAACATGAAAATGATTGCAGATAAATACCATGAATTACTTGGCTTACGAGATATGTAGCGTTACTTAACCGCAAGGCTCGCAAGGATTTTTTCGCAAAGGCCGCAAGGTTTAAAACTAAGCCTCACCGCCTTTACAAATACTGCAGTTAAAAAAACTTACTGTTACCCCAAAACCATTACAAAAATTGCCCATTCAGAAACACAAAATGACAGATTTTACAAAAAAATTTAAATTAATCTACCTTCCATTTTTACTAATTACAATAAGTTCTATACTAGGTTATACTTTTTTACACTGGCTCCTTTTTATCCAACTAGAATTATTTTCTATTAAGGAAGATATTTTAAAATTCTGGCTTCCGATCGGATTAGCCTGCCTTTCGATTTACTTTTTTTTATACCCGAGAGTAAAATTACTTCGTTTTAAAAAAGACGACACACCTTCTTTTATTTGTTTTTTAGCAGCAGCTATAATTGTCATACCTACCATTACAGCCCAAGAGTATTTAACAACCGCCACAGGAAAAGTAACCGACCTTAAAGATATTTACCAAATACAGAAATTAGAAAAAACGAAATATTATACTTTAAAAAGATGTTACATAGACAAAAGAAATATTGGCGTTCTAAACACGTCCTCTCTTAGTGGAAAAGGCAATACAACTTTCAATATCGAAATTTATGTTACAATACCCATTTTCAGAACAGCCAAAGACACCTCAAAAACGGAATGTGAATATTGGCTGGGACAGAAATACACACATAGTATAAGCAACAGTCTTTCATCTGATGATAAAAAATATTATCGCAACGAATTCGCACAAACGATAAGCCAAGAATTTAAATATACCGATTTTAGTGATTTCACTTATCTGGAGGCGATCGGCGAAACTAAAGATCATGACAATTTTGACGATGCTGTTACCAAAAACACGCAATACGATTTTAAAAAACCAATTATTTTTAAAGCCCATAAGGAACGTTTTGAGAAAAGAAATGGCGACAAATTAGAGTGGTTTTTTATCCTATTAAGCGGCGGACTTTTCATCTCGTTAATTTTCCTTCTATTTGCAAAACTAAAAACGGGAGCGGTTTATGATTTTAAAAACAGAAGAAAAGCCAGAAACAAAAGCCTAAAAGAAGCCTTTGATATTCTCCTTCCAAAAGAAGACTATTATATAACACCAGTCTTAGTAAACATTAACATTATAGTTTTTCTTATAATGGTTATTTCAGGTCTTGGTTTTATGCAGTTCGAAGGAAAAGATTTACTGCAATGGGGAGCCAACTTTAAACCCTCTACAATCAATGGGCAATGGTGGAGACTCCTAACTGCTACATTTCTTCATGGTGGAATAATCCATCTAGCGTCAAACATGTTTGGACTTTTATTTATTGGCGCTTTATTAGAACCTGTTTTAGGGAAAACCAAATTTTTACTTCTCTATTTGTTAACTGGTCTTCTTGCAAGTTTAGCAAGCATATGGTGGTTCGATGCAACTGTTAGTGTGGGTGCTTCCGGTGCTATTTTCGGGCTTTATGGGATATTTCTTGCTTTACTATTAAAAGAGGTATTTCCAAAAGAGTTTAGTACTGTTTTTATGACCAGTACTTTAATATTTATCGCTTATAATCTATTAATGGGATTAACCGGCGGTATTGACAATGCAGCCCATATTGGAGGTCTTTTGAGCGGTTTTATAATTGGCCTTGTTTTATCTCCAATAGTAAAGAAAAAATCAGAATTCGATAACAAATAAAAAGGCAGTTCAAATAAATTATAATCCTTACTTTTGGCCTCAGAATTAATTCTCTAAAAAAGCCTTTTTTATTTATGGAAATTCAATCCAATTTTTCTTTAAAAAAACACAATACATTTGGTATTGAAGCTAAAGCAAAACAATTTGTTGCCGTTCACTCTATTGCCGAACTGAAAACCGTTTTACAAGAAAATAAAAACCAGAAGAAATTCATTTTGGGCGGCGGCAGTAATATGCTTCTGACTCAGGATATTGATGCTTTGGTAATTCATATTGATTTAAAAGGAAAAAAAATCATTGAAGAAAATGATGATTTTGTCTGGGTTGAAAGTCAGGCGGGCGAAACATGGCATGACTTTGTTCTTTGGACGATTGAAAATAATTTTGGTGGGTTAGAAAACATGTCCCTGATTCCGGGAAATGTTGGCACAACTCCAGTTCAGAATATTGGCGCTTACGGAACGGAAATCAAAGATACTTTTGTTTCTTGTGAAGCGATAAACATTGAGTCTCAGGAAATCAAAACTTTCACTAATGCTGATTGTAATTTTGGTTACAGAGAAAGTGTTTTCAAAAATGAAATTAAAGATCAGTATATCATCACAGCTGTGATTTATAAACTAACCAAACGCAATCATAAAATTAATACTTCGTACGGAGATATTCAGGCCGAATTAGCTAAAAACAACATTACTACACCTACCCTGAAGGATGTGAGCAATGCTGTAATTGCGATCCGACAAAGCAAATTGCCGGACCCTAAAGAATTGGGCAACAGCGGAAGTTTCTTTAAAAATCCGATTCTGTTAAAATCGGACTTCGAAAAGATCCATCAAAAATTCCCTGAAATGAAATTTTATGAAGTTTCGGAAACAGAGGTAAAAGTTCCGGCAGGCTGGTTGATTGAGCAAGCGGGTTTTAAAGGAAAACGTTTTGGAGATGCCGGAGTACATAAAAATCAGGCCTTGGTTTTGGTGAATTACGGAAATGCAACAGGACAGGAAATTTTAGCAGTTTCCAAAGCGGTACAGGATACTGTTTTCAAAACATTCGGTATTCATATCGAAGCTGAAGTAAATGTAATTTAAAAAATAGTCTAAGAATTTAATTTCTACATGAAAAAACTTAACATACGAATTGTTTTAATTCAATTATTAGGAATGATTTTCTTCGTTAATGGTATTATGCAACTCCGATTTTATACGGTAGCCGATGAGATTTTCTTCGCAAAGAATCATTTTCACTATCAAAAACTAGAACACTGGACTCGATTTTTCCCAACAAAAGAAGAGAGTTTTAATTTCTGGCCCAACGTTTACATATGGATCTTTTATGGTTTGTCATTTGGAATCTTAATCATTTCTTATCTAAACTGGAAAAACAAACTTTCGGCACTAAACACCATTTTGGTTGCAATCGTAATGTACGTTCTTTTGAGATTGAAATTTTTCAGAAGAGAGGTAATCTCTCATTTTTTCAATCCCTTTAGAACCTTGTTTTCTAATGACTTTGCCATACAATGTTTAATTGAAGGAGCAGCTTTTACTTTAATTGGAGTCCTTATTTTATATATAAGCATCAGTCCAAGTTTATTTAATTCTGAGGAAACTCTAATTCAAAATTAAAAACAACGATAGAGATTCGCTCATTACGTTCTTAAGTCCAAAATAATAAAAAACAGTAATACCGGCGAATAAACAATAAGAAAACACTTATATTTGTTTTAATGACAGAAGGAAGTCAGACCGACGTTTTACCGTTTATATTAGAGAACAAAGTCAAAGAAGGTGACGGCATAACGGAAACTTAAGAACGGTCGTCAAGAACAAAAAAAGGGCTTGTTTTTCTAAAACTGTATTAAATGAATTATCGTAAATTACACGAAATACATAAACTGACCTGAAACTATTTACTTCGGTCGTTTTTTTAACTCGATAACACCAACTAAAATGTACACACCTCAGCTCTATAAAAACGAAGATCCGGAAGCAATCAAAACTTTTTTGAAAGAGAATAGTTTTGGCATTCTGATCAATCAGACCAACGGAAAATTATGTGCCACGCATATTCCGATAGAACTCGAAATTAACGCTGACGGAAAAGAGGTTTTACAGGGGCATATCTCAAAATTAAATCCACAGGCAGAAGGTTTTGCAGAAAACGACCAGGTTTTGGCTGTATTTTCAGGACCTCACAGTTATATTTCGCCTTCCTGGTACGATCACGAAAATGTACCAACATGGAATTATATAGCCGTACATGTTTATGGCCGTATTAAAATCACGGATGAAACTGTAACACTCGAAGGACTTAAAAAATTAGTAGATAAATACGAAGCCAACTCAGAGAATCCGATTCGTCTGGAAGATTTATCTGCGAAAACAATGCGTGAAGCCAGAGGAATCTTTGGTTTTGAAATAGAAATTGATGAAATTCAGGCGACAAAAAAACTATCTCAAAACAGGGATGATCACAATTACAAAAACATAATTTCGGAATTAAAAAAAACCGAAAACCCTCAGGCTATTGCTGTTGCAAACGAAATGTCAAAATGCCGAAAGTAAATTGGTTTTAACCATTGAAAATTAGGAATTCATAAGTACATTTGCACTCGCAAGATTCAAAAATCAAAAGACATTAAAATCAGATGCTTACATTCATTTTTTACTTTTTTATTGCTGTTGTTGTCATCCAACTTTCTTATTATCTGGGTATTTTTGGAAAATTCGCTTTTGGTAAACCACAAAGTATCACGCCAAAGAATATTCCGGTTTCCGTAATTGTTTGTGCTAAAAACGAAGAAGAAAACGTAAAAAAATACATTCCGTTATTAGCGGAACAAAACTATCCGGATTTTGAAATTGTTTTAATTGATGATGCCTCAAGTGATGAAACACTCGAAGCTTTTGAAGAATTTGAGAAACAATACGCAAACGTTCGTTTGGTAAAAGTAGAAAACAATGAAGCCTTTTGGGGCAATAAAAAATATGCATTGACCTTAGGAATCAAAGCATCAAAAAAAGAATACTTACTCTTTACCGATGCGGATTGTTATCCGGCATCTAAAGACTGGATTACAGCAATGACCTCGCAATTTACCATGAACAGAACTATTGTTTTGGGATATGGAGGTTATGATAAAATAGAGCGTTCTCTGTTAAATAAAGTCATTCGTTTCGAAACTGTTCTTACTGCCATGCAATATTTATCGTGGGCAAAAGTCGGGGCTCCGTATATGGGAGTCGGGCGAAATCTTGCCTATAAAAAAGAAGAGTTTTTTAATGTAAATGGTTTTATTGAACACATTCAGATTCGCTCCGGTGATGATGATTTGTTTGTCAATCAGGCAGCAAACAAAAACAACACAGCCATCGCTTACACACCTGACAGTTTCACTTACTCAAAACCAAAAGAAACTTACAGAGAATGGTTTGCTCAAAAAAGAAGGCATGTTGCTACAGCAAATTATTACAAAGTTTTTGATAAAATTCAGTTAGGTCTTTTTTATACCTCACAATTATTTTTCTTTATATTAGTTATCCTTTTATTGGCTTTCCAATTTCAATGGATTGCTGTATTGGCTTTGCTGGCGACACGTTACACTATTGCGTGGATTGTAATTGGATTTTCGGCATCAAAATTGAAAGAAAAAGATCTTAGAGCTTGGTTTCCTGTTGTAGAAATCATGCTTATATTCACGCAAATTAATATCTTTATAACTAATATCTTTTCAAAACCCGTACATTGGAAATAAATTCTAAAATAGAAAAAGCAAAAAAAGGCGATCAGATCGCCTTTACTTTTTTGTTAGATTTTTATTGGAATGAAGTGTACGGATTTATGTTAAAACGTACAGAAAACGAAACCACTGCCGAAGATATTACCATTGAGACCTTCTCAAAAGCTTTTGACAAGATTGCTTCCTACAACCCGGAATTTCAATTCAACACCTGGTTAATTGCAATTGCAAAAAATGTTTATATTGATCTGTTACGTAAAAAGAAAACCAATCTTTTTATAGAAATCACTGATGCTGAGGACCAACAGGCTTACAATATCGCTGACACCACTCCGTCTGCCGAAGATGCTTTAATTAAAGAGCAAAACCTGTCCCGCTTACTACAATGCATCAAAGAATTAAAACCCCACTATCAGGAAGTAATTCAGCTTCGTTATTTTCAGGAAATGAGTTATCAGGAGATTGCACTCAAAATTGATGAGCCTTTAAGCAACGTAAAAGTAAAATTACTACGCGCTAAAAAATTATTAGCCGAAATCATTGAACGCAAAAGATAATTTACTATCTTTCGGTAAAGAATGAAATATCCATGTATTTTTTCTTAAAAAAGTGAATTATCAACCCTCTAAAGTTCTTTTGTTTTTAATGACAACCAAATTAAATTTTCGTTGCTTATGATGTAATTTTTACTTAACCTTAAAATCCAATTAAACATGTCAAAACTAAGCATCTATGAAACCAAGTGGACCGATCTTGTTTTCGAAAACAAAAACAAAGAATACGGAGCGTATCAATTGCGCCAAGAAAGTGCTAAAAACTCCATAACAGCCTTATTCGGAGGATTATTGGTTATAGCCTCGTTAGGAACTGCCTCTATGCTGATTAGTAAATTCAAAAAAGTAGACGTAACTCCGATACCAACTGACATTCCAATAAGCGACCCGCTCATTGTTACACAGGTAGATCTGACTCATGAAGTAACACCGCCACCACCTCCTCCGACACAACAAACTGCCGCGACACAGGTAACAGAGGCAGTTCAATTGACAAATCCGGTCGTAGTTGCGGCATCACAGGCTGCTGTTGAAGAAATAGCTCCAAATACAGTTAATGCTCCCGTGGTAACAAATACAACAGGAAATGGAATTGCGACTACAAACGTTTTACCGTCAACCGGTAATGGTACAGGAGTTACTCCATCTGTTCCCAACACTAATGAACCAGTGCTTGCAACTGCATTAGACAAAATGCCGGAATTCCCAGGAGGAATGGCCAAGTTCTATACGTTCGTTGGAAATAATTTCCAAAGACCGGAATTAGACGCCGAAAGAACGTTGAGAGTTTATGTATCTTTTGTAGTTGAAAAAGACGGTTCTTTAACAGATATCATGGTAAAAAATGATCCTGGTTACGGAATGGGAAGAGAAGCTGTTCGCGTTCTAAAATCACTAAAAACAAAATGGACTCCCGGAATCCTAAACGGAAAAGCAGTCCGCACCGCATATAACCTTCCAATAACAATCAAAACGGAAGCTGAATAACCAAACGAGAAAAACGGCTGTCTTAAAAAGGCAGCCGTTTTTTTGTTCTTTCTCCCAAAGTGCTGTCTCAGTTTTCAGTTTCAGTCTCAGTCTCAGTTCACATTCTACAGTTCACATTCTACAGTTTACATTTTCCAGTTCACATTTTCCAGTTCACATTTCCCATCCTACTTACAGCTCAAAAACTTAACAGCCCCACCATTTAACAAACAAAAAAGCGCCCCTTGCGCAAAACCTTGCGAACTTCGCGGTTAAACCCTCATGCAGAGTCTCAGCCCCAGTCTCAGTCTCAGTCTCAGTTGAAACATGAAACATGAAACTTGAAACATGAAACAAAAAAAACCTCCCCCTCCTTCCACAATAACAACTATTTCCACAAAGTAAAAATCCAATTCATAAAATCAGCAAAATCAACTACATTTACAGCTTATAAAAAGAATTGTATTAAAAATTAAAAACAATAAAAATGGGAATATTTTCGGCTTTACTTGGTAACGCAGGCACCGTTAGTCAAGAGGATTTAGTTAAAAATTACGGTCAGCTTCTAACAGACCGTGAGGAAATCGAAATGGGTTTTAAACTAATCAGAGACACTTTTATTTTTACAAACAAAAGATTAATTCTGGTAGACAAACAAGGAATAACAGGAAGCAAAACCGAATACAGATCAATTGCTTACAAAAGCATTTCAAGATTCAGTATCGAGACAGCAGGTACTTTTGACCTTGACGCTGAATTAAAAATCTGGGTGGCCAGCGAATTACAACCAAGTATCGTAAAACAATTTAACAAATCGGTAAACGTATACGAAGTGCAGAAAGTATTAGCGCACCATGTTTTAGGTTAATCTAATAAAAAAATAAACCCGACAGGTTTTTGAAACCTGTCGGGTTTTATTTTACGACAACCAAGAATTATTTCTTCTTTTTAGTTGTTTTTTTGGTCGTTGTTGCTTTTTTAGACGGTGCTGTGTTTACAATTTTCTGTTGTACATACGCTTTATACAAACCATCTTTTTCTGCTCTGGCTTTCGCATCATCCGCTCTCTTTTTAGAATCCGGATGTGAACTCATCATCTGATCGATAAAAGAAGCTTCAGCTCCTTCGCTCATTTTGGCCAGAATTCGGAATGCAGATTCTTCGGCATTCACGTTATATCCATTTTTCTTCATGAAATTGTACGAAAACAAATCTGCTTCTGCTTCTTGTTTTCTACTATGTTTACTATCAATCATAGCGCTTCCGATTTTACCCAGCTGACTGTCTGTAACTGATGTAATAGTCGCTGATTGAGATGCAGCTCCATCAATCAAAGCTTCTTTTTGATACGCTGCTCTCATCGCGTCTCTTGAATCATTATTGGCAACGTGACCAATTTCATGACCGATTACCGCAAGCAATTCATTATCATCCATAATATCCATTAAACCCGAATATACACGAACACTTCCGTCTGCCGTTGCAAAAGCATTTACTTCTTTAACTTTATATACTTTATAATTTAAGGTATACCCTTCACCGGTAGTATATTTTCCAAAAACACGATTCAACCTCAAAGTGTAACCATCCGTTGGACCTGCAATTTCATGTTCTGCATCTAATTTAACTACCGCTTCTTTAGACAACTTTGCAGCGTCAGCATTACTCAAAGTAAAACTTGTGATTCCTTTTTGAACAGCTCCAATGGCTTTATCTCCAAAACTAATTTGCGCATTCATTCTAGTAAAACCAAAAGTGGCAAACAAAACTCCCAATACAATAAATTTCTTTTTCATGTTTTTATACTATTACAATTTAACATCAAATGTACTACTAACGAAATACTATTTTATTTCTTTTCGGTTAATTTTTTAACAATTAAAGATATAAATTTTATACGGGTAAAAATCAAACCGATATCATAATTCTTTGACTTCAATCCATAAACAAATCAAAAATTAAGTAAACAAATAAAAATAGCCGTGTAAAATTAAAGTTTTAACAGTAACACAAAATTATACGCAAAAGCCATACCAACAGTTAATAGATATCAACAGCAAATTAACCGGTAAACGAATCTCCAAATAAACTACATTCCGTATCTTTGTGCTTTGAATTTTGATTTATGGAAACAGTCATTGAAAATATACCAACTGGAAAACCGAAATGGTTAAAAGTAAAACTTCCAATTGGACAAAAATATACAGAGCTTCGTGGTTTGGTAGACAAGTATAGTTTAAATACTATTTGCACCTCAGGAAGCTGCCCAAATATGGGAGAATGTTGGGGTGAAGGAACAGCAACTTTTATGATTCTCGGAAATGTTTGCACGCGTTCTTGCGGGTTTTGCGGTGTAAAAACCGGAAGACCGGAAACTGTCGATTGGGATGAACCTGAAAAAGTAGCCCGATCTATAAAAATCATGAACATCAAACATGCGGTAATTACAAGTGTTGACCGAGATGATTTAAAAGATGGTGGTTCTATCATCTGGATTGAAACGGTAAAAGCAATTCGCAGAATGAACCCAAATACCACTCTTGAAACCTTAATTCCGGATTTCCAGGGAATCGAAAGAAACATCGACCGAATTGTAGAAGCCAATCCTGAAGTAGTTTCACATAATGTGGAGACGGTACGCCGTTTGACACGTGAGGTGCGTATTCAGGCTAAATACGATCGTAGCCTTGAAGTATTGCGTTACCTGAAAGAAAAAGGAATCAACAGAACCAAGTCAGGTATTATGCTGGGTCTTGGTGAAACGGAAGAAGAAGTATTCCAAACGATGACCGATTTACGTAATGCAAATGTAGATGTAGTGACTATTGGTCAATACCTGCAACCAAGCAAGAAACATTTGCCCGTAAAAGAATTCATAACACCGGATCAATTTGCCAAATACGAGAAATTTGGTCTTGAATTAGGTTTCCGTCATGTGGAGAGTGGGCCTTTAGTTCGTTCTTCCTACAAAGCACAAAAACATATTTTATAAAATTTATCCTTCTATTCGATTGCTTATTTTAATCCGATAAAAGGACTAACTGAATACTAAATCGCTTGAAAACAAGAATTGCTATTAACGGTTTTGGAAGAATTGGAAGAAATTTATTTCGTTTACTTTTAAACCATTCAGAAATTGAAGTCGTTGCTATAAATGACATTGCAGATAACAAAACAATGTCTCATCTGATCAAATACGACAGTATACATGGTGTCTTGCCTTTTAAAGTAAGTCACGATGAAAAAGGGATTATCGTTGATGGAAAGCATTTTTTATTTTTTCATGAAAAAAGTATTTCAAATTTAGACTGGGAAAGTCATTCTATTGATTTTGTAATCGAATCAACAGGAAAGTATAAGACCCATGAAGATTTAAACAAACATATTGAAGTTGGAGCCAAAAAGGTGATTCTTTCTGCTCCTTCTGAAGTTGATACTATAAAAACGGTTGTACTTGGAGTAAACGAACATATTCTGGATGGAAATGAAACGATAGTTTCGAATGCAAGTTGCACAACAAATAACGCTGCTCCGATGATTAAAATCATTGAAGAACTATGCGGTATTGAGCAGGCATACATTACAACAATACATTCTTACACTACTGATCAGAGTCTTCACGACCAACCACATAAGGATTTACGCCGTGCGAGAGGCGCCAGTCAGTCAATTGTTCCAACAACTACGGGCGCAGCTAAAGCTTTAACAAAAATTTTCCCTAAATTGCATGAAAAAATAGGGGGTTGTGGAATTCGAGTACCCGTTCCGGATGGTTCATTAACTGATATCACATTTAATGTGCAACGTGCCGTGACGATCGAAGAAATCAACACCGCTTTTGAAAAAGCCTCAAATACAAATTTAAAAGGAATATTAGATTACACAGAAGATCCGATTGTATCGGTTGATGTGATTGGCAACACAAATTCGTGTCTGTTTGACGCACAATTAACCTCCGTTATTGACAAAATGGTAAAAGTTGTGGGTTGGTATGATAATGAAATTGGCTATTCATCACGATTGATTGATTTGATTTTACTGATGAAAAAAACATAAGATTCATTGTAAGAAGCATTGCGATACATGAAACATTATCTTTTAATTCTTATTAGTTTTTTTAGTCTGTTTTTGTATTCTCAAGTGGAACAGAATACAGATAGTGCTTTCTATTATAATAAGTTAGCCAACGCCAATCTTCAAAACAAAAAATTCGATCAGGCTGTTTTTTTCACACAGAAATCAATTGATTTTTGTGCTACAAACAACTTTCCCGATAATTTGGCCAATCAGACTTTTAAGCTTGGCAAAATTTACTACAACCAAAGAAATTATAATGAAGCTTTAAAAAACTTTTACAAAAGTGTTGCTTTGTTTGATAAAGCAAAACCAACCTGTACCAAAGCACTGGCACTACACTACATAGGCATAACCAATGTAGCAAAAGGCAATTATCAGCTCGCTGAAATTTATTATAAAAAAGCAGATTCTCTTTTAAAGAAATTAAATATTGTTGACAAAGCTGAAATTTTGCACTACGAAAAAGCAATCGCGTTTAAGGCCAGTAACAACTTTCCTTTAGCGATAGAAACTTTTCAAAAAATAGTCAAAAAACCGGACAACAAGCCCAATTTAAAAACTAAAACTGACGCGTATTATCAACTGGGATTAATTGAAACGCAGCTGAAACAAAATGATTCCGCTATCATTCATTTCGACAAAGCTTTAGAAATAAACGCCAAAACCAATGATCTGGTTCAAAAATCAAGAATAATTCTGGCCATAAGTCAGTACTACAAAAAAAACAAACATTTTGACCTTGCTTACTCCTATCTGGATGAATACTACCAGATCGAGAACTCTCTTTTAAAAATAAAAAGTGCCAAATTAGACTCCAATCAGTTTAAAAAATTCAAACACAGCCAGTCTGTCAGCACTACTTTAAAGCGAGAGAACGAGGAGAAAATCCAATTAAAAACGTATCGATACTCCAAACTCGTAAGCATCTTGGCGATTGCCTTAATTTCGATTTTATCTCTTTTGAGTCTGGCTCTTTATAAAAACAACATTATTCGAAATCAGAATAATTTACTTTTGAGAGAGAAAAACAAAGAACTCATTCTGGCTAAAAACAAAGCAGAGAAAGCATCAAAAGCCAGATCGGAATTTTTGTCAACGGTAAGTCATGAACTCCGGACTCCCTTAAATGCAATCAACGGTATTACGCATTTATTGCTCGAAGACAGTCCTAAAAAAAACCAGCTAAAGTACCTCGAGTCTTTAAAATTCTCCGGAAACTACCTGACCACTTTTATCAACGAGATTCTTGAAATCAACAAAATTGACTCCACAAAAGTAGAAGTCGAACATATTTCTTTCCATCTGAAAGAGTTGTTATTCAACATTCAAAGCTCCTTAAAAGAGCTCGCAACGGCTAACAAAAATTACTTCAACCTTGAAATGGACGAAGCAATTCCCGATAATTTAATTGGTGACCCTACCAAATTATCTCAGATCATACTTAACCTGATCAACAACGCATTAAAATTCACTCAAAACGGACATGTAAATGTAATTGCCAAATTATATGCCATTGAAGAAGAAAATGCCACCGTTTATTTTGAAATTGTCGACACCGGAATCGGAATCCCGGAAGACAAACTGCAAACCGTTTTTGAAAGCTTTTCTCAGGCCTCTGTAGAAGTAAACCGAAAATACGGCGGAACCGGCCTTGGACTTACCATCGTAAAAAAATTAATTGAGTTGTTGGGCGGCGAAATCAAATTAAAAAGTGAAGTTGGCAAAGGCTCTACTTTTACCTTCAAATTAAACTTTAAAATCAACAATGAACCTCTCGAGGTCAAAGAAGAATCAAAACCATACAACGACAAACAATTGAAACACAAATCGATTTTACTGATTGAAGACAACAAAATCAATCAGATGATTACCCGAAAAATGCTAGAGAATAAAGCGATCATATGCGAAATAGTCGATAATGGCGAAGATGCTGTTGAACTTCTAAAAGTAAAACGATTCGACATGATTTTAATGGATGTTCACTTACCGGGAATCAACGGAACAACAGCCACAAAACAAATTAGAGAATTTGACAAAATAACACCAATTATTGCTCTAACCGCTATTTCACTAGACGAAAACAGAGACATGTTATTGTCTTACGGCATGAATGATGTCATCACAAAACCCTTTGTTCCGGACGAGTTTTACAGTATAATTGCACGCTTTTTTGATTGATTCCTTAAACCGCTAAAATCAAACGCCTCCTTTTACATACGCTAAAATCGCAGCATCAAAATTTTGGTGTTTGCTGATAAATGTGCTTTTTATCGGCAGGTAATACAACTGCGAAACCAATTTCGAGTCTTTCAGGCGAACGTAGTCTTTCTCTGTTGTAATGATTTTTTTTCCTTGAGCTTTGTTCTGAATCATTTCCAAATCGGACTCTGAAAAATGATGATGATCCGGAAAAGTGAGGCATTCTTCTTTTCCATTTTTCAAATAATTAAAAAAGGAGGTCGGTTTTGCGATTCCGGCCAAAAGTAGTTTTGGTTCGCCCTCAATCTCTTTTACAGCAATTTTCTCCTCCTTACTATAAATAAAATCATCGTATGCTATAAAAGTAAAATACAATTGCTGGGAGTCAGCCAATTTTAATTTTACCTGGATTTCATTTTGTTTTTCAACTGATAAATCCTTCGGACATTTTGTTACAATAACAATATTTGCACGATTTGCACCACTTCTGCTTTCTCTTAAATTTCCGGTTGGCAACATAAAATCATCCGCGTACAAATCATCAAAAGCCGTTAATAAAATATAAAATCCGGCTTTTACTTTTCGGTGTTGATAGGCATCATCCAACAAAATAACTTCCGGTTTTGTTGTTTGCGAAAGCAATTGTGTGATTCCGTTCGTTCTGTTCGCATCAACAGCTACCTGAACATTTGGAAATTTCTGAAAAAACTGAAAAGGTTCATCGCCTAAAACAGCAGCATTTGATGTAGCATCTGCCAAAACAAAACCTTCAGATTGTCGTTTGTACCCACGACTCAAAGTTGCTATTTTGTAAGTATCCGCCAACAACCGAATAAGGTATTCGATCTGAGGTGTTTTTCCGGTTCCGCCAACGCTCAAATTTCCAACCGCTATAACCGGCAGATCAAACGAGGTAGATTTCAGGATCCCTTTATCAAAAAGAAAATTACGAATCGTAGTAATCAATCCGTATAAAATCGCAAACGGAAAAAGTAGTTTTCGAAGTACATTCATTTTACGAAAGTATAATTTTTTTCGTTAATTTGTGGTAATCTGTCTCAGCTTTCCTTTTTCAGCACCCCCAAAACCTGAAACCTGAAACTTGAGACCTGAAACCTGAAACTTCAAACAAAAAAATGAAACTAAAAGAAATAATTGCGGTTCTTGAAGAAATGGCTCCATTAGCCTATGCGGAAGATTTTGATAATGTCGGGCTCTTAGTCGGTAATGCTGACAGCATAACTACCGGAGTCTTAGTTTGCCATGATGCACTAGAAACTGTCATTGACGAAGCTCTTGCAAAAAAATGCAATTTGGTTGTTTGTTTTCATCCCATATTATTTTCGGGCATTAAAAAAATTACCGGCAAAAATTATGTGGAACGCGCGATCTTAAAAGCGATTAAAAATGACATTGCAATTTATGCCGTTCACACCGCACTCGACAATCATTCCCAAGGTGTCAATAAAATTTTCTGTGATGCTTTAGGATTACTCAACACCAAAGTTTTGATTCCGAAGCAAAATTTCATTCAGAAATTAGTAACCTACACCATTCCTTCTAACGCTGATAAAGTTAGAACGGCCTTATTTGAAGCCGGTGCCGGAAGAATTGGCAACTATGACGACTGCAGTTTTAACTCCAATGGAATCGGGACATACAAAGGAAATGAGAACAGTAATCCCGTAATTGGAGTACGAAATGAACACACTGAAACGGAAGAAGTAAAAATAGAGGTTACATTTGAAAAACATTTGCAATCTAAAATTTTAAAAGCCCTTTTTGCCCATCATATTTACGAAGAGGTAGCCTATGAAATTTATGATTTACAAAACTCACATCAGCAAATTGGCTTAGGAATGATTGGTGAATTGGAGACCGAAATGAACGAGGATGATTTTCTGCATTTCGTAAAAGATAAAATGATTGCCGACGGTATTCGTCATTCTGCCTTTTTAGAAAAAAAAGTAAAGAAAGTAGCCGTTTTGGGTGGCTCAGGTAGTTTTGCGATAAAAAATGCCATTTCGGCCGGAGCAGATGCTTTTTTGACTGCCGATTTAAAGTACCATCAATTTTACGAAGCCGAAAATCGATTACTTTTGGCAGATATTGGTCATTTTGAGAGCGAACGCTATACAAAAAACTATATTGTTGATTATCTTCGAAAAAAAATCCTTAATTTTGCCATCATTTTATCAGAAGAAAATACAAATCCAGTTAAGTACTTATAGAATATGGCGAATACGAAAGAATTAAGTGTTGAGGACAAGTTAAGAGCAATATACGATTTACAGCTTATTGACTCTAGAATTGACGAAATCAGAAACGTAAGAGGAGAACTTCCTCTAGAAGTGGAAGATTTAGAAGATGAAGTTGCAGGTTTGAGCACTCGTTCAGAGAAACTGAAGGGAGAACTTGAAGTGGTTGAGGAGCAAATCAAAGGGAAGAAAATTGCCATTGATGAGCACAAAGAGGTTATCAAAAAATACACAAAACAACAAGAATCAGTTCGTAATAACAGAGAATTTAATTCTTTGACTAAAGAGGTTGAATTTCAGGAATTGGAAATTCAATTGGCTGAAAAGCAAATCAAAGAAATGAAAGCTTCTATCGAACATAAAAAAGAAGTTATTTCTAATTTAAAAGAAAAACTTGACGCAAAAAGTTCTCATTTAAAACATAAAAAATCGGAACTGGATGCTATTATGTCAGAAACTCAAAAAGAAGAAATCTTCTTAACAGAGAAATCTGCTGAGTATTCTTCTCAAATTGAAGAAAGACTATTAGCAGCTTATACCAGAATCAGAACTAGTGTTCGTAATGGTTTAGCGGTTGTATCAATCGAAAGAGGAGCATCTGCAGGATCATTCTTTACTATTCCGCCACAAACTCAGGTAGAGATTGCTTCCAGAAAGAAAATCATCACTGATGAGCATTCAGGAAGAATTTTGGTTGACAGCGCATTAGCTGAAGAAGAAAAAGAAAAAATGGAACAATTGTTCTCTAAATTCTAAATATTAGTCCCGATCTGATCGGGACTTTTTTTTTACCCTTATTTTTCGCTGCAGCTTACAAAGAGTTCTTAACTTCAAAGACTTATGGGCAAAAAAATAGCCACAGATTAAAGGATTAAAAGGATTAAATAATCTGTGCGAATCTTTTTATCTGTGGCAAAAAAATAATTCGTGGCAATTAGTGCAATTCGTGGCAAAACAATCCCAACCAACTTATTTATCAAAGCCCTAAAGATATTTTCCTGAAATCTGTGGCATTTTTTTTAATCTGTTTAAGATCCAATTTTTATCTTTATAAAAAATTAAGTTTTGACCATTAAAAAAGGAATTCGTTTTATTACATTAAAATCGGTCGGATCCTACATTAACTTCCTGAGTTATGTTCGCCCGAAAAAAGCAGTCGCACTTTCTTACGCCCTATTCAGTCAGCCGCGAGTGGGTCGATTAGACAAGAACAAACTCCCTAAAATTTTACAAAACACAGAAAAAGAGACGTTTCATCACAATGAACATCATTTTCAGACGTATGTCTGGAAGGGTAACGAAACGAAAATCTTACTCGTTCACGGTTGGGAAAGTAACGCTTCACGCTGGAAAAAAACGTTACCTCATCTTCAGAAATCCGGAAGTACCATTATTGCGATCGATGCTCCCGCTCACGGACAAAGTAGCGGTAAAGAATTTAATATTCCGCTTTATGCCGAATTCATTAACAAAGCGGTAGAAAAATATCAGCCTACCCTAATTATAGGTCATTCGATTGGAGGCGCTGCCTGCGTTTATCATCAATATTTGTTTCCCGATACGAGCATCAACAAAATGGTCATTCTGGGAGCACCATCAGACCTAAAAGTTTTGATAGATAATTATATTTCGATGTTAAGTCTGAATACTAAAATATTTTCTCTTTTAGAAAGCCGTTTTATTGATCGGTTTAATTTTAAAATGGAAGATTTTTCAGGACAGAAATTTGCTTCACAATTCAACATTCCCGGATTAATCGCGCACGACACCGCAGATAAGGTCGTTGCTTTTGAAGAAGGAAAAAAAATCGCAAGCAACTGGAAAAACAGCCAGTTTATTGAGACCAAAGGCTTAGGTCACGGCATGCATGATGATGAATTGTATCAGAAAGTGATTGCGTTTTTGTTTTCTGAGTAAAGGTTAAATAGGTATAGAGGTGCAAAGGTTCAGAGCTACAAAGACAGCTCACTGAAACTAAAATCTTCCTCTCCCATTATACATTTCACTTTTTACTCTTTACTCTCAAACAACAATTTTAAAATACTTAAATAGTTCTTTTTCTCCTTTTCCCGTAATTTGTATGGCCCTTGAATCCTTTGTTCTTCTTAACCAGTCATCGGCAATCATTTTATCGAGTAAGGATGCACCGAGTGAACCGGCAATATGATTTTTTCTTTCACTCCAGTCTAAACAGGGCTTCAGGAATAATCGCCTTTGTTTTTTTATCTCTTCGATATTAATTCCAAAATCAGAAAACCACTTTACCCCTTTTGAAGTCACTTCCAGTTTAGTCTCAGAATCCAAAAGAATACTTTGTTCTACTAAGCTTTCGGCAACTGCAACCCCTATTTTTCCAGCTAAGTGGTCGTAACAAGTCCTGCAATGTTTGATGGGCGAATGTTTTTCGGAATTCTTCTTTTGCAGCATTACCGGCGGAATCAAACTTGCCATTGCTTCAATCGCATAAGCAACTTCTTTATTAGAGAATCTATAATATTTATGACGCCCTTGTTTTTCGACACAGAGTAAGCCAGCCTCTAAAAGTTTAGCCAGATGCATGCTTATATTTTGTGGCGACGTATTAGCCGCAATAGCCAGCTCTGTTGCTGTAAATGCTTTACCATCGAGCAAGGCCCACATAATGACTGCTCTGGTTGGATCTCCAAGTAACGAAGCAACCTTTATAAACTGATCTTCCATTTTATGTAATCATAGTTAAATATACACTGAAGTATTGCCTTGTAAAGTTAAATAACTTTGTCAAAAACAAATACAACATGTCAGCTATATTTCTACAATCCGAAATCGAAAATCCGTATTCTTTTTATCAAAAAATGATAAAAGAACAGCCTGTCTATTGGGATGAAACAAATAAAATCTGGGCCATTTATTCTTATGCAGCCTGTGTTGAACTATTAAACAATACGGCTGCAACTATTCCGGTCTTAACTGCAAACAGCGAACTCAATAAATCTGCGACCACAATCATTGAGAACCTGGCGCGATTATCAAACGGTATTCAACACGAAATAGCAAAAGAAACTGCCGTTGTTCTTTTTTCACATCTAAAAACAGTAGGGATCCATACAATTTTAGAAGAACTGTTACCCGAAAGATTAATTCAAAACCAAATAAACTGGGTTGATTTGGTTTGCAAAAAGTTACCTGTCTTAACGGTTTTAAAAAGTTTTAATTTCAATGAAAAAGATTCCGACTTCATCTGTAAAAAAATAGCGCAGCTCGTGAAAATAATGCAACCCCATAAAACAACTGAAGCTATCGAAGAAATCAACAAAGTTGCGGAAGAAATCTATTCCATCACAGAAAGACATTTTGTAACGCTTCCGTTTCATGAAACTTTGATCCGTAAAATTTCCAAGTCCTACCCTATCTCCCAAACAGAAATCTTTTCGATCTGCGTAAGTAATCTAATCGGATTATTTATCCAAAGTTATGATGCCGGCAGCGGTCTTTTGAGTAATTCCTTGCTACAACTACTTTCAAAAGAAAATTTTTCTAAAGACAAAGTTGATAAAATTTGGATCCAAAAAATGATTGTGGAAACCTTACGATTTGACCCGCCCATTCACAACACCAGACGCATTGCTTCTAAAGACATTCAATTAAATAACAGCACCATTAAAAAAGATGATTCCCTATTGCTTGTTCTTGCCGCAGCAAACCGTGACCCCAATCACTTTACAAATGCTATGGATTTTGACACCGAAAGAAATAATAATCACGATCATTTGACCTTTGGAACGGGCGGACATATGTGCCTGGCGAAACATTTCTCCGTTACTATTGCAACTGAAACTCTGTATTATTTAGTCAACAACTATAAAAACATTTCGATATCAGGAAATAAAATCGAATACGAACCTATGCTCAACGCCCGACTGCCGAAAGCAATTTGGATTTCACTTTTATAATTTAAAAAACAACAACATGATAGCAGTAATTTTTGAAGTCATTCCCAACGAAGGAAAAAAAGAAGCATACCTTGACATTGCAGCAAAATTAAGACCTGAATTGGACACTATAGAAGGCTTTATCTCTATAGAACGCTTTCAGAGTTTTAATGATCCCGAAAAAGTCCTGTCTTTATCTTTCTGGAAAGACGAGGAAAGTATTTTACAATGGCGAAATCTTGAAATGCATCGATTTGCACAAACAAAAGGACGCGAAGAGATCTTCAAGGAGTATCATTTGCGAATTGCCAATGTGAATCGCGATTACGGAATGTTCGACCGCAAGGAAGCACCAAAAGACAGTTTTAAATTTCACAATCGATGAGTAAGGGCCCAAAGTAGCAAAGAAACAAAGGCTCAAAGGTTTCTAAAACAAACTCCAACTAAAGCAAAAAAACAACTGCCCTAAATCCCGACGAGTTTCCTACATACCAAAAACCTGAAACCTGAAACTTGAAACTTGAAATTTCAAGAACATTGGAATTTGGAATTTCAAAGAATTGGAATTTTTGGAATTTACCCCTCTTTTCTCTTTTCCGGTAATTTTGACTACTTTTGCAGTATGGAAGAGAATTTAAAACGTCTTAATAAATTTATTGGGGAAACCGGTTATTGTTCCCGTCGCGAAGCCGATAAACTTATCGAAGAAGGGCGTGTAACTATAAATGGAGTTGTACCTGAAATGGGGACAAAAGTTTCTCCGCACGATGAAGTACGCATCGACGGAAAGTTAATCGTTGAGAAACACGAAAAATTGGTCTATCTGGCTTTCAACAAACCTGTTGGAATTGAATGTACGACTAATCTGGAAGTTAGAAATAATATTGTCGATTATATCAATTACCCTAAACGTATTTTTCCTATCGGAAGATTGGATAAAGCCAGTGAGGGATTGATCTTTATGACGAATGACGGTGATATCGTAAATAAAATTTTACGTGCTCGAAACAATCACGAAAAAGAATATACGGTAACGGTAAACAAACCGATTACGGATCGTTTTATACAACGCATGGGAAATGGTGTTCCGATTTTGGATACCGTTACCCGAAAATGTAAGGTAGAGCAGATCAGCAAATACACTTTCAAAATTATACTGACACAAGGTTTGAACCGTCAGATTAGAAGAATGACGGAGTATTTAGGTTATGATGTAACGGCACTAAAACGAATCCGAATTATCAATATTTCATTGGATATTCCTGTTGGTCGCTATCGTGATCTTACGGATGATGAGATTAAAGAACTGAATCACTTAATCGAACCCTCCAGTAAAACGGAAGAAGCGAGTTTACCAAAAGCTGAAGCTCCAAAACGCAGAACAGAGTTCATCTCGGAACATGATCCTAGGTTTAAGAAAAAGGGAGACTACTAAGAAATGAAATTCCAAATTTTTGAAATTCCAAATTCCAAGTCTTGAAGTTTCAAATTCCAAGTCTTGAAATTCTAAATTCCAATCTTTAGACTATATGGAAGCCCATCATTTGATGGGCTTCTTTATTTTAATATATAATTAATAGTTTAAAGTTTCGGGTTTTAAAAATAAAGGATACTTTTGCAACACTTAAAAAAAACTTCTCCAATGGACGATTATTATTCGTTAGTGTTAAACTGAAAATAGCTTTTGAATTCTTTCAAAATGCTATGATAAAACCCTGTATTTTGAAATGAAAGCCTTTTACAAAAATAATAACAACGGATTAATCGAGATCAAAGAATGGATTCCGAATTGCTGGATTAGCATTGAATCTCCAACCCTCGAAGAAAAAAAATACTTATTAGAAGAGCTCCAAATCCCGGAAGCCTTTTACAATGATATTGAAGACATTGACGAAAGACCCCGTATGGAAGCCGAGGATGGCTGGACTTTGTTTATTCTGCGTGTTCCCATAAAAAGCAATGATGTAAAATTACCTTTTCAGACTGTTCCGGTTGGATTAATTTTCAAAGAAGACATCTGCGTTACCATCAGCTTTTATGAAACAGAAATCATGTCTGATTTTGTGGTGTACACCCAAAGAAAAAATATTGAGATAAAAGATAATTTTGACTTGGTATTAAGATTATTATTGTCCTCCAGTATTTGGTATTTAAAGTACCTGAAACAAATCAATCAGAAAATAAAACTGGCAGAAGATAATTTAGAAAAATCCATAAAAAACGAAGAATTACAAGCCTTGCTTCAGATCGAAAAATGTTTGGTGTTTTTTATTACTTCTTTAAAAGGAAATGATGTTTTGTTTCATCGCATCAGAAATTTAAAAGCTCAAAAAGCCCATTATGATTTGGATTTATTGGAAGATGTTGAAATCGAATTGAGCCAGGCACAAGATACGGCTAATATTTACAGCAACATTCTTACCGGAATGATGGATGCCTATGCTTCCGTAATTTCCAACAATATGAATAATATTATGAAACAGATGACTTCTATTTCGATTATTCTAATGATCCCAACTTTAATCGCCAGTTTGTACGGAATGAACGTTCCGAACGGTTTGGAAGAAAGTCAGTACGGTATTTGGATCCTCCTTCTTGTATCCATTATTCTCTCTGTTTTTGGCGTCTTTTTGTTCAAAAGAAAAAGATGGTTTTAAAGAATTAGAAAACGATATATCCTAAAATTGCAATAAACAAAGCCTGTTCTACGGAACGGGCTTTGTTGTTTTTAATTGCAACTAAAAAAAATGAAATAAATGTTTGTCATTTCAGAATAAAATATAACTTTGCAGTACAAAGTACTTTAATTATGAATCAGAAGCACCAAGAAGATTTATCGCATATTCGTTCCATGATGGAGCGTTCTTCAAGATTTATATCCTTAAGCGGCCTCTCAGGAGTTTTTGCAGGGCTTTCCGCTTTAATTGGAGGATTGTATGTTTATCAATTGCTTAAAGCTAATGGTCTGGATACTTTTGACGATGGAGACCGATTGTATTCCTTTCATCTGGTTTCAGAATTGATTGTTATCGGTTTAGCAATATTAATGTCTGCCTTGACGTTTGGGGTGTTTTTTACGCTTCGCAAGAGCAAAAAGCACAATTTGCCAATCTGGACAACAGCCAGCAAAAATTTGCTGTTTAATTTAGCCGTTCCGTTACTGGCCGGAGGGATTTTTTGTCTGGCACTACTCTATCATGAAATATATGTGTTAATCGCACCAACCACTTTAATTTTCTACGGTCTGGCTCTTGTAAATGCTGAAAAATATACTTTTTCGGATGTGAAATATTTGGGGTTTTGTGAATTAGTTTTAGGATTTTTCTCTTTGTTTTACCTGGGATACGGTTTGATTTTTTGGATTTTAGGATTTGGTATTTTGCATATTATATACGGATTAGTCATGTTCAGAAAATACAAATAAACCAATGGGAATCATTGATAAATTAAATAAAGATTTCGAAAGCCGTGTCAGATTAGGTATAATGTCTATTCTGATTGTAAACGAGTGGATTGATTTCACCGAAATGAAGACCCTTTTGAACATCACCGATGGTAATTTAGCAAGTCATTCTGCTGCTCTTGAAAAAGCGCAATACATTGAAATTAAAAAAGAATTCGTAGGCAAGAAGCCTAAAACATCCTATAGCGTTACTGATCTGGGGCGTGCCGCTTTTAAAGAACATTTAAATAGCCTCGAAAAATTAATGAAATTCTAATAACTCTATTTTTTTATCTAATTACTTTGAAATACAAAGTACTTTTAAAATTTTTAATCATGAAAAAAATCCATTTTATCTTAGTCAGCAGTATGCTATTTATACTGCTTTTTTACAACGAGGCCCTAGGCGTTAATCTCGCTATTTTTGGTATGGTCTTAACGGGTCTGATTTCGTATTGCTTTCAGGATCGGTTTGTAGATCGTTCGCATTTGGTTTTAGTGATCACATCAGTACTCTCCTGCATTGCTTTTGCGTGGTATGGTGATTTTGTTTCTTTTTTGGCCTTAGTACTGTCTGTCCTTTTTCTGCAGTTCAAAACGCAGGAAACCGAACTGAAAATGATTCAGATTTTTCCGCTGATATTCCTGAATGGCGTTGCTTCATTAGGGAGAGTTTTAATGTTTAGCCAATGGCTTCCACAACGAAAAGTCAGTAATAATTTAGCCAAAAAACTAATCGCTTATGTTCTGATTCCAGCCATTTTCCTAATGCTATTCTTTGTGGTATATTCTTTCGGAAGCGATCATTTTTCGGCTTTGTTTACCGATTATAAGTTAGACATTGATATTTTACACCTTATTGTGATTGCTTGTTTAGGCTTCTACATTTCTTTTTCTTTCTGGAATTATTGGGTACCGGAGATCTGTTACGAAAAGAATTCCATGTTAGATAATGATTTTGATACTACAATTGAAATTGAAAATCAAAATACCTTTTCCTTTCTGGATTTAGAGTTTGAACGCAAAAGCGGGGAAATTACTTTACTGCTTTTAAATGTGTTGTTATTGATTTTTATAGGAACCTACAATTATGAACAGTTTTTTGAAGTAGTAAAAACAACACAACTAAGCGCCGACACACATGAGCGCGTAAATTCGGTTATTTTTTCAATACTTATGGCTGTTGGTGTGATCTTATTTTATTTTAAAGGCGGATTTAATTTTGATGAAAAAGCAACAAATCTAAAACGCTTAGCCAAACTATGGATTGTTTTAAACGGAGTATTAATCGTCAGCACCATTATTAAAAACTCAGAATATGTTTCCTTCTTCGGATTGACTTATAAAAGATTAGGAGTGTACGCCTTTTTGATACTGGCGATTATCGGATTGGTTTATGCGTTTTTAAAAATAATAAAGCAAAAAACAAATGCCTATCTTTTCAATCAGATGGTTTGGTATTTTTATGGCACAGTTCTTTTATGCAGTTTTGTCAATTGGGGAAATCTGATTACAACCTACAATATTTCGGTAAACAAAGGAGTGGAACCCAGATTCCTGAGCAATTTAAATTTTAACGATGAGACTCGCAGAGTTTACTTTTTAGAGAACGATTTAAACGTCCTATTTGTACATGACCCAAGAGAGGGTGAAATTCAGAGCCATCAAAGAGATTCTTTTTTATCTAAAGCGTTATACTATGAGTTTATAAACGAAAAAAAATAAAGCTACAATCCCATTCTAAACGAGTGGGATTTTTTATTAAACGAGTTAGTGTTATTCTCTTTACAAATTGCGTTTGTTAACTTTATATTTATAAAAAAAGAAGAAACAATTGTTAATTAATTGCACTTATTGTAAACATTAAAAACTTATTAAGAATATCTTTACTATATTTGATTTCTGAAAAACCCCCTTTTTTATGTTTGCCTAATCAGCCAATTTCTTAAAAACATAAGGAACGAATATAATTTAACCCAAAAACAAAAACCATGGAAAAAACTCTTTTAAAATCGCCTGTTGCCACTATTAATCCTCCGGGGATAGAAATTATCGATGACAAAACGTATACTTCAGTAGGAAGTGTTTCATTTCCGAAAAGAAAAACGGAAGGAATTTTGGCTCCTTATGTCGAAGCATATTACAACGCTGATAAAAACATACTTACAGCAAGAGCGGTTGTTTATGTTGATGTAAATGTTTCACAAAATGAGACCTTCACTTGCTCTATCTTCCAAAATTGTTATGTTGACATGAATGGAAAATCACAATTACAATTTTTTATTGCTTATGATATGCCGGAAAAAATATCAAAAGACTTTACTATTTATGAAATTGATTTTCATGCCAAACAAGATATATTTCCAGGAAACCTTTCTGATGTAGAAACAATTCAAACTTTTCTTTGGGATATTGATCCGATATCATCAAGAGGAACAGAAACAATCGTGAGACCAACTTAGTACTTTCACAATTGTATTTGAATGAATTTAAATTGGATATACAAATGAATAAAATTATTTATATATGTATATTAATAGTTTTTCCTTTTATTCTTTTTTCTCAAAAGAAAAACAATGAATCATTAAGTTTTCAGCTTAAAAAAAAAGTAATTGAATTCAATAAAGAAGTCAATTTTAAAAAAGCGCAATCTTTTTTTTTAGAAGAAAATTGGGATTCAACATTAGTATACTCTATGAAGCAACTAAACAGGCTTCCTGTAACAGAGTTAAATGACTACTGTCATTATTTTAGAGGGGTAAGTTTTACCCAGAAAAAACTTTTAGAAGAGGCTAAGCGTGAATTTAATTTAGTTTCAGTAAAATTTGCCTTTTATTATAAGGTAAAACTCAAGTTAGGTGAAATTGCTTTAAATCAGAATCAATTTAAAACTGCATTACATTATTTTGAGGAAATCCAAAAGCTTCCAAATTCGGGTTCGTATGACTTTAACAGAAGTAATGTTTTAAAAAACATCGGATTGTGTTATTTGCATCTTAAGAAATTTGATAAAGCTGAAGAATATTTACTAAAAAATTCTAAGTTAAATGAGGTTGAAAAAGATACAATATTGGTTGTTGAATCTTATTTAGATATTGCAACTTTGTATTATGAACAATACAAAGATAATTTAGCAATTCCTTACTATGAAAAAGCGTACCATTTATCTAAAAAAGTAAAATCTTTTAATTTAAAAAGGGCAACAGCAATGAATATGGCAGTTGTTGAAGAAAACAGAAAAAACTTCCCCTTAGCTTTAACCTATAGAAAAGAGTACGAGGCCTGGAAAGATTCCTTAAACGATCAAAACAAAGTCTGGGCGATTGCAGATTTGGAGAAAAAATTTGCTGTCAAACAAAAGCAAAAAGAAGTAAACATACTCGAAGCCGAGAATAAAGTAAAAAAAGCCGAAAGAAATGGGTTTCTCATTTCTTCGGTTTTATTACTGGTATTGTTGGGTGCCGGTGTTTATTTTTATAGACAAAAGATCAAAAGCAACAAAATTATCCTAGCACAGAAAAACGAATTGGATGAGTTGAACGCTACAAAAGACAAGCTATTTTCTATCGTGAGTCATGACTTACGCTCTTCGGTAAATGCTTTAAAAGTAAGTAATGGTAAATTAATCGAGAATCTGGAAAACAAAAAGTATACAGAATTGGATGTTTTGCTGCACAACAACAGTACTATTGCCGCGGGCGCTTACAATTTGTTAGATAACCTGCTCAATTGGGCTTTGTTGCAAACGCAACAAGCCTACTTTTATCAGGAATCGTTGCATTTGGTATCGATCGTGCAACATGTAGAGTACAACTACAAGCCCTTGATGTTGGATAAAAAGCTAAGTTATAAAAATGAAGTAACGCCATCAGAGTATGTATTTGCTGATTTGGATTCGCTTAAGATCATCATTCGGAATTTTTTAGATAATGCGATTAAATTCTCTAAAGAAAACGGAACGATTTCGGTCTACTCGCGCCCTTCAACCGAAGACTTTTGTTATTTAGTAATTGAAGACACGGGATTAGGAATGAGCAATGCAAGCAGAGAAGAATTACTAAAAGAAACTGTTTTACTTTCTAAAAAGAAAAATGACGACATTATTGGAACCGGTTTAGGAATGCAGTTGTGCAAAAGCCTGATTCATAAAAATGGTGGAAAATTGGACATAGAAAGCGAAGAAAACGTAGGGACGAAAATAATCATTGCCTTGCCAAAGTTTAAAAATCATGGATAATATTAATGTACTTATTATCGAAGACACTCCTGCGGAAAGTGATGCGCTTGTAAAAGTGCTTACCGAGAATAATTACAATATTGTTGGAATTGCAACATCCTACAGCGAAGCACTGACGCTGTTTTACAACAATGTGATTGATATTGTTGTGATCGATGTTTTTCTCAACGGAAATCCGGATGGAATTACTTTTGCCGAGACGATTACCATTGTTCCGAACGGTATAAAACCCTTTGTCTTTTTAACCAGTTCTAAGGATCGCCAAATTTTTGAAAGAGCCAAGTTGACCAAACCGTTTAGTTTTTTGCTAAAACCATTCAACGAACTCGAAATTTTGTATGCGCTGGAAATGGCTGTAGAGAAATTCTACGGACAGACCAATGTATTTCATAGTGAAGATCAGAATACAGTGATCAGCAATGAATCCCTTTTTATCAAAAAAAATAAGGCTTTAAAGAAAGTCCGCATTGAGGATATTGTCTACATTGAAGTAGAAGATCGATATTGCAACATTATAACCGATGTTGAAAAATTTGTCATTCTAATTTCTTTAACTAAGATTATTCAGCTATTAGATGAAACGAAGTTTTTTCAAACCCATCGCAACTACATCGTAAACGCGACAAAAATTGAAGAAATAATTGTAAATGACAATCTGGTTATCTTAAAAGGAAATCATAAAATCACCCTAAGTGATAAATACAAAGACTTCGTAAAAAACTTCCGCATCTTAAAATAGGAGTTACAAGAGTGTCTATATAACAAAGAGCCGTTTCATTGGAAGCGGTTTTTTTTGTTTCATGTTTCATGTTTCATGTTTCATGTTTCATGTTTCATGTTTCATGTTTCAACTGGGACGGAAACTGGGACTGAAAACTGAGACCAAGACTAGTCGATAAAAGAAAAAGTCCATCACAATGGATGGACTTTCTTTATTGACATCTAAGTCTTTTTTACTCTTATTTTGCGTTTCTCATTTTACGTGCTAAAAGCGTATTTTGAAGTAACATTGCAATGGTCATTGGTCCTACTCCGCCCGGAACAGGTGTAATATAAGACGCTTTTTTACTTACTCCGTCAAAATCAACATCACCGGTGATGATGTATCCTTTTGGATGTGAAGCATCGTCTACTCTTGTAATTCCAACGTCAATCACTACCACGCCATCTTTTACCATATCTGCTTTCAGGTAATTTGGAACTCCTAAAGCAGTGATAATAATATCTGCATTTCTGGTGAATTCTTCTATATTTTTAGTTCTACTGTGGGTTAACGTTACCGTTGAATCTCCCGGATTTCCTTTACGGCTCATCAAGATACTCATTGGACGTCCTACGATATGGCTTCTTCCAATTACAACGGTATGCTTACCGGCAGTATCAATTTTATAACGCTCTAATAATTGCATAATTCCAAATGGCGTTGCCGGAATGAAAGTATCCATTTCTAAAGCCATTTTTCCAAAATTGGTTGGGTGAAAACCATCTACGTCCTTAATAGGATCAATCGCCATTAAGATTTTTTGCTCGTCAATATGTTTTGGCAAAGGCAATTGAACGATATATCCGTCAAGCGCATCATCTTCGTTTAATTCTTTGATTTTTGCCAACAACGCTTCCTCAGTAATATCTTCAGGTAAACTTACCAAAGTAGAATCAAAGCCAATTTGCTGGCAAGATCTTACTTTACTTCCCACGTAAGTTAAGCTTGCTCCGTCTGTCCCTACAATAACGGCTGCTAAATGAGGTACTTTTCCTCCAGCATCTTTTATTGATTGAACTTCGGCTGCGATTTCGTTTTTAATGTCTTCAGCTGTTTTTTTACCGTCTAGTAGTTGCATTGTTTTTGTTTCAAGTTTAATGTTTCAAGTTTCAAAGTGAAACTTCTAATTATTATAGCAAAAAAGTTCCAAATTCCGGTCTCAAAACTTGAAACCTAAAACTTGAAACTTTTTTTATTTTTATCTCGGCATTCCACCTGGCATTCCTTTCATGCCTCCCATCATTTTCATCAGATTTTTTCCGCCCGGACCTTGCATCATTTTCATCATCTTACTCATTTGGTCAAACTGCTTCATCAACTGATTTACCTGCTCGACTTTCGTTCCGGAACCTTTAGCAATTCTGGCTTTTCTTTTCACGTCGATTAGGGAAGGTTTACTTCTTTCGATTGGCGTCATCGAGTGGATGATGGCTTCGATATGTTTGAAAGCATCATCTTCAATTTCAACATCTTTCATGGCTTTTGAAGCTCCCGGAATCATTCCAACCAGGTCTTTCATATTACCCATTTTTTTCACTTGTTGAATCTGCGTCAGGAAATCGTCAAAACCAAATTCATTTTTAGCGATTTTCTTTTGAAGTTTTCTTGCTTCTTCTTCATCAAATTGCTCTTGCGCTCTTTCTACAAGAGACACAACGTCTCCCATACCTAAGATACGCTCAGCCATACGATCCGGATAGAAAACATCAATTGCTTCCATCTTCTCGCCAGTACCTACAAATTTGATTGGTTTGTTTACAACCGATTTAATTGAGATTGCAGCTCCTCCACGAGTATCACCGTCTAATTTCGTTAAGATAACTCCATCAAAGTTTAAGATATCGTTGAACGCTTTTGCGGTGTTTACAGCATCTTGTCCTGTCATAGCATCTACAACGAACAAAGTCTCCTGTGGTTGAATTGCTTTGTGAACACGTGCAATTTCATCCATCATTTCCTGATCCACTGCCAAACGTCCGGCTGTATCGACAATCACAACGTTGAAACCGTTTGCTTTTGCATGTTTGATTGCATTTTGCGCAATCTCTACAGGATTTTTATTTTCCGGTTCTGAGTATACCTCAACCCCTATTTGATCTCCTACTACATGTAACTGGTTAATCGCCGCAGGACGGTAGATATCACACGCTACTAAAAGTGGTTTTTTATTTTTCTTTGTTTTTAGAAAGTTGGCTAATTTTCCAGAGAAAGTTGTTTTACCTGATCCTTGCAATCCTGACATTAAAATAATGCTCGGAGTACCGGAAAGATTAATTCCTGCAACATCTCCACCCATTAATTCAGTTAGTTCGTCTTTTACTAACTTTACTAATAACTGACCTGGCTGAAGTGTTGTTAAAACGTCCTGACCTATTGCTTTTTCTTTTACTTTGGTGGTAAAATCTTTAGCAATTTTAAAGTTAACATCGGCATCTAACAAGGCACGACGAACTTCTTTCAAGGTATCGGCAACGTTTACTTCTGTAATTTTCCCGTGTCCTTTTAATATATGGAACGCTTTATCTAACTTATCACTTAAATTATCAAACATACTATTTTCTTTATTTGAGCTGCAAAGATAATCTAATTAGATATTTTAGGCAATTTTTATTTAGTGTCAAAGTTGGTGGGGAGTTTTTGTTTCAGGTTTCAAGTTTCAGGTTGAAACCGGGAATGTAAACTGTGACTGTTACTCAGGTTTAAATTGCTTTTTGGCTCTTGTATTTGTGGGGAATTTGATCGTAAGGGGCTTTTTTTTTGCACGCGAAGGCGCGAAGACGCGAAGTTTTACTCTCTTTTTTGTAAAAAGGTCTTGCGAACTTTGTGTGAAAAACTTGAAGACAAGGAAGCCTTGTTGTTTTTGCTCGCAAAGGCGCGAAGACGCAAAGTTTTTTCTTTAGCACGCAGATTTTACAGATTGGGCTGATTTTACTTATCTCTGATAAAACCATTTTGTCTTTCATCCCACACAAAAAAAATCTGCTAAATCTGCGCGAAAAAAAATCAAATCAAAATTGAGTTTATTCTTCAACTTTAAACTGAAAACTGAAAACCAATACCGTAAACTGAGACTGTTTTTTTCTTTATATAGAATAAGACATATAGGTTTTTCTTTAGCACGCAGATTTTGCAGATTGGGCTGATTTTACTTGTATCTAACAAAAACCATTTTGTATTTCATCCCACACAAAAAAATCTGCTAAATCTGCCAGATCTGCGTGAAAAAAATCAAATCAGAAATAAATTTATTCTTCAACTGTTAACTGAAACCCGACACTGTAAACTGAAACTGTAAATTGAAACTGAAACTGTTTTTTTTTCAAACTTTATACAAAAAAGGACGCAAAGGTTCTTCTTTAGCACGCAGATTTTGCAGATTGGGCTGATTTACTTAGTCTCTAACAAAAACCATTTTGTATTTCATCCCCAAACAAAAAAAATCTGCTAAATCTGCCAGATCTGCGTGAAAAAAATCAAGCTAAAAACAAGTCGACAACTCAACTGTAAACTGTAAACTGAAACTGCGAACTGAGACTATTTTCTTTCACATTATAAAAAAAAGGCGCAAAGAATAAACTTTGTGCCTTTGTAGCTCAGAACCTTTGTAGCTCAAAAACCTATCCTCTTAAAACTGGAAGTAAATAAAAGGTTGTGAACCTGCAACTGCGGTTGCGTAAACGATCCAGTATACAAAACCTAAGACTACTGCTTTTAAAAGCAATGGTGTTCTGTCAAAAGTCCATTTTAATTTTGTGGTGAATAACTCCGGTAAGAAATGCCAAACGTAACCGAAAAGCATTAAAAGGAATACATTTTTATATCCTAAAACTATTGCTTTCCATTGTTCCGGTTCGAAAGTTAATTGACCGATATTATTGATTACCTGTAAAGCCGTATCAAAGTCTCTGGCGCGGAAAAAGATCCAACAGAAGACTACGAAATGAAAGGTTATAACTATTGAAATAAAAGTCCAAATAGCGGGTCTTTTACTTTCTTTTTTGGCCGGGAAAAATTCCAGAAAGATTTTATGTACCGCTAATGCTAAACCGTGTAAAGCTCCCCAGATAATAAACTGTGCTCCTGCTCCGTGCCACAATCCACCCAAAAGCATCGTCGTAAACAAGTTAAAATTGGTTACTGCAGTTTGACTTTTTTTGTTTGAAAGTAAAAAGGTAAGCGCAAAAACAACAATTGAACTAATCGCAATAACTAACGGAATTATACTCACATTGATGTTTGTAATTCCCCATAATAACAATCCGAAGAAAAATAAACTCGGGAACAAATATCCTGCGAAAGATCCTTCGCGGTTTCCTCCAATAGAGATATACAAAAAGTCTTTTAACCAAGTCGATAACGAAATGTGCCATCTCCTCCAGAAATCGGTAATTGAGGTTGACTTGTACGGCGTTCTAAAGTTGGCCGGCAACTTAAATCCTAACAATAAAGCAATACCAATTGCCATATCTGAATATCCTGAAAAGTCACAGTAAATCTGAATCGCATAACCATAGGAGGCCATCAAATTCTCAAATGATGTATAGGTCATCGGCGTATCGAAAACACGATCGACGAAGTTTACCGAGATGTAATTGGAAATAACGGTTTTCTTAATTAATCCTCCAATAATAAGGAACAACGCATTGTTTACATCTTCTTTGGTCAGATTCAGCTTTTGATAAATCTGAGGAAGAAAATCTTTGGCACGTACAATTGGCCCTGCCACTAATTGTGGAAAGAAGGAAACGAAAAACAAATATTCGATGTAATTTTTTGTTGGTTTGATTTCTTCTCGATAAATCTCAATGATATAACTCATCGACTGAAAAGTATAAAACGAAATCCCCACCGGAAGGAAAACATCGTGAAGTTGGAAATGACCATTGAACATATCATTGTAAGTCACAATCATAAAGTTCATGTATTTAAAATAGCCCAGCAATCCCAAGTTCAAAATAACACTTATCACCAGGTAAATTTTCTTGATTGTGTCTTTCTTTTGTCTGTAAATAATCTGACTCAGACCATAGTCGACTACGGAAGAAAGCAGTAACAATAAAAAGTAAATCCCGCTTGACTTGTAATAAAAGAAAAGCGAAAACAATATCACGTAGGTCAATCGCAAATAGAATGTTTTACGCAAAAAGGCGTAAACGAAATAAAAAACCAAAAACAATCCGAGAAACAAACCGGTATTAAACAGTAACTTTTCTTCTGGATTGTATATAAACCAACCTTTAACCTGTTCGATGGTTATTTCACCAAAATTATGAACAAACCAATCATTTATGCTATTAACTGTTATCAACTTATTTTTTTAATTTAAAATTATCGTATGCTTTTAAAAATGCCTCGGCAAACAATTTTCCTTGTTTTTCGTATCCTTTTTTAGAGTAATGAACCCAATCCGGCCCTATTAATCCTTCTGTCCTTAATCTTCGAACTCCATTTATACCTCCAAATTCATCGTATAAATCCCAAACTGCAAAATCATCTGTTTTAGAAACTTCAATGATATGTCGGGTATAATCGGCAACAAAAGTATTAGGTCTTCTGGCTTTAAGTAAAGACGGAGGGGGTGTTGCGACAATAATAGGAACATTAATGCCTTGTGCTTTCACATTCCTAATAAACTCACGCAACTGTTGTATGTAAGCCACGGCGTCCATTTTATCATAGCTTTCGTTTGTTCCTAATGAAAAAACCAGCATGTCGGGATGAAGCGCTTTTAATTGCTCAAAAAACAAGGGATATTTATTGTAATCTGAAAACTTGGCTCCATTTACTCCAATGCTGCTGTACAATAATCCCGGAGCGTCTTTTTCCAAAACAAGTCCGCTAAGCTCGTATTTTGAAGCACTTTTATTTGGAATCAGAAAAATTTTATCCAGTGCTTTATCCGAATTATAATAATGTGAAAACGAATCGGATTGCAACTGTAAGGGAACAAATTCTGATACGGAAACGGATCTTGTTCTTTTTTCGTTTGTTGAAATTTTCAGCGTTCTGCCGGCACGAATTGCATTTGACTTTAAATGATTGTCTCTTTTTAGTTCTGAGACCGAAACATTATACTTGTCTGCGATGGTAGAAAGTGCTTCTCCTTTTTTTATTTTATGTGTGATGACTTTTGGCTCACTCGTCTGGATTGTATTGATTTTAGACGAAACCGCCAAATCAAACATATCTTGATTTTTTGGGGTTATGATTCGAATTGAATTGAATTTATAAGCCGCATCCTTCACATTTAGCTCTACTACAAAAGCTCCGTTATCCCTCCAAAGTGCAATACCACTTAAACCAACGGGATTGTTTCTCACGGGATGAATGTTTCGATAACTTTCCCAGCCTTTGCTTGACTTGAAACGTTCGTTATAAGAACCATTTGTTTTGGCCAACTGATATGGGAAAACAAAACCACGACCTCCATTACCAAATTCCTGTTGAAGCCTCTTTCTGATTTCATTGGTCATAAGATCGCTCTGAATGTGAGAATCTCCGATATGTACAATATTAATCTTCTTATTCTTTTGACTCTCGTTATCCTTTAATTTTTGGAAAACGCTCTCTAACTCTTTCGCATTATAAATCCGATCATCAGAAAAAGAATCAATCGCTGTTGTATCCACTTTATGAGTCATACTTTTTGTTATTGGAAGTGGTGCTGTCTTTTGAGGTTTTTCATTCGTAGAAAAAAAGAAACAACAAAAGAAAATAATAAGTCTATTCATTTATACTATCTTTTTTGACAGATACGGAATCTGTCTTCGTTTTTCTGACGGGTCTTGATCCCTCGCCTCTTTCTCGTTTTTCACGCAGAATTTTATACTCTTCGTATCCTTTATTTAACTGACTGTATAATAAATTACCGATTGCTTTTGCACCACGCTGATTAAAGTGGGTGTAATCTTTATTGGCTCTTGCCGGCGATTCGTCAACCCATTTTACCATCGATCCATCTCCTCCCATCAAAGTATACAAATTGACAAATCCAGATTCTGTATCCAAAGCGTATCTTTTTTGCGCTCTCATTAACGGAACTACAGCTGAATCGGTCTTCATTTCAAGATCGTATTTAGTCGATTTATCTGCTGTTGAAACAATCAGAATAGAAACTCCCGGGAAAGATTCTTTTATTTTATTGATGGTTTTTGTCATTCCTCTTTGGTACCACGAATAATTTTTGGTTCCGTAGTTCAAGACGTTCGTACCGTAATGTAAAACAATCAAATCGTATTTTAGATTGTTGTTGAATGCTTGCATTACGCCTGCATTAAACGTTGAAATCGGCAATCCTGAATTTCCTCTCTGTGAAAAATTATCCACGTGAACTCCGCTACCATTATCAAAATTAAAACCATACACAGGGATAGAATCCGCCTTTATAAAGTTGGCTTTAAATGATTTTATACTTCCTGAAGTCACTTTTAAAGTATTTACCAGATTATTCGGAACAAGGCTTTTTCGTAAGGTATCTTTACCGATAATGAAATTCACATTTCCTTTTTTGGATCCTCTTCCATAAAACAAAGTTGGATTGTCTAAGGTGGTAGAAAATTTATTTAATCCTGCCTCGTATTGCACCCAGGTTGTATTGGCTCTGTCATTGGCAAAGAATACGTGCCCATTGACTCCAAAAGGACTTGTGGGTCTTTTTACATTTAAGTAGGATTGTGTTTTCCAGTTTTTAGAAAACAGTGTTTTTACAGAACCTCTCGATGCTGATGATTCTGAAATTATCGAAACAAAACCAACTCCGGTTCCTCCAAAGCGCTCCTGATACTTCATTCGCACGTCTTGTACAATTAAATCACCATCGGTCATAGAATCGCCATAATATGCAATTCGTACTTTGGCTTGTGGATTTTTCTCTAACTGGTATAATTTCTCGTAAAAAGAAATCAGGTATTGAAATCCTTTATAATCCTCAAAAGTTTCTGAAGGAAATTCAATGCCTTCCGATTCATCAAAAACGATATTTTCTCCTGCATCTCTTTTTTCTTCTTCAGAAATACTGTCTTCGTCTGCAGACAACGAATCATTTGCCACCGACTCTAAAAGAAGACTGTCAATCAATATGTTTTTGGAATCGATCTTACTGTCGGAAAAAATTTTATCCGGTAAGATTTGTTTAAATCCAATGAATGCTATGAATGCTAATGCTACAATGGCAAAAGACTGAAAGAAATAAGATTTTGTATTCACTTAGTACTTATAAATTTGAAGATTGGTTTTCTAAAAACTTCCGCCTTTAAAATTCCTATTAATTCCGCTTAAAAAAACAGCTGCAAAGATAGGATTAAACGTTAATTTATAATTCTTTTTAACGATTAAAATAAAAACAAAAAAAGAGGCCGGATAAATCCAACCTCTCTCAAAAAAAAATAAAAAAAACAAAGCTAATGATTAACTAAATTTTAAAGCCGTTTTATTGTACAACATTGGTTTCCAGAGTTTAAAACTAAAACCAATTATAGCCAAGTTGATAAGCAATAATCCGGACATCTGAACCAATTCTCCAACCTCATTGGGTTCTAAGAACAAATGGAACAGAAAAATGTTAATCGTAACAGGTAAGGCAATAATAGCTCCCATTAGCGAGAACAGCTGACTGATCAGCAACACACCCGCTAAAAGTTCGACAAATCCCAAAAACTGCCAAAAATAATTGGTCTGTTGCATCCCGAAAATATAATTTTGAATTTTCAGAACTTCGGTATTTGGTGCTACTTCTTCTCCTTTTTTTATGGTTTCCACCATTTCTGTCGGAGCAGGACTAGGAGATTCAAACTTATTGAATCCTCCTAAAATCATTATTCCGCCTAGAATTAGTGTAAAAATTATTCTTAGTATTTTTAGTGTTTTCATCTTGTCAAACAATTTAAATTATCAAAAACAAAACCTATTGAAACGAAATCTTACCGGATTTCACTTCTTTATTATCTGCCATTATCTTATAGAAATAAAGCCCTTTTGGATAATTAGCAGGGAAATTCCAATTCACTACCTGATTTGGAGTTACTGTACCTCTAAAAATAGATTTAGTTTCTCTTAACCCTTCTGAAAAAATGGTAATTTCAATTTCTTTGTTGGCAGAGAAATTGGTTGTAAAGTTTACAGATTGTGTTGTTGGGTTTGGGTAAACGGTTACATCAGTTGGAACTGATTTTTCACTTGCAATAGCTGTTTTTGCAGAACTTCCTTTAGGTAAAATTGTAATCGTATTACTTGTAGAAATTTTATTACCTGAGTAAACTTTTCTATAGAATTTAGTCGTCAAATAACCTTGAATAACTCCCTGATAACTCTGATTGCGTCCAACTACCGTTACCCCATCAACAACCTCTCCATCAGGTAATTCATGATAAATATAATGTTCATATTTAAAACCTCCAGTACCACCAGTTGGCAATGATCCCTCAATAGTATTTCCTGATAAAGTAATTATATTATTTCCGATTTCTTTAGCTGGAGAAATGACAATCGAATTACTACCGGAAGTTTTATTACCCGATGTTACAGTTCTATATATAAATAAATTAGGATATGAATTTAAATAATTATAAGTGTCAACACTAATCTCAAAATCTTTTCCTGTATCTGCAAAAGTAAATGGTTCCTCACCGCCCATTAACACCCAAGAATATTGATATGAATTATTCCCTCCTGTCGGCTGACTACCAGTTATAGTAGAACCACTAATTGAAATTGTATTATTTTCTAAGGATGCAAGAGGTAATATTTTAACTCGGGTA
Organism: Flavobacterium sp. ABG; assembly: GCF_001027725.1. NCBI lineage: Bacteria > Pseudomonadati > Bacteroidota > Flavobacteriia > Flavobacteriales > Flavobacteriaceae > Flavobacterium > Flavobacterium sp. ABG. Next base: position 226,867 of record NZ_LEKS01000003.1, read on the forward strand.
CTTGTAATTGTTTGCCTACCTGAGGTGACTATTCTATTTATAAAAAGATTAGGATACAAATTTAAATAGTCATATATATCTTTAGTCAGTTCAAAATTTTGTCCCGTCTGTGGAAAAGTATATGGCTCTTCACCTCCCCATAAAACCCAAGAATATTGATAACGATTCGTCCCCCCTGTTGGCAAACTACCATAAATTGTTGAACCATTTAAAATAATTGTATTATTTTCTAAGACTGGGGCACGAACTACTGTTATAGTAACTTCATTACTTACATTAGCAGTTACACCTCCAGACTTAATAATTCTTCGGTATGAGTTTGTTTCTAAATTAAAACTATTCTCAGGTGAATAACTAACACTATTAGTCCCTAAAATAGTAATCCAATCATTCCCATTCTTTTTCTGCCACTCATAAGTATAAGTTCCATCTCCGCCTGCTGGCAAAGACCCACTTATAATGTTTGGTGTTATTCCTTCATTAATTGTTTGATTTCCTGAAATGGTATTATTAGTAATTGGCTCAGCAAGTTTCGTAACATTTATATTACTACTTTTAAAACTTAATAAACTAGAATTACCAGGTCTGTACTCTACATACACAATACCGCCAGAATTATCAAAATCAAATCTGCTTAAAGTAATCGTAAAAGTCTTGGTGTTACTATATCCATTTGGTAAAACAAAATTTGTATCCGCTCCGTTTGTAGGAAGTACAGGAGCAGTCGATTTTGATGAATTTCTTTTTAATTGTACCATTATAGTTCCTTTGCCAACATAGTAACTTGAACTTACATTCGCTGTAATAGAAACATTTACAGTTTCTACATTAGTTCCGAAATTTACTGTCGTAGCCTCTATGTTCCTAACCTTTAATTGGGTTACGGTAACAGAAGCTGTCTGTCCAAAAGAAAAAATGCTAAATAATAATAAAATACTTAGAGTAATTTTTTGCATGTTTAAATAAAATACAAGTTAAAAAATACCTCGAATAATAATTTATCCGAGGTTACTAATCTTTTTCTTAGAAAGTCGTTGTGCTATTAGCTTGATAAGCAAAATTGAAAGTATAATATCTAGCTGTTGCTGTTGCTGGGTCTGGTGTTACCGGCGCACCTTTGTAATAGCTTAAGATTTCAAATTTAGCGTATTTTCCATCATGTGTTTTTACAACAAATACTTTTCCTGCTTTAGCAGTAATAAGGTGATTTCCTCCATTATAATCATACCATGCATTTACTCCTGAAGTTGGAAACGCACTGGCAGCAGTTGCGTCTTGAGTAAAAGTAGCTGCTGCAGGAATTGCATTCACACTAGCAAATGTTCCCGAAACAATACTTACCGCACCACTTCCTGTTCTGTTTGGTTCCCCAGCTGTAGCGCTAATTACAGTTCCACCATTTACAATAATGGCAGTTCCACGAAAAGCAATATCCCACTTATCACTTGTTACTACTTTATTTTCAGAAAAACTGAATTTTGTAAAATCACCAGTTGTTGGTTGTCCCATCCCACCTGATTGTGGCGCATAAATATCAGAAACTTTTTGAGTTACAACTGCTGGAGGGGTTGTATCCTCTTTCTTATCATCATCACTACTGCAAGATGTCATAAAAATAGCTACTGCTAAAAGCGAAAGTTTTAAAAAATTTGTTTTCATTGTAAAAGTGTTTAAATATTTGTTAATTAAAAATTATATTGAATTCGTGCAAAAAGCTGTCTACCTGCAAGATTAGGAATTTCACTTGGGTCCTTATAATCAAGTAAATTATTAGCCCCCAACTGAAAGAATAACTGATCTGTAATGTTTTTTGATGCCGTTAAATTGGCTATAAAATAATCGCTGATAAACTTATCGTATTTGTCCAAAATCGCATTTCCATTAGTATCAAACAATCCATATTTACTTCGGTAAAAAACTCGCAAATTAACATCTGTTTTTATTACCGGGATACTGTAGGCAAATTTGATATTAGCGGTATGTTTTGATCTGTTAAACAATCCGAAATAATCTGATTTATTAAGTTGAATTGTTTCTAGCTTCGAATTCCTTATGTATTGATATTGTTCGAAATTATCAAGTACCGCTTCATCTTTAGCCGTTAGATACTGATATCCTACTGATACGGCAAATTCTTTTGTAAAACTATAGGTTGAATTAAACTCCAAACCATAGGTAAAAACTTTACTTGTATTAAAATAACTAAAAATATTTCCGCCCGATTTCTTAGTAGCTACCACTCTCGTGTCAATCAGATTTTCAATCGAATTATAAAAAGCATTAACATCTAATCGAAGTTTATTCTTTTTATAAAAAGTACCAAAATTGAAATTTACAGCACTCTCCGCATTTAATGGTTTATCAAAACTTATTCCCTGCACTCTGCTTGCAATCTGACCTTCACTCTCGAATTGGTTCAGGCGATCTTCAGCCACATTGTACCCCAAAACACTGTATCCTGCCGCCGGATTTGTAAAATCGAAAAACAATTGGCGAAAGTCCGGTGCTTTATAACCGTAACCTACAGAACCTTTTAAAGATAAATTGTCATTTACTTTATAATTTACCGCCAGTTTCGGGCTTAATTGTGATGCATATTCACTATGATTATCATATCTGAATCCGGCAAGAATATTCCATCTGTCCGCTGGATTATAATCGTATTGCACAAAAACATATTGAGAATTAAATTTTACATTTTTATCAAAATAGGTTCTGTCCAAACTCTCGTAATTCACCCCTACTCCCGCTGTCAACTTATCCTTATTTATTGTCAGTGTAGTTCTCACTTCCGGTCGAAAAAGCCACTGATTATAATAAGCTTTATCAAAAGCTACATTATTCTCATCGTTTAAATAGGAATCATTTTTATAATTTGTCGCATATAATTCATACTCTGTGTACAGCTTAGAATTCCATTTCTGCTCTAATTTAATTTGTGAATTCCACTCGTTTTCTTTTGCCTCTCCTTTATAACTCTTAGCATCAATTATAGCCGGATTATCCATCTTCTGATTATAGAAACGATTGCTTACTGTCAATTTTAGATTATCCGAAAAGTCATAATACAATTTTGGCTGAATGGTATAATTATAAAAGCTCTCAACATTTTTCAAAGGGCTATTTTTATCTAAATCATAGCCAGCAGTCGAATAAAAATCGGCAAATAAATTAGCTGCAAACTTCTTCTTCTTCCAAAGCAAATTAGCATTAGCATTATTGGTATTAAACGTTGCATATCGATAAGAAAGAGCTCCTGAAAACGTATCTTTTTTTGGTTTTTTTGTGATTACATTAATCACTCCACCCATTGCCTCTGAACCATATAAAGCAGATGACGCTCCCTTTACAATTTCTATTCTATCTATATTTCCAACAGAAACTCTTGATAAGTCCAAAACTCCTGAAGACCTACCCACAAGTGGCACACCATCAATTAAAATCATAGTGTAGGCTGCATCCAATCCCTGCATCTGAATCCCTTCGAAACCACTTTCATCCGGAATCAATATAACTCCTGTTTGCTCATTTAAAATTTCATTTAATCTTGTAACACCTGTTTTTAGAATTGCTTCAGATGTAATAACAGTCATTGGCAACGGTAATGACGAAAGGACTCTTTCTGTTCTTGTACCTGTAATTACTATTTCAGACAATTCTTCCTTCGAATTAATTGTATCTTTTTGCTTCTCCTGCGCTGAAAGATTTAGGACAAATGCAACGGCTGCAAAAAGGATAATTTTTCTTTTCATTATTTTTATTGAATCTTAATAAGTCGATGCAAATATATAATTATTTTTATCTATTCTAAATAAAAACCATATATTTGCGAAAAATTTAAAATAAAATAATTGAAGTTATGATTACAAAAAGCCTCTATTTTTCAGCCGTTATGGCTTTGACTTGCAGCCTTGGTTTCAGTCAGGATGCAAAAAAACAACAGGACCTAAAGTCAATAAAATCAATGTGTGGATGTTATGAAGTAAAATTTAATTTTGCTGAAACTTTTCAATATGCGAAGGATACTCTTACTTATAAACCTTCTCAAACCAAACACGAATCGGCATTAGAATGGGTAGAACTTTTAGAAGATACTCCAAATAAGGTTGTAATGCAGCACTTGTTAATTGTAAGTGACGACATGATCATCAAACACTGGAGACAAGATTGGTTGTATGAAAACACAGATCTTTATTCTTTCGACAAAAGCAGCTCTTGGAAATATAAAAAATTAGACAAAAAAGCCGTAAAAGGACAGTGGACTCAAAAGGTATATCAGGTAGACGACAGTCCAAGATATGAAGGTTCTTCTACTTGGGTACATGTAGACGGAAAAGACTACTGGGCAAATGTGGCTGATGCACCATTACCAAGAAGAGAGCAAACAAAACGTAACGATTACAATGTTTTAAAAAGAAGAAACATTCATGAAATCACTGCTACAGGTTGGAACCATGAACAAGACAACGATAAAGTAGTAAGAGATGATTCCGGAAAAGATTATGTATTGGCTCAGGAAAAAGGATTCGATGTTTATACTAAGGTTCCGGATATCAAATGTATCGCTGGTCAAAAATGGTGGGCAGCAAACAATGCTATCTGGAAAAATGTTCGCGATAAATGGCAAACTCTTTTTGACAGACATAAAGACTTAAACTTAGAGGCTAAAGTAGACAGAAAAGCGCTTTATTCTTTACTGTTTGATTTAAAACCAACTGCTACAAAAGCAGAAAGTGATGCTATAATAGACAAGTTTGTAAAACAATAAATATTGTGTGTTAGTTATAAAAAAGCTGGTAATCTTAGGATCACCGGCTTTTTTTATTCCTAAAAAAACCGTTTAAAAATTAATTTAAACGGTTTACCTTTATTTTTTTTTTCTAAAAGCTTACTAATTCAAAATAGTTAAAATGAATAAAGGTTTTTATTGTAGTCCGGGTTTAATCAGAATTTAGTTGAATCCTAGTATTTGTCCCAGAATAATTTAGTTGTCATTTTATCTCCTCCAATTGCACTTGAAGCTGCTGCATAATTGGCTCCGTTTGTAGAAGGGGCTAAATGCGAGTATACCATTCTCACGGGAACCTTACCCTCGGCAGCCGGTACTGCTGTAGATGGTGCAACAAGTTTAGGAAAATCAAGTCTTCTGTATGCCGTCCAGGCTTCAAATCCCCTGTTGTAGTAGGCAATCCACATTTGGTATGCAATTCTTTCTTTGGCATTACTACCTGTTGCAGTTGCAAAAGCAACATTAGGCTGTGCCAGGTAAGCTGTTATATCTGCATCTGCAACACCCCAATATTTCATACTTGCAGTAATACCATTGGTGTAATGCGTGCTTGCAGGGCTTCCAACTGCCCAGCCCCTGTTTGCAGCATCAGCCAGTAAAAAAGAAGTTTCGGCATAGTCAAAAAGATCTCCTTTGAAATTGATTTCTTTCAGGGCTTTATTGAATATGGATACGGTTTGAACATCCGCTTTAAAACCATATGGTGCCCCAACATATACACCTCCCTTTTTAGAAGCGGGGTCAAAGTAGAAATCTCTTCTCGGATCTGTAAGATCATTTAAAGCAGTTGTAAACAAACTTGATATCGAATAGTCTGCCCTGCTTTTGAAACTCTCATAATTTGGATTGAAGTGCGGTTTAACCGAGGTGTACTGGAAAATAGCATTATCACTGTTACTTGTCATAGCACCTGAAGTATAGGCCGTTTCAACCAAGGTCTTAGCAAGAACCGGATCTACATCTGACAATTGCATCCCTAATCTGATTTGAATAGAATTTGCGTATTTTTTCCACCTTGCCACATTCCCACCATAAACCAAATCAGCTTTACCAAAACTAGCCTGTGTGAGATCTAATTTACTTATTGCCAAAGTTAAACGGCTTGCCAAATCTTTATAAATTGTTAATCCATCATCGTATTTTGGCTGTAAAACTCCTGTTTTTATGGCTTCAGAATAAGGTATATTACCATACAGATCCACCAGCGTTTGGTAGACTTGTACAATCTGAATCTCAATAATCGCTAATTTATTTTGTTTTACAACTATAGCCTGAGCGCCCGTTGCGGGAGCAGCTGTTATTTTATTCTGTGCATCGATCAGGTCTTTTAATACATCTCTGTACAACAATACCCAATTTGAGTTTCCTAACAGACGGGAATCCATGTCATATCTGGACTCATCCGGATAAGCAACCTCTGACCATTGTTGCACATACAATCTAAAGTTGTTTCTATTTACTGATGAATTATTTAAAAAGATAGCATACTGTTCTTGAGCCGAAGACATAAGAGCTTCGGGTACAGGGGTAACATACGCTTTGGTATCATCGTTTAACCCCTCAAGGTTATCACAGGAATACAAACAGAGTCCTAAGAATGCAAAAAGTATAGGATATTTTCTTTTTTTCATTTTATTGTTTTTTTTTAGAATTGAACTTTTACATTAAAGCTAATTTCTCTAACCGAAGGCATAACACCGGTTTGGAATCCCTGAAAGTTCCCGGAACCAAAGTTCGATTCAGGATCTGCGTAGGGAAGATTTTTATGTATGATCCATAAATTACTGCCATTTGCCGCAAAAATCACATTGTTAAGAAAAGTCCCTTTTAATAATTTTACAGGCAATTGGTAAGCAATAGAAACCTCTCTCAATTTTACATATGAAGCATCATAAACAAAATATTGATTGGGAAAAGATTTATAACCTAAGTTAGATTCTCCTGTGGCCGTTGTTACCATAGCTCTAACGGTATTACGACTACCGTTGGCTTGTACTCCCGGCAAAATTTGCCCTCCCGGATTTGCATCAGTAATTTTGTTACGGATTGGATTCCCTAAATCATTTGTTCCGACACTACTTTGGTAAATACCGCTAGATTGTCCATACGCCTGATCCAGAGAGAACACATCCCCTCCTTTTTTTACATCAATTAAAAAACTAAACGTTAGATTTTTGTAATTAAAAATATTGTTGATACCACCAGTCCAATCTGGATTTATATTTCCAATAATGCTATCACTAACATTATCATAGTTTCCGTTTGGCAGCACTACTCTTTCTCCGTTTAAGTATTTATAACCAGAGCCTTTAATTACTCCTAATGACTGTCCCGGAATTGCATTTAAGCTTGTTCCCTTATTAAACGTACCAATAACAATTTGCGGAAGACCATCGGCTAACGATACTACTTCACTTTTGTTTTTATTCCAGTTAATTTTTGAAGTCCAAGAGAAATCTTTTGTTTTCACAGGAACCAAAGTAAGTGTAAATTCGACTCCCGTATTGGTAAGTTTCCCGGCATTAGTTGTTGTCCCGCTATAACCTATCTCAGAACCTGTAGTAATATCCATAATCAGATCTGTCGTGGTACTCTTATATAACGAAGCTTCAAGACCGATTCTCCTTTTGAACAATTGCAACTCAATCCCTAATTCTTGTCCATCAATCGTCTCCGATTTTAAGTTTGGATTTTTACGGATGTTTTCATTAGAAAATAAAGCATTATCACCAAAATTCGTGTCTTTAGTATAGACGGGCTTAATTACATGTACGTTAGCATCATTTCCGGTTTGCGCAAAATTAACTCTCAATTTACCAAAATCTAACCAAGGAACCGTAAGATGTTTACTAAAGATATAGGTACCGGTAACGGATGGATACTTATATTTTGCTGCTTTTGCGGGCAAGGTAGAGGATTCATCGATTCTGTACGTTCCTTCAATAAAAAAAGTTTCTTTGTAATCAAAAGAGGCACTGGTATAAACACTATTCGTTCCTCGCTCTTCTAAAAATTCTGTTGGGTTTTCAATTGAACTAATAGAGTTAGAAAGCGCATACAATTTTGGAATTAACAACCCCCCATTGGTTGAGGATCGAATAGAACTAAGTTCACTTCTTCTACTGGACGCCCCTAATAGCCCCCTAAAGTTAACATCTTCCGTAATTTTAGCCTTAAAATTGAGCAGTAAATCCAGATTGACCTCTCTGAATCTTTTGTCATATCTAGCATATTTGGCAATACCACTATTGGCTCCTGACCCTAAAGCTACTCTCTCTTCGTGATTTTCTACATAAGAATCCACTGCTCCTCTTCCCGTTACAGAAAACCAGTTTGTGATTTCAGTATTAATTGTAAAGTTCCCAAAGAAACGATCTCTACTAAAATTATTGTAATTTTCATAGCGACCAAAATAAGGGTTATCCCAATATAACGGAATCGTATTTGAGACAGCTCTTGGATTCCAGGTTATATTTTTACCTGTTAAATGATAAGCACGTTCTTGCTCCATAAGATCTACATCAGTATGCCACCACTGTCTAAAACTACCCACAATATTATCTGAGTATCCCGTATCGTTCAAACCCGTTCCACCAGAAGTGATATAATTTGCGGTTGCAGCAATTTCTGTTTTACTACTAACTTTATAACTACCGGAAAAATTAAAATTATGCTTCTTTATGGAGCTATTAGGCAAAACCCCTGTTTGATCCAAATTCGTATAAGCGAATCTAAAAGTTCCATTTTCATTTCCATTAGTTATCGCAACGTTATTGGTATAGGTAGTGGAGTTCTTGAAAAATGAGTTTGGATCGTTTTTCGCTGCTTGCCAAGGTGATGTTTTTCCATAAGTGGCAACTAATTCAGGATAATAGGCATTCCAACTGTATACCTTTTGGGAGGAATCGAATGCAGGTCCCCAAGAAGAATCTTCGGGCACTATAGTTGGAAATGAACCCTGTCCTAAATCTGCATTTGAACCGAACACAAAACCGTCTCCCCCTCCATATTGTTTTTGATACTCGGGAAGCGTGCTTTTGTCGGCAGTCCCAACAGTAAGTCCGGAACTAACAGAGATTCCTAATCCTTTTCCTTTTCTTCCTTTTTTAGTCGTAACAATAATTACTCCATTACCCGCTCTCGATCCATACAAAGCAGATGCGGCTGCACCCTTTAGCACATTGATGGTTTCAATATCGTCAGGGTTTATATCCGATGCGGCATTTCCATAATCATACCCCGAACCACCTGATTTCTGACTACTTGTATTTGAGTTGTCATTATTTAACGGAATACCGTCAACGACCCAAAGTGCCTGATTGTTTCCGGTAATCGATTTAGATCCTCGAATAACAACGTTTGTAGATCCTCCGAAATTACCACTTCTCTTTATTTCAATACCGGCTACTTTACCGGAAATTGAATTTGCAACGTTTCCAGTATTAACTTTTGTCAGGTCTTCTCCTTTGACCTCTTGCGTGGCGTAACCTAAAGATTTTTTCTCTCTTTTGATTCCCATGGCCGTGGACACTACAACATCATCCAGCTCCTGAGCATCTCCGCTTAATTTAATAGTAAGTACCGATGAATTTGCCGCCACTTCCTGATTTTTCATTCCGATGTAACTGAATACCAAAATCTGATTCGATGTTGCCTTAACAGAGAACTTACCTTCAAAATCTGTTTGTGTTCCGGATTTAGCTCCTTTTAACAATACGGTAACCCCCGGTAGTGGCATGCCCATATTATCAGAAACAGTTCCTGAAACAAGTCTTTCCTGCGCAAAAAATAATTGCGAACTAAGTACAAAAAACAGCATTACCATTACTTTAATTCTTTGCTTCATTGTTTAAATTTTAAATAATTTTGGTGCAACTTACTTCATTAATATAAATTTAACAAGAAATTTATTCTTTTTAACATATTAAATTGTAATCCTAGTATTACTTTTTAACACCTAAAAGAAAACAACAAGTACACAAACAGCTGAAATAAAGACAGTTAATACAATTCATCCTTGAAAGGACAATCTTACAATTCTGGATTATTATTTTTTTGAATAAATGCCTTTTATCCTTTTTGTAGGAAGAAAGAGTGTAGAAGAAGAGGCAAAGGCTCAGAGGGAGACAAAGTGACAAAGTTTTCTTTTGTTCTAACTTTAAGAACTGCAAATTGAGAACTGCAGCAAAGGCTAATCAACCAACCCTCGTAATAATCCAAAAAAAATAGGCTGTTCGTATGGGAACAGCCTATTTTTAATTTGATATATTTCTATTTTACATTCTCTCCGGAACTTCTATTCCTAATAAAGTAAAAGCCGATTTTATAACTTCTGCCACTTTTTGAGAAAGTTGCACTCTGAATATTTTTTTTGTCAGATCCACTTCTCCTAAAATATGTACGGATTGGTAGAACGAATTGTATTCTTTTACTAAATCATAAGTGTAATTAGCAATCAAAGCCGGGCTGTGATTCTGAGCTGCGTTTTGAATTACTTCCGGAAAAAGTTCGATTTGTTTTACCAATTCTTTTTCTTTTTCATGAAGTACTTCAACTCCATCCAACGTTACATTAAACTCAAAATCCGCTTTACGAATAATTGATTGGATTCTCGCATAAGTATATTGTATAAACGGTCCTGTGTTTCCGGCAAAATCAACAGATTCTTCGGGATTAAACAGGATACGTTTTTTAGGATCTACTTTTAAAATGTAATATTTAAGTGCTCCAAGACCAATTGTTTTGTACAATTTCGCTTTTTCCGTATCAGAATAACTATCCAGTTTTCCTAGATCTTCAGAAATTTGTTTGGCTGTATCGGTCATATCTTGCATCAAATCATCTGCATCTACGACAGTTCCTTCACGGCTTTTCATTTTTCCCGAAGGTAAATCAACCATTCCATATGATAAATGATACAAACTTGAAGCCCAGTCAAAACCTAATTTTTTAAGGATTAAGAATAGTACTTTAAAGTGATAATCCTGCTCATTACCAACGGTGTAAACCATTCCGCCCACATCTGGCATGTCTTTTACACGTTGAATAGCAGTTCCGATATCTTGTGTCATATAAACGGCAGTTCCGTCTGAACGAAGTACAATTTTACGATCTAAACCTTCGTCAGTCAAATCAATCCAAACCGAACCATCAGGATCTTTTTCAAAAACACCTTTATCCAATCCAACCTGAACTACATCTTTACCTAATAAATAGGTGTTGCTTTCGTAATAATAACGATCAAAATTTACTCCGAGATTGCTATAAGTAGTAGCAAAACCGTCATATACCCATTGGTTCATCATTTTCCAAAGTGTGATCACTTTTTCATCACCAGCTTCCCATTTTTTGAGCATATCCTGAGCTTCAATAATAATCGCAGCTTGTTTTTTGGCTTCCTCTTCTGTTTTACCGGTTTCTATTAATTGAGCAATTTCAGCTTTGTACGCTTTATCAAACTCAACATAATATTTACCAACCAGTTTATCTCCTTTTAAACCTGAAGTTTCCGGGGTTTCTCCGTTTCCGAATTTCTCCCAAGCCAACATCGATTTACAAATATGAATCCCACGATCGTTGATGATCTGCGTTTTATATACTTTTTTGCCTGAAGCCTTAATAATTTCAGCTACAGAATACCCCAACAAATTATTACGCACATGTCCTAAGTGTAATGGTTTGTTGGTATTTGGCGAAGAATATTCCACCATAATCGCCTTCTCTTCCGGATTTGGTGTTACATAACCAAATTTTGTATTGTCTTTTATTCCATTAAAGAAATCTAAATAATAACGATCTGCAATTACAATATTCAGGAAACCGGAAACCACATTAAATCGTGCTACTTCAGCAACATTTTCAACCAGGTAATTTCCAATTTTAGCACCCAATTCGCCAGGATTACTTTTAATCACTTTCAACAAAGGAAAAATAACCATTGTAATATCGCCTTCAAACTCTTTTCTGGTAGTCTGAAACTCGATTTTTTCAATAGCAACATCAAATAATGCCTGTATTGCTTTTTGTATAGAAGGGGTAAGAATTTGTGATAATGACATGTAAACTTATTTTTAAAGTGAGCAAAGATACTGCTTATTCACCAATTAGAGAAAATCAAAAACATATAAAATTCCCGAAAATCCTTAGAATTAAAAAAAACTAACAATTATTTAAATGGTTAAAATAATCAAAAAACCGAAACACTAAATTACTTCAAAACAGAACATTCATAAAACAACACTCTTCTTCTTTGATTTTTTCTGCAACATCCATAAAATAGAAGAAGTCATTATGGTGAAAGCAGAATCAATCCGCAGGAAAAAATACCTGCCACGGACCGGGTTTAGAACAGTCAAAAACCTATTCGCAAATGTGCATGCCGCTACGAACTTCCAACTGGAACGCAGAGTTAATAACTCCGTTTATCGATTCAATGATCTGATACTTTTACTGCATTCAAAAGAGGCAGTACTCCCGTCTTTAAAATTTTGCCTTAAACAACATTTTCTGCCATCACTCTGAGTATCTATTTCCTACTATTAGCCGAAAGAAAAGTACTATAAATACATTTATTGAAATTAAAATTTAAGAAGCTTAACCTCTTACAAAACAGCCTTTAACAAAAAAAGAACATTTTTTATTTCATTTTTTTTGTAACATATCGCTGGTAAAATAGTCTTAATAGGGACTTTGAATTTATTTCAAAAAAGAAAAAAACTAAAAAAACAATCATCATCAGTCAGATCAAATCAATCAATTACCTAACTATGAAATTAAAATTTTTACTGTTCGCATTACTGGGTGTAATGGCAACAGCACAAGCTCAGAATTCCGGGACGGTCTCAGGAAAAATTACCGAAAAGTCGAACAATGCTCCCATTTCATATGCTACTGTTTCAATTAAAGAAAATGGAAAAGTAGTTTCCGGAGTAAACACAGACGACAATGGTGATTTTACTATTAAAAATTTAGCCTTAAAAAACTATACCATCGAAATTCAATACATTGGATTTAGAAAATACATCGGTTCTATTCTTTTAAATGAAAACAAAAAAGAAGCTATTGTTAAAGTCGCTCTTGAAGAAGAAGCTACACAACTTAAAGGCGTAAATATTGTGAGCGAGCGTTCTACAATTGAACAAAAAATTGACCGTAAAGTTGTTACTGTCGGAAAAGACCTTACCACTGCCGGAGCATCAGCGTCTGACATTATGAACAATATTCCATCTGTAAACGTAGATCAGGACGGAAAACTTTCGCTTCGCGGAAATGATAATGTACGTGTATTAATTGACGGAAGACCAAGTAACATTGACCCGGCTCAGTTATTAAAACAAATTCCATCAACCTCAATCAAAAAAATTGAGTTGATTACCAATCCAAGTGCCAAATACAATCCGGAAGGAATGTCAGGAATCATCAACATTATTTTGCATAAAAACACTAACGTTGGTTTCAACGGAAGTTATAGTGGTGGTATTACTTTTGGAGAAACGGCCAAGTACAATCAGTCTTTGGATTTGAATTATAAAACCGGGAAAGTAAACCTTTTTGGAAACGTTGGTCAAAACTTCGGAACTTACTTTAACGATGGTTTCATCAAAAGATTTGATCAGGACGTTGTTCAGAATATCGATGTTAAGAACGATAATGATTCTTATCTGTATAAAATAGGAATGGATTATTTAATTGATGACCATAATACGTTGTCTTTTTATACCAATCAAAACAAATCGAACGGAAAAGGTTTTGTAAACACCGATATTGATTATAATAATGGTGATCCGGATATCAAAAACATTTACCAAACTTCTAAATATTCAGGACCTGAAAAAACAGGAACTTACAATTTAGCCTACAAACACATCTTCAAAAAAGAAGGACACACATTGGATTTTGAAGGAAACTATAGCGATAGTAAAGAATCTCAGAATGCGTATTTTGATACTAAAACTACAGCTCCAAACAATACTGCAAAAAATCTAATTTACAATGACTTGATCAAAGGAGATCGTAAATTAAGTACGCTAAACATAGATTATGTTAATCCGTTGAACGAAAAAACAACTCTTGAGGCCGGTGCTGAAGCCAGAATCACCAGAACAGGAAATGATTACACCAGAACAGGCGTAACATTTTCTGATCAGAATGTAAACTCAAATTATACTTACGATACAGATATTTATTCTGCTTACGTAACTTTTGGTCAGAAATACAAAAAATTCAGCTACCAATTGGGTGCTCGTTTTGAAAGCTATAAAGTAGCAGCTAATTTAAATCGTGGTCAACAAAAATTTGATGATGACTATATCACTTTATATCCATCAGCTTATTTGACCTATAACCTAAACGAAAAAAATACTTTGCAATTAAGCTATAGCCGTCGTGTAGACCGTCCAAGTTTAGAGCAGACAAAACCTCTTCGTGAATTTTCTACTCCATTAGTAACTTCGTTAGGAAACCCTGAATTAAGACCTCAGTTTACAAACTCTGTAGAAGCAAATTATACTAAAACTTTAGAAAAAGGAAGTTTCACTGCGGGAGTTTATGTGAGAAGTATCAATGATCAAATCAGTAGAGTTTTGTATCCTGACGATGTCGATAATGATAGCGGTAATAAGGTAATCTTGTCTTATGATAACTTTGATCGCAACACTGCTTATGGATTTGAAGCTTCCTTCAATTATAAAATCGCAAAATGGTGGGATATTTCTCCTTCTATTGATTTCTCAAGTATCAAACAACAAGGATATGTTTCTTTGTTCGATCCTGTAACAAAGGAAAGCGATCAAGTTGAAAGAAAGATTACAGTTTCTGCTTTCAACGCCCGTATGAATTCAAACTTTAAAGTAAACAAACGTTTGAGCTTCTTATTGTTCGGATTCTACAAAGGCCCATCTGACGGTCTTCAAAATAACAGTCACGAAATGTACAAAATCGACATGGGTTCACGTTATACTTTATTGAACAACAAAATGAACATAAGTGTTCGTTTTAATGATGTTTTCAATACGATGAAATATGCTTTTGATTCACAATATCCTTATCCTCACGCAGGACAGTTTACCTGGGAGAGCCAAACGGTTTATTTAGGTTTAACCTACAACTTTGGAGGAGCAAAAATCAAAAACTTGCAACGTAAACAAAGAGAAGACAACACTAGTCAAGGTGGTGGCGGAATGTTCTAGTCCCACTCTTAATTAGCAGATTTAAATAATTTTCTTGTAGCAAAAAAGGCCTGGAGTATGCCAACTCCAGGCCTTTTTTATTGTTATTATAGTCGGATTATTTTAACCAAAAGTGCGCAAAGATTTTCGCAAGGGAAACGCAAGCAGATTTAATATGAACTTACATCACTTATATGGTTTAAAAAAGCTTTTAGTATCCATTTAGAGTCGCCAGAAATATAACTTTAAAAAAAATCAGATTGCCCAATCTTTTTTGCCTAATCCCCAATTTTTGCATCCAATCCTTAAAAATAAGCCTGTATTTTTTTTATCTCCAAAGGATCTGCCGTTTCTGTATTATTTGTAATCGCAGAAGTATGAAAAAATGTTGGTTGCAGTTTCTCCAGTAACAACTGAATATTCGAGGATCGCAAACCCCCACCCGGCATGATCACAATTCGATCCCCTGCCAATTCCTGAATTTTCTCTAAAACTGCGATCCCTTCCAGAACATTCGTTCCTTGTCCGGAAGTCAGAATGGCGTTAAAACCACAATCAATAACCTCTTCGAGAGCTTGCTCTACATCAGCCACCACATCAAAAGCCCGGTGAAAAGTACTGGAATGAGGAGCCGCCAAAGCAACCAATTCTTTGTTAACGCTTTTATTTACGCTTCCATCTTCGTTTAAAATTCCAAAAACAAAACCATCAACTCCCAGTTTTTTGAATTGTTTGATGTCTTGTTTCATTACGATAATTTCTTCATCGGAATAAACAAAGTCCCCACCGCGGGGTCTGATAATAACATGCATTTTGATTGACAATTTCTCGCGGACTTTGGCTCCTAAAATATAATTTGGTGTTGTTCCTCCGAGTTGCATGTTCTCGCATAATTCGATTCGGTCTGCTCCATTTTCCTGAGCAATCAAAGCCGATTCGTAATTGAAACAGGCTATTTCGAGTTGGTTTTTTTTCATTGTATTCATTTGTTGTAAAGCAGGGCTTCGACTTCGCTCAGCCTGACAGTCGGCTTCGCTCAGCTTGACAGTTGTTATTTAAAAAACATCTCTTAAATCCTTAGTGTCACCCTGAGCGAAGTCGAAGGGCTGTTCACTACTAAATATCTTTTTTAATAAAATTTTTATGACTCGTTAAATTTAAACATTCTGAAAGTTTTTTTAAGTCCTCCCATTTATCATTTATTATTGCTTCTTTCTTTTTTCTGCTCCAACCTTTCACTTGTTTTTCAAAAGAGATTGCTTGATTGACATCATTAAAATCAGTACAGAACACTAATTCCAACGGTCTTTTATCATACGTATAACTTTCTTTATGCAAACCGGACTTATGTTCCTTGAGTCTTCGATCCATATTATTTGTTATTCCGGTATAGTAACTATCATCAGAACATTTTAAGATATAAACATAATAAAATTTCATTTAAATAGAGGTTATGAAGTAAAAAAAGGGCTTCGACTTCGCTCAGCCTGACAGTTGTTATTTTAAAAACATTTCTTAAACCTAGTGTGTCTCCCTGAGTGAAGTCGAAGGGCTATTCATCTTAAAGTGCTTCGACTTCGCTCAGCTTGACAGTTCGTTTAAAGTTGTAAATGTACGAAAAATAACACGATAAATTATCACCTCTAATTCTTCCAAAAAAAAAACCTGCTCAGAAACTGAACAGGTTTAGTATATTATTTAAACAAAAAAATTACCATTTAATAATAGCACTTCCCCAAGTGAATCCACTTCCGAAAGCTGCTAGAACAACTGTATCTCCTGTTTTTATTTTTCCTTGTTCCCATGCTTCGGTTAAAGCAATCGGAATCGATGCTGCGGTTGTATTACCATATTTCTGAATATTGTTATACACCTGATCGTCTGACAATTTGAATTTGTTTTGAATAAACTGTGAAATCCTCAAATTAGCCTGATGCGGAATCAACATATTAATATCAGAAACCTGTAAACCATTTGCTTCTAAACCTTCGTTGATTACTTCAGCAAAACGAACTACTGCGTTTTTAAATACAAACTGTCCATTCATATAAGGATAATAACTCTCATCATTTGGGTCATTATCTGCTATAATATCGGTTACCCAACGCGCTCCCATTCCCGGTGCTTGTAGCGCTAACTCTTCGGCGTGTTGTCCTTCTGAGTGTAGGTGTGTTGATAATATTCCTTTTGTCAAATCTTCTTCACGACTTAAAACAGCCGCTCCTGCTCCATCTCCAAAAATAACTGAAACACCACGTCCGCGGCTTGTCATATCCAATCCTGTTGAATGCACTTCAGAACCAATTACTAAAATGTTTTTATACATTCCGGTTTTGATGTATTGGTCTGCAACCGAGATTCCGTAGATAAAACCCGAGCATTGATTTCTAACGTCTAAAGCTCCAACCGTTCTCAATCCCAAATCACGTTGTACCAAAACTCCTGGTCCTGGAAAATAGTAATCCGGACTTAAGGTAGCAAAAACCACAAAATCAATATCTTCTTTGGCTATGCCAGAACGTTCTATAGCAATTTTAGCTGCTTTTACCCCCATAGAGGTTGTGGTATCCTCTCCACGAATAATATGTCGGCGTTCTTGAATTCCAGTTCTTTCCTGAATCCATTCGTCATTGGTATCAATAATTTTAGACAAATCATCGTTAGTCACAACATTAGAAGGAACATAATATCCTAAGCCCGCTATTTTTGAATGATACATATTCTTTTATTATTTGTTAAAAAATTGGATTGCAAATCTAAGTATACTTTAAAATATAACGGTACAAATTACTATTTTTTTCGTGATTGACAATTTAATATACTTCAATAATACGACATATAGAATCGTTTTAAATTCTGAAAAAGCAGTTAATACATTAAAACCTTAAAAAAATCTTAAAAAAATAAAATTCTCCATTAAAATGTAACATGTCTGCACTACTTTAGACAAACTTATTAATAATACTACTTAATTTAACCCCCTAAAATTCAAATTATGAAATTAAAGGTTACTCTCTTTTTATTTTTAACCTTAGGTTTTTCTGCGATTGCGCAAGAAAATTTAACCTATCAAAAGCCTTCCAAATCCATCCTGGATTTAGCCGATTACGAAAGAGCTCCTTCAGTATCAATGGATACTAAAAAAGAATACATGCTACTTTCTTACAGAAACACTTACAAAACATTAGATGATTTAAACCAAGACGAACTTCGTTTGGCTGGTATAAGGATAAATCCTGTAACTAACATCTCAAGTACCGTAACCTACATCAACAACTTAAAAGTACGAAAAATAAACGGTACAGAAGAAGTACAAGTTGCCGGATTACCTGTTAATCCAAGAATCAGTAACATCCTTTGGTCACCAAATGACAAAAAAATCTTGTTCTCTCATACTACAAGTACGGGGGTTGAACTTTGGGTTTTGGACGTTGCTACTGCAAAAGCTACAAAACTTACCGAAGCAAATGTAAATGCAAATCTTGGTAATCCGTTTAGCTGGCTTTTAGACAATGAAACGATCTTAGTAAAGATGCTTCCTAAAAACAGACAACCTTTACTGGATTCTAAAAAAGACTTACCAACCGGTCCTATTGTTTCTAACACTTCAGGAGAGAAATCTCAAAACAGAACGTATCCTGATATGTTGAAAAACAAAAATGATGAGGCTAATTTTGAAAACATCATCACTTCAGAATTATATAAAGTAAACATTAATGGAACTGCTACTTTATTTAAAGAAGCTGCCATGTTTGCTGGAGAAAGAATTTCACCTGATGGAAATTACATCATGCTGACTACAATTCAAAAACCATTTTCTTATGTTGTACCATTGTTCAGATTCCCATCTAAAACAGTAGTTTACGACAGTAGAGGAAAAGAAATCAAAGTTGTAAATGAGGTTCCTTTAAACGAAATTATCCCAAAAGGATTTATGGCGGTACAAAAAGGAAAAAGAGAAATGACCTGGAGAAATGACAAACCGGCGACTTTAGTATATGTTTCTGCTCTTGACGAAGGTAATCCTGCTAACAAAGTAGATTTCAGAGATGAAGTTTTTCTTTGGGATGCACCCTTTACAAACGAAGCTATTACATTGGTAAAAACACCTCAACGTTTTGGAGGTATTACTTGGGGGAATGATGCGATTGCAATTCTTTCTGATTCATGGTACGATACCCGTAATGTAAAAACCTATTTAATAAACCCATCAACTCCAGGCCAACAGCCAAAAGTACTTAATGACAGAAACTATCAGGATGTATACTCAGACCCGGGTTCATTTGAAACCAGAAAAAATGAGTACAACAAAAATGTTTTAGCCATTGAGAATAACAATGCTTACCTGATCGGTGACGGTTTTACAAAAGACGGTCAGTTTCCTTTTATTGATGAGTTCAATTTTAAAACGCTAAAAAGCAAGCGTCTTTACACTTCATCTTACAAAGACAAAAAAGAAGATTTAATTGAGATCGAAGATTTTAAAACCGGAAAAGTTTTAGTAATGATCCAATCAAAAAGTGATTACCCAAATTATTACTTCAGAAACATTAAAAAACAAAACAGCCTGACACCAATTACTTCTTTCAAAAATCCTTTTGAAAGCATTAAAAATGTTAGCAAAGAAGTAATTAAATACAAACGTAAAGATGGTGTAGAGCTTTCAGGAACTTTATACTTACCTGTTGGTTACGATAAAGCTAAAAAAGAAAAGATGCCTTTATTAATCTGGGCATACCCGGCTGAATATAAAGACAGAAACAGTGCAGGACAATCTACTCAGAATCCAAATGAGTTTACTTTTCCTTCTTACGGATCATTTGTATACTGGGTTACTAAAGGTTATGTTGTGTTAGATGATGCTTCTTTCCCTATTATTGGTGAAGGAACTACAGAACCTAATGACAATTTTATTACACAGTTAGTTGATAATGCAGAAGCTGCAATTAACGCTGTAGATGCATTAGGATACATTAACAGAAAGAAAGTAGCAGTTGGAGGACATTCTTACGGTGCTTTTATGACGGCTAACTTATTAACACATTCTAATCTTTTTGCTTGTGGAATCGCTCGTAGTGGTGCTTACAACAGAACTTTAACTCCATTTGGATTTCAATCTGAGCAACGTAATTACTGGGAAGTTCCGGAAGTGTACAACACAATGTCTCCTTTTATGAATGCTGACAAAATGAAAACACCTCTTTTGTTAGTTCACGGTGAGGCAGACAACAACCCTGGAACTTTTACCTTACAGACAGAGCGTTATTTCCAAGCCTTAAAAGGTTTAGGAGCTCCTGCAAGAATGGTAATTTTACCTAAAGAATCTCACGGATATGCTGCCAAAGAAAACATCTTACACTTACTTTGGGAACAAGATCAGTTTTTAGAAAAAAACCTGAAAAACTAATCTGTCAATCTGATTATTATAAAAAAAAAGAAGCCGATTCTACCTTGTTAGAGTCGGCTTCTTCTTTTTTGAGTTGCTAAGTTGCTGAGTGACTAAGATTCTAAGTTTTTTTTTAAAAGTTTCTAAGGTTCTGAGTAACTAAGGTTCTAAGTTTTAGATACCGGTCGTCAGCTGAAAACATGAACTGAGACTGAGACTGAGACTGAGACCGAAGACTGAGACTCTACTACAAATAATTCAAACTCAGGAAAACATTTTCTTCAAGCGGCAGGTCGATTTCACTTTCAAAGAAAACCAATTGTCTTTTATAAACCGATTCAATCAAATAGTGATTCCCTCTAAAATAAGTTCTTCTGATTTTTACCGGTAGATCAGACTCCGTTACCATTTTAAACTGGTGTGGATATACCAGCGTCTTATGTGCTTCGTCTTCGTATGGAACTAACAAATGTGTCGGTACCTCATTTACTTCTCCAAAAAGAGAGGCCACATATCTAGTTTGTGGATCTTCGTAAATTGTTGTCGGATTATCTTTTACGATCACTTCGCCATTTCGCATTACAATAGCCTCGTCTGCAAACGACAAAGCGTCTGTACTGTCATGCGTTGCTATAATGCAGGTAATTCCTTTTTGTTTTAAATATCGGAACAAATTACGTCGCAAAGCATTTTTTCGGAATGCGTCAATTTGACTAAACGGTTCGTCAAGCAAAATTACTTCCGGTTCTAAGGCCAAAACCCTTACCAAAGCAACTCTTTGTTGTTGTCCTCCACTTAAAAATTTAGCCTTCACGTTAGCAAACTGATCCATCTCTACCATTTCCAGCAATTCCTGAACGCGTAATTTTTTCATGTTGGCAAAACCATTCGAAAGAAACTTTCCAACGTTTTCTGCTACCGTTTCATATGGAGATAAATCAAAATCCTGCGCCAGATACTTCATAAAAGGCATTCCGGGAATCAGATTGTATTTAGGCCCTAAGATAGGTTTTTCATTATAAAACATTTCCCCTTCATCCAGATTATACAATCCGTACATCAATTTAAGCAGTGTACTTTTTCCACAACCACTTTCTCCTATGATCGCAATATTTTGCCCTTTTTCTATTGAAAAAGTCACGTTTTTAATAACCGGTGTATCCGTATAGGAAAAGGAGATATTTTTTATGTCAAGCATTGCGTTATAATTGAGGGGGCAAATTTACAATCTTTAAAACCGAAAGTCAAAAAAAAAGCCATTCATTACGAACAGCTTTTTTCAAATTATATTGTATGGAAATTATTTTCCAGCTTCTGCTTTTGCATCATTTACCATTTTATCGTTTGCAGTAATAGCAAATTCAACACGACGGTTTTGAGTTCTTCCTTCCGGAGTATCATTTGTTGCGATCGGATCAGCTATTCCTAAACCTGAAGTTTTAAAACGAGTTGATTTAATTCCTTTAGAAACTAAATAAGTTCTAACAGATGCCGCTCTTTGTCCCGAAAGTGTCAAATTGTACTCTGGTTTCCCAGTGCTGTCTGTATAACCAAAGATCTCAATATTAGTATCGCCATACTCATTAAATACAGGAACTAATTTGTCCAGATTTGCTTTTGCCTGAGCGGTCAATGTTGATTTATTAGTATCAAAACGAACTGCATTTTCGTTTAAAGTTAAGTGAATTCCTTCTCCTACTCTTTCTACATCTGCACCTGGCAACGCTTGGTCGATTTCACGAGCTTGTTTGTCCATTTTATTTCCAATAAGAGCTCCGGTTCCACCACCAACAGCAGCTCCAATAGCAGCTCCCAGTGCAGCATTTCCTCCGCGTCCCAAATTGTTACCTAAAATACCACCAATAATTCCACCTGCAACCACTCCGATTCCGGCTCCTTTTTGAGTATTATTTGCGTTTTTTACAGAGTCACAACTTGTAAAAAAACTAGTTAATACAAGTAAACTACTTAAACCAAATACTGTTATCTTTCTCATGTTCTATCTATTTTATATTAATTTGCTCTTTGAAATTGGTACGTTACATCTTTCGTTTGTCCACCAACATTAATGTTATCAATCAACTGAAAGGAATTATCTGTCAAACCTGCTACTTTTAATAAATACCCCGATTTAACATTTTTTGATTTTGTTCCAGGCTCTACAATTTTAAGTACGAAAAGCCCTTGATTGTTAATACTCCAAACAATTGGAGATGTAAATGCAGTACAGCTTGGAGCTGTAAGTGTCATCGTTCCTTTATTATTGTTTGAAATAAAATTCCAGGTACTTCCGATAAAACATTTTGAATCAGCAAGATCAAATGAGTTTACTTTAATATAATCAGAACCCGGATAAGATACGTTGGTTAGTACCCAATTCCCTTTAATAGCTACCTGAGTAGGTCTGTCAAGTTTAGTCGAAAGTGTTGGTGCTTCCGTTGAAGCTGTTGAAGACGAAGCTGATTTACACGCAAACACCATCGTGGCAATCATGCTAATAAAAATAATTTTCTTCATTTTGTACATTTATTTAAGTTAATACTTACACATTTAAGCAATTATTGTACCGCAAAGATACGATTCATTAAAACATCTTTTGTTTTAGAATCTGTTTTTTTTCTTTCATAATTAACACCTCCGACATTTTGTCACTCAAAAACTAATTGGTATTCTATTTGACTAAATGAAAGACATCACATTAAACTAAAAAATTAAAAAATATGACAACAGGTAAAATTAATGTTTCGGTTGAAAACATCTTTCCCTTAATCAAAAAGTTCTTGTACAGCGATCACGAAATCTTTTTACGTGAGCTGATTTCAAACGGAACAGATGCTACATTAAAACTAAAACATCTTATTAGCATCGGTGAAGCCCAAGTAGAATACGGAAATCCGGTTATTGAAATCAAAGTAGACAAAGAGGGTAAAAAAATCCACATCATCGACCAAGGTTTAGGTATGACTGCTGATGAAGTAGAAAAATACATCAATCAAGTCGCTTTTTCAGGTGCTGAAGAATTCCTGGACAAATACAAGGATTCTGCCAAAGATTCTGGAATTATTGGTCACTTTGGACTTGGTTTCTATTCTGCCTTTATGGTGGCTGAAAAAGTAGAAATCCTTACAAAATCATACAAAGACGAACCAGCAGCGCACTGGACATGTGACGGAAGCCCTGAATTTACTTTAGAGCCAGCTGACAAAACTTCACGCGGAACGGAAATCATCCTTCATGTTGCTGAAGATTCTCTTGAATTCTTAGAAGATTCAAAAATCAGTGGTTTATTAAACAAATACAATAAGTTCATGCCTATTCCGATTAAATTCGGAACAAGAACAGAAACACTTCCAAAACCGGAAGATGCTCCTGAAGATTACATCAACGAGACTGTCGAAACAGACAACATCATCAACAATCCAAATCCGGCATGGACCAAACAACCAACGGAATTAAGTGACGAAGATTACAAAAGCTTCTATAGAGAATTGTATCCTATGCAATTCGAAGACCCTTTGTTCCACATTCACTTAAATGTTGACTATCCGTTTAACCTGACAGGAATTTTATATTTCCCGAAATTAGGTTCTGACATGCAGATCCAAAAAGATAAAATTCAATTGTACCAAAACCAAGTTTACGTTACCGATAACGTAGAAGGAATTGTACCGGAATTTTTGACAATGTTAAAAGGTGTTATTGATTCACCGGACATCCCTTTGAATGTTTCTCGTTCAGGTCTACAAGCTGATGGTGCCGTTAAGAAAATTTCTAACTACATCACGCGTAAAGTAGCAGACAAACTAAAAGCTTTGTTTAACGAAAACCGTGCTGATTTTGAACAAAAATGGAACGACATTAAAATCGTTTTAGAGTACGGAATGCTTTCTGATGATAAATTCTACGAAAAAGCAGGTGCCTTTGTATTATATCCAACAGTTGACGACACCTACTTTACTATTGAAGAATTAAAAGAAAAACTAAAAGAAAACCAAACCGACAAAGACGGGAAATTGGTTGTTTTATATGCCGGAAATAAAGACGCACAACACTCTTATATCGAAACTGCAAAAGCAAAAGGATACGAAGTGTTACTATTAGACTCTCCTATTATTTCACATTTGATTCAAAAAATTGAAGGAGATAACAGCGGTTTAACTTTTGTTCGTGTAGATTCTGACCATATTGATAACTTAATCAAAAAAGAAGAGACTACGATTTCTAAATTATCAGACGAAGAAAAAGAATCATTAAAAACGTCTTTAGAATCTTATATTCCAAAAGCCTACTCGGTACAATTGGAAGCAATGGACAGCCAGTCAGCTCCATTTATCATCACGCAACCTGAATTTATGCGTAGAATGAAAGAAATGAGCCAATCCGGCGGCGGTGGAATGTTCGGAATGGGAAATATGCCGGAAATGTACAATCTGGTTGTTAACACCAATTCTGATTTGGCTAC
The DNA here is from genome assembly GCF_001027725.1 of Flavobacterium sp. ABG. Taxonomy (NCBI): domain Bacteria; kingdom Pseudomonadati; phylum Bacteroidota; class Flavobacteriia; order Flavobacteriales; family Flavobacteriaceae; genus Flavobacterium; species Flavobacterium sp. ABG. The sequence continues at coordinate 251,670 of NZ_LEKS01000003.1, forward strand.
AAATATTTTAAATACAGAAGACAAAACACACCAGGAACACTTGGTAAAACAGGCTTTAGACTTAGCTAAATTATCGCAAAACCTTTTAAAAGGAGAAGCTTTAACTGCCTTTGTAAAAAGAAGTTTTGAAATGATCAAATAATCCAATTTTAGTACTAATTGGTCTCAAAGCCTGCAAGTTTACTCTTGCAGGCTTTTTATATTTTAAAAAGTCTCTGTTCTCGGTTTTCAGTCTCAGTTTTCAGTCTCGGTCTCAGTCTCAGTCTCAGCTCACATTTTACATCCCCCAGTCACAATTTAAACCTAAGACCAAAAACTCAGAACCTCAGCACCTTTAAAAAAAACCTCCCTACAAACTCAGATTCAAAAAATTTCTGACAACCGAAACCTTTTTTTATTATTTTTGAGCGCCCACTATTATCTAACACTTAACAAATACCACTATGAAAAAAAGTTTTTTTCTATCGCTAACTTTTTGTGCAACAGCACTATTCTACGTTTCTTGCGGAAATGACGACAATGAAATCGTCAATCAAACTGACAACTCAGCTATTAAAGCTTCTGTCTTAATTGATGCCGTTAACGAAATGGACCTTAAAACCGGATTGCTTGTAACCACAAATAACGGCACATCAAAATCAGCTGAAACAGCACCCGGGATTTGCGGTACTATTACGGTTGAAAAACCAACTGCCGAAAATTATCCAAAAATATTCACCGTAGATTACGGAACAGGCTGTGCCACGGATCAAATCACAAGAAAAGGAAAACTAAAAATCACACTTACCGGACCAGTTACTACAACCGGAAGTAAAATGACAATCGAAAGAATTGATTATTTTATTAACAAACTAAAACTGGAAGGCACTATTGAGTATGTGAATACCACAACAGAACAGACAATCCCAAAATGGACCCGAAAAGTTCTTAATGGAAAATTGACCGATTCAGACGGACGAGTGTACTTAAATACCGGAACCTATTCAATACGACAAACAGAGGGAGTTTTGACACCAACCTTAACTGATAATGTTTATGAAATGACCGAAGGAACGCACACTGTAACTTCAGACAAAGATGCCACATTAACTTTGACAGTTCAGGAAACTTTAATTAAAAAGTATTCTTGTGAATTTATTTCAAAAGGAAAATTAAAAATCCAGGGCGGTTATTTAAACGGAGTTGTAGATTACGGAAACAATGACTGCAACAGCGCTTATACCTACACTCATGAAAATGGCAATACCTATAATTTGACTATGTAACTGATTCATTTTTACAAAAATAAGCACATCCCAATTTAGAAATAGATTGGGATTTTTATTTTTAACAAAAATTAAACCCTTACTTCTCCACATTCAAACTATTTTCTTTATTTTGCAGCAAAATCTAAAAAACCAATGAAAAAATCAATTATTGCCTTTGTTACACTTGCCCTATTGGCATCTTGCAGCAAAAAAGAAACTACTGACGGTTTACATCTTACCGGAAACATAAAAGGATTAAAAAACGGAACTTTATATATTCAAAGAGTAGCAGATACTTCCCTGGTTGCGATTGACTCTATCAAAATAGACGGAAATTCAACTTTTGAAAAAGACATCAAATTAGAATCTCCGGAAATGCTTTATTTATTCCTGGATCGCGGTGTGACAAACTCTTTGGACAATAATATTTTATTTTTCGCAGAACCGGGAAATCTTAACATCGAAACCAACTTAGACAACTTTATATACGCTGCTAAAATTACCGGATCTAAAAATCAGGAATTATATGAAGAGTATAAAAAAATAAACTCCCGTTTTAATGACGAAAACCTTTCTATGGTTGAGTCAAAATTTAAAGCGTTAAAAAGACAAGATCAAAAAGCGGTTGACAGTATTGACGCAAAACAACAGTCCAATATCAAAAGAAAATATTTATTCGCTACAAACTTTGCCATCAACCACAAAGATCACGAAATAGCGCCTTATATTGCGTTAGCTGAGATTTACGATATCAACGTTAAATTCCTGGATACGATACAAAAATCAATGACTCCAAAAGTAGCACAATCTCTTTATGGCAAAAAACTAACAAAGTACGTTAGCGAAATCAAAAAACAGGAACAAAAGTAATTTTATCTTTTTCCATAAAAAAAATGCCTTGTAAAATTTTACAAGGCATTTTTTTTATGTGGAAATCTGCAATTACAAAAGAATATATTGCCGAATAGAAATCACAAACCTATTTACGCTATCATTTGTTTTTGTTTTGCCACAGATTAAAAGATTAAAATGACTAGACAATCTGTGCGAATCTCTTTAATCTGTGGCAAGAAAAATAACCATCAGGTACAAAAATCCAGAATTAACCAAAAATATATTTAAACCCTATAAGTGATGTAAGTTCATATGATTTTAAACTCTTTCTCTTTAATGAACTTATAACACTTATAGGGTTATAATTCTTATTCCCCCACAACTTCTGGGCTTGGTCCAAAAATAATACGTCTATTTTTTTGAGTAAAAAAGCCCAAAAGTTCAGCGCAAAAAAAAAACCATCACAAAAGTGATGGTTAATTTATGTTGAGCCGGCGGAGGGACTCGAACCCACGACCTGCTGATTACAAATCAGCTGCTCTAGCCAACTGAGCTACGCTGGCGACTCATTACGGGTGCAAATATAGTACGGTTTTTCGTTTTTCCAAAATAAATTTTAACTCTGAGCAATCTTTTTTTTAAGCACTGCAAACACTGAACTGAAAATGAGATTTTTAAACCCTAAAAAAACTTTCTCTTTTTATAAAAATTTCTTCAATTTAGCCCTAAATACCTAGACTTTTGATTAGAATCACTGTTCATTTCTCTCTGGATGTCACTCTCTTTTGTCAGCAAAACAGGATTGAAAGCTAAAATAAAAGTTTTCTGCAGTTCTTTCAATTTCGACAAAGGAGAAATCACACAAGAAATTCCGCTTAGAAAATCGCCAATCTTTGTCGAATATCGGATGTGATTTCTCCTTCGTCGAAAGGACAAACTGAAGGCGTATTGCGCAAACGTGTGTATGTATGCTAAACAAACTAAATTTTCACATTCCATTTTTTGCTGCTGTACAGCTTTTGGACCTGATCCAACTTTTACATCTGATTCAAATCATTTCCCGCAAAGACGCAGAGTCGCTAAGTTAAAAAATTAGAACAAAAACTTAGCGACTCTGCGTCTTCGCGAGATTTTCTGCAGTTCTGTCATTTCGAGGTACGAGAAATCACACAAGAAATTCCGCATAGAAAATCGCCAATCTTTGTCGAATATCGGATGTGATTTCTCCTTCGTCGAAAGGACAAGCTGAGGCGTATTGTGCAAACAGGGACTGTGTTTTTTAGATAAACTAAATCTCCACATTCCTTTTTTACTGCTGTACAGCTTTTGGACTAGATCCAACTTTTACATCTGATCCATTATTTCTCGCAAAGACGCAGAGTCGATAAGTTAAAAAATTAGAACAAAAACTTAGCGACTCTGCGACTTTGCAAGATTTTGGCATTCATCCCTTTAAGTTTAGAGCAAAAAAAAACCATCACAAAAGTGATGGTTAATTTTACGTTGAGCCGGCGGAGGGACTCGAACCCACGACCTGCTGATTACAAATCAGCTGCTCTAGCCAACTGAGCTACGCTGGCGACTCATTACGGGTGCAAAGATAAGGTGGATTTTCGTTTTTCCAAAATAAATTTGCACTTTTTTATACTTTTTTTTGCTTACAATTCGTTGATTTTAGCAATCAATTGATTAGCAGTTTGTTCCAATTCAACATTGATTTGTTTGAAGTGTGCTTTTTTGTTTTCAACATCTTTTGCGTTCACTTTAGTGATCAAAGTATCGAAAGCAGCAATAGCTTCGTCGATCAAAGCATTCGTTTCCGGAGTTGGATTTCCTGTCGTAGACATTTCGAATAAGTAAATCGCTTCAATAATATCACCTAATACGAAATTGATGTCTTTCTTTAAATTTTTAACGTTTGCCATTTTATTTTAATTTTAATTTGCGTCTGCAAAAGTACATATAATCTTTTTATTACGAGCTATGAAATGTAAATTTCTAAAATTGAAGCTTTTCCGGTCAACATAAATGCATTTATCGCAGCAGGAACCAAAACAGTATCTCCTTTTATATAAGACTGTTTAAAACCATCGTATTCTATTTCGAAACTTCCTTCCACACACATATATACCGTAAAAGTCTGGCCTGATTTAGAAACAGCCACTTTATCTTCTAACGGAATAAAATTGGTCGTAAAATAAGGACAATCTACTACAACATTAGAAGTGTTTGTTTTAGTCTCGTATTTCTTTTGTGTATCTACCTTATTGTAGTTAATAGCATCAAGTGCCAAATCTACATGAAGTTCTCTTGTATTTCCTTGCGCATCTTTACGGTCAAAGTCGTACAAACGGTACGTGATATCTGAAGTCTGCTGGATTTCTGCCACTACTAAACCGGCACCAATCGCATGAACAGTCCCCGTTTCTAAAAAGAAAACATCTCCCGTTTTTGCTTTTACATCATCTAAAATCGAAACTAAGGTTTTATCGTTTAGATGTTTTAAATACTCTTCTTTTCCTGAATCTTCTTTAAAACCAACAATAATTCTGGCATCTGTATCCGCCTGCAATACATACCACATTTCGGTTTTGCCAAAAGAATTATGACGCTCTTTTGCCAAAGTATCATTAGGATGTACTTGTATTGAAAGGTCCTCACGAGCATCTAAATATTTAAAAAGCAACGGAAATTGTTTTCCAAAACGTTCGTAAACTTTTGTTCCTAAAATTTCGTTTGGAGTTTCATCAATAAGTTCCATTAATGATTTTCCTTTCAAAGCTCCATTGGCAACCACACTCACATCACCTTCTACAGTCGATAATTCCCAACTCTCGCCGGTAATTTTGGAAACAATTGATTTATTAAGGATTGTTTTTAATTTTTCTCCTCCCCAGATTCTTTCTTTTAAAATAGGGGAAAATTGCAGAGGGTACATTTTTGAATTCATGTTTTTTTAAGAGGCGATTATTTTTGTTAACGAACTATAGTTTCTTTATAGTACTAATTCTTTAATGGTTGCTAAGGCTTTAGGAATATGCTTGGAAGCATTCATGCTATCGAAAATCAGAATAACAACTCCATTCCGATCGATAACATACGTCACTCTTCCCGGTAAAAGACCAAATAAATTATCCCGGACACCAAAAAGATGTCTCAATTTTTTATCCTGATCTGACAACAGTATAAACGGCAACTGATGTTTATTCGCGAATTTATGATGTGATTTGACACTATCACTGCTTATTCCGATAACCTCAGCTCCAAGATCTTTAAAATCTTCATATTGATCTCTAAAACTGCAGGCTTCGGTGGTACAACCCGGTGTATTGTCTTTTGGGTAAAAATAAACCACAAGTGGCTTTCGACCCAAAACACTTTGGCTTTCAAAAACTTCACCATGATTGTCCTTTGCAGTAAAATTCGGAACTATATCTCCTATTTTTAATGACATTTTATTTTTCTCCTTTATAGGTTACAAAATTACGTTCTGTTTCATTCAAAACGATTTCCAGGTCAAAATCGGGTTGAATTCTTTTTCTGATTTTATTCCATATCACAACGGCAATATTTTCAGCAGTTGGATTCAAATCCTGAAATTCGGGAACATCCAGATTCAGGTTTTTGTGATCAAACGGAATTTCTACTTCTTCGAGTATGATATCCGCTAATACTTTCACATCTATTACAAAACCGGTTTCCGGGTCAATTTTTCCTGTTACGCTTACTGTTAAACCATAATTATGACCATGGAAATTAGGATTATTACATTTTCCAAAAACAGCATTGTTTTTTTCCAATGTCCAATCTTTCCTGTGCAATCGATGTGCAGCATTAAAATGCGCTTTTCTTGATATGGTTACTCTCATTTAGGTTTTTGGTTTGGTATCATTAAATCTTATGGTCTTCTAAATAGTGATAAAATTCATCGAAAATTATCTTAAACCAGACGGTATAAATTTCCGGATGTTTTTCAATATCCTCTTTTACGTCTTCTATTTTCATCCATTTCCAATCTTCAACTTCATCCGTATTAATGGCCGGATCCTCATTATAATAGCCAATCATAACATGATCTAATTCATGTTCGGTCAAACCATTATCAAAAGGAGCTTTGTATATAAAATGAAATAATTCTTTTAATTCTGCTTTAAAGCCCATCTCTTCAAATAATCTTCGGCTTCCTGCTGCAACATTTGTCTCCCCTTCACGCTGATGACTGCAACATGTATTGGTCCATAACAAAGGTGAGTGATATTTTTGATGCGCACGTTGCTGTAACATTATTTCATTCTTATTATTTAAAATAAAAACAGAGAAAGCACGATGCAAAAGAGCCTTTTCATGTGCTTCTAATTTTGGCATTAAGCCAATTTGCTCATCATTTTGATTGACTAATATTACGTTTTCTTCTATCATAGGGCGTTTTGTACAAACAAAAATACGAAAAAAGAAATGGCTTGAAAATCTCAGAAAAGATTGTGAAAAGTTTAACGAGCTAAAAATTTTACAACACACTAATTTCCAAAACATTGTATTTGATAATTTTATAAAAAACCTTTAAAAATAAGCCTTAAAACTAAAAACAGCTCCTTTACGTAAATACTAAAACGTTAAATCATACTTAAAAAAAACGCAATTGTAAAGTGTACGACATTTCAAAACCTACTCTGGTCGTAACTTTGAACTACAAAAATAAAGTCTCATGAAAACCACAAAAACAAAAACCCAATTTTTCAGCCTTTGCTTTTTAATTCCGCTGTTTATTTTTCAGGCGTGCGGACAAAACACCAAAAAAACAACTTCAAAAACGGTCAGCATGGAAAATAAAATCAGCAAACCGGGGAATCCCTATTATTCGAACACAGACACTGCCAAACTGAATGTCAGTAACGCCGAATGGAAAAAAGTACTTCCCGAAGATGTCTATGCTGTAATGCGCGAAGCCGATACCGAGCGTCCTTTTACCGGAAAATACTGGAAGAGCGACGAAAAAGGAACGTATTATTGCGCCTCCTGCGGAAATAAACTTTTCAGATCTACTGCTAAATTTTCAAGCAGTTGCGGATGGCCGAGCTTTTTTGAACAGGACAACAAAAAAAGTGTGGTTTACAAAACAGATAATTCTCTGGGAATGGAAAGAACCGAAGCACTTTGCGGCAGATGCGGAGGCCACTTAGGCCACTTGTTTGATGACGGCCCGGAACCAACCGGAAAACGATATTGCATGAATTCGATCGCACTTGATTTTATCCCAGACTCTAAATAAAAAACGATGAAAAATATATTTTTAACATGCGTCCTCGCATTATCACTAAACAGCTTTGCCCAGAATACCGCAACAAAAAAGGTTTCAAATCTTGAGACCATTACGCTTGGTGGCGGTTGCTACTGGTGTGTTGAGGCGGTTTACGAAAATCTAAATGGTGTAAAATCTGTTGTTTCAGGTTTCTCCGGAGGTAAAGTTTCTAATCCAAGTTATGAAGAAGTATGCTCGGGAACTACCGGCCATGCCGAAGTCGTTCAGATTACTTACGACAAAACCGTTACGGACATCAACGAAATTTTTAAAGTGTTCTTTACCGTACATGATCCAACGACATTAAACAGACAAGGAGCAGATGTAGGTACTCAATATCGTTCTGTGATTTTTTACAACAATCCACAACAGAAAGCCGCAGCAGAAAGTATTATTGCACAGCTAAACAAAGCAAAAGTATACAGCAGTCCGATAGTTACAAAAATTGAACCTTTTACTAAGTTCTATAAGGCCGAAGATTATCATCAGAACTATTATGCAAACAACAAAAATCAACCGTATTGCAAAATGGTAATTCAACCCAAAATAGAGAAATTTGAAAAAGTCTTCAAAGACCAACTCAAAAAGAAATAATTGTTAATTCAGAAAGTAACCGCTCCTTTTTAGGGGCGGTTATTTTTTTGCTGCGAATTGCATGAATTTTTTTTATCAAAATGAGAATCCATTTTTATTCGTGATAATTCGTACAATTCGTGGCAACTCCTTTTTTTCAAAATCAAATCTTTTTTTTTGTAATTTGCGTTGCTTAAAAACTAATATCATCAACCAAAATCACTACAAATGAAGCATTTAATTCTGTTTTTTTTATCCCTCCTGACAACGGTCCAGGTTTTTTCTCAGAAAAATTTACCAACTGATTACCTCACCAAAGAGTTTCACAAGGGGCGTCGCGAAGCTTTTAGAGCATTGATGCCTGATAATTCTGTAGCTGTAATTTTCTCTTATCCGGAAAGAGTATTTTCAAGAGATATAAATTATATTTTTCATCAAAATCCCGATATGTATTACCTAAGCGGATACAAAGAACCTGATGCTGTTTTATTGATTTTTAAAGAAGCTCAAGGTACCGCCGAAACATACAATGAAGTCATTTTTGTCAGAGAAAAAGACGCTACAAAAGAAATGTGGACAGGAAGGCGCCTGGGGGCTGACGGTACAAAATCTCAACTGGGAATTGCGAAAACTTTTAACGGAAAAGATTTCAAAAATTTTGATATCGATTTTAAAAGATTCAAAACACTAATATACGACAAAATCCCCACCGACATTGGCAATAACAAAAGCGGTAATGATCTTTTTGGCTTATTTGAAACTTTCAAAACCAAAGCCGGAATCACAAAAGAAGATGTTGTTTCTTTAGATCTTTTTAGAACTATTACAAGTACACTTCGTGAAATAAAAACACCGGAAGAACTGGTATTAATGCGTAAATCTGTTCAACTTTCCTGCGTTGCCCATAACGAAGTAATGAAAGCTGTAGGACCGGATATGAGCGAAAACGAAGCAGAAGGAATTCACACTTACATTCACCGCAGATATGGTGCAGAAGCGGAAGGCTATTCCCCAATTGTAGGTGCCGGAGCAAATGGATGCATCTTGCATTACTCAGAAAACAACAGTACTAAAATGGAAAACCAACTGCTTTTAATGGATGTTGGATCCGAATATCATGGTTATTCTGCTGATGTTACCAGAACCATTCCGGCTAATGGCAAATTTTCAGAAGAACAAAAAGCAATTTACCAATTGGTTTATGATGCCCAAGAGGCAGTTTTTGCCATTTGCAAAGAAGGAACTCCACTTGTAGACCTGAACAATACCGCTAAAGAAGTTCTTGCAAAGGGATTATTAAAATTAGGAATCATCAACGACCTAAAAGACGTCAATCTTTACTACCCGCATGGATGCTCTCACTTTCTTGGTCTGGACGTTCATGACAAAGGAAATTTTAAAGGCCCGGAAACGCTTTTAAAAGAAAATATGATTCTTACTGTTGAGCCAGGGATTTATATTAGTCCAAACAGCAAATGTGACAAAAAATGGTGGAATATTGGTGTTCGTATTGAAGATGATATTTTAATCAAAAAAAATACTTACGAAAACTTATCTATTGATTCTCCAAGAAAATGGGATGAGATTGAAGCTTTAGCCAAACAAAAAAGCACTTTTAATGACATGGTGTTTCCTAAAATATAGTATATAACTCATTTTTTTTTTGCCACAGATTTAAAGGATTAGAATGATTTCTTTTTCGCCACGAATTACACTAATTTTCGCGAATTGTGCCTATGTTGTTGGGGTTAAGTCTTCCTACTCCTTTAATCTTTCGCAATGTCTCTCTACCAATAATTTTAAAACTTAATTCGTGGCAATTCGCGGCAAAATAGCAAAAAACAAGGTTAAGTTAAAAAATCTTTACAATCCTTCTAATCAATGATTGTAAAAAAACATAAATCAAACCTCGACTAAATTTAGTCGAGGTTTTTTTGTGCAGTTTTATGAAAAGCTTTTCAATCTTCAATTGGATTTTTCCTTTCTTTGTATTCCTAAAAAACAATTATAAATGAAAGCACTTACCTTTTCATCTTTCGGAGATTCAACTGTTTTAGAGTACATTGAGATTCCAAACCCACAATTAAAAAGTGATGAAATTTTAGTCGAAATGAAAGCTATCGGACTAAACTTCGCCGATGTTTACAGACGAAAAGGAAATTATCATTTAAAAGGAAATCCTCCTTTTATTGCAGGCTACGAAGGTGCAGGAATTGTTGTTGATGCTAATAATAATTCGGAATATAAAGTCGGAGATCGTGTTGCCTTCGCAGACGTTCCTTTTGCCAATGCAGAATTGGTAGCTGTAAACACCAATCATATCCTTCCTTTACCGGAAGCCATTTCTTTTGAAACTGCTGCCTCTATACTATTACAAGGTTTAACTGCGCAATATTTAGCGACAGACAGTCATAAAACAGTAAAAGGCGAAACGGTTTTAATTCATGCCGTTGCTGGTGGTGTTGGTCAGTTTTTAACTCAAATCAGCAAACTTTTAGGCGCGAATGTTATCGGCTTAACTTCTTCTGCAGAAAAAGCAAAAGTAGCTCTTGAACAAGGTGCAGATCATGTGTTTTTATATAATCAAGATTGGAAATCGGATCTTTTCAAGGTTATTCCGAACGGGGTAGATGTTGTTTACGACAGTATCGGCAGCACTTTGACCGAAAGTTTTGAAGTCACTAAAGAATGTGGACAAGTCGTTTTCTTCGGAATGGCGGGTGGCGATCCTGAACCTGTAAATCCGAGAATGTTGATGGACACTTCAAAAACATTAACCGGCGGCGATCTATGGAGCTATTTGAACTCTAAAGAAGAAAGAATCAAAAGAGCCAATCAATTATTTAATTGGATTATTGAAGGCAAAATTACGCTTTCAACACCAACTTCGTTCAAACTATCAGAAGGAAAACTGGCTCACGATTATTTAGAAAGCCGAAAAAGTACCGGGAAAATAATATTGATTCCTTGATTTTTTTTGCCACGAATTACACCAATTTTCGCTAATTTTTTATCTAAAGATTTAAATTATAATTCGTGTAATTCGTGGCTAACTTATTTCTACAACCATCCCGTTAAGTGTAATTAATTTTAACACATAGAGACATAGTTAATAAAGCTTAAAAAAGACGTTTCACTTTAAATAAATCACGAAAGACTATTCAAAAAAAATTAGCGTAATTCGTGTAATTCGTGGCAAACCTATTTTATTTCAAAGTCTCGGCAATCATCAAAGCGCATTTTTCGCCGTCAATTGCTGCTGATATGATTCCACCGGCGTAACCTGCTCCTTCTCCGCATGGATACAAACCTTTTATTTGCAAATGTTCGTAGGTAATAGGGTCTCTTGGAATACGAACCGGAGACGAAGTTCTGCTTTCCGGTGCGTGTAAAATAGCCTCATTGGTCAAATATCCTCGCATTGATTTTCCGAATTCTTTAAAACCTTCACGTAATATCTGTGATAAGAATCCAGGAAAAACCTGTCTCATTTCTACCGAAGTTGTTCCCGGAACATAGGATGTTTTCGGAATGTCTGCTGACACTTTATTTTGTGTAAAATCAATCATTCGCTGTGCAGGTACTTTTTGAGTTTCTCCTGCCAAGTGCCACGCTTTTTTCTCGATACTTTTCTGAAATTCCATTCCGGCTAAAGCACCAAATTTTGCAAAGGGCTTGAAATCTTCCAATTTCAATTCGATTACAATTCCTGAATTTGCAGTCACCTGATCCCTTTTAGAAGGCGACCAACCGTTGGTAACCACTTCTCCCGGACTTGTTGCACAAGGCGCGATAACACCTCCCGGACACATACAGAACGAATACATTCCACGTCCGTTAACCTGTTTCACTATTGAATACGGTGCCGGAGGTAAATGCTCGCCACGATAATCACAGCTGTATTGAATACTGTCTATTAATTCTTGTGAATGTTCTGCACGAACTCCCAAAGCAAAAGGTTTTGCTTCTATAAAGATTTTCTTTTTGTCCAATAATTCAAAAATATCCCTTGCGGAATGGCCCGTCGCTAAGATTAATTTACTGGCAAGAATCGTATCTCCATTTTGAGTTACAATTCCTTCTACTTCATTATTTTTAACTAAAATATCTGTTACTCGGGTATCAAATAAAACCTGACCACCAAATTCGATGATTTTTTTTCGGATGTCTTCGATGATTTTCGGTAATTTATTGGTCCCGATATGTGGATGTGCTTCTACCAAAATATCATCAGAGGCTCCAAAAGCAACTAGCAATTCTAATATCCTGGTTACATCACCACGTTTCTTAGAACGCGTATACAATTTCCCATCGGAATAGGTTCCTGCTCCTCCTTCACCAAAACAATAATTGGAATCTTCGTTAACCAAATGATCTACATTTATAGCTTTCAAGTCACGTCGGCGTCCACGAACGTCTTTTCCACGTTCGATTAGAATGGGCTTCAAACCTAATTCAATTAACTGCAATGCAGCAAAAAGTCCTGCCGGTCCTGCCCCGACTACAATTACTTCCTGAGCTTTAGAAACATCTTTATATATAGGTAATTCTATTTTGGTTTCCTGAAAAGGCTCACCCGCCATATAAATCAGCACTTTTAAATTGATTTTAATCGCTTTCTGACGTGCGTCTATGGATCGCTTCAAAATAGAAACATGTTGAATTTCTTTAGGCGAAACCTTTATTTGTTTAGACAAATAGTCACGTAACAACAATTCATTTGCTGCAATTTCGGGCGTTACCTGAAGTAAAAGTTCTCTTGGCATTGTATTTTATTTATTCTATTAGCTTTTCTTTTTATGAAAAGAACATGCAAAAGTACTATTTTTGAACCGAAACTAGTTATTTAATCTAAAATCCATTTTCGAAAGAGACTTTGTACCTTTGCCTCTTTGAAACTTCGCACCTAAAAAATCATGTCCAGAAAAATAAAACTGATTTGGGATTTTCGTGGCCCCGCTTCTGCAAAAACAGCCGAACACCACGAAATTCATTTAAAAGAATATATCGCCATAGAAAAACTTCCGTTAAATATCACGGGTTATAAAATCATAAATGACATGCAGGCAATTGCTTTTATGGTAGTTACTGACGAGCATATGATTGCTGTTAGAGATGCTTTGAAACCGCATCGGGGGGAAGTCTACGTGGAGTAAAATTCCAATATTTTAAAATTCCAAATTCCAATGTTGGGGCGGTCTTAAAACTGGGAAATCTATGTAGAATAAAATTCCAAATTTTTGAAATTCCAAATTCCAATTGTGGGGCGTTTTTTTTAATTAGAGCATCCTAATTTCTTTTGGAAAGTTAATGAGATTTGGATTTACTAGCGTAAAATTCCAATACTTTGAAATTCTAAAATCCAATGTTGGGGATTTTTTGCAATCTAATTCTTGGCTTGCTACAAATAAATTTAGATTACATTTCTACTATTAATTTATTCTACACAGCTATAAAGAAACAGCTTATATTTATTTAAAAATATTTAAATTCACTTGTCTCAATTTTTACTTTAGTAATGACAGGCATTGAGTCAATTGACTAAACTGTAGCAACTGTAAACCTTTAAATTTTACAATAGGGAGGTCTAAATAATCCTCAAATTCAACTGGTTATTTAGCTTAAAAAATCACAAAAAAATGAGCACCGTATTATATCTTTTTTCAATATTTTTATTTGCAAGAGTCGTATCTCTGTTTATATCAATCCTTAATGAGAGAAGAATTAAAAAGCTTGGTGCAAAACAATATGGAAAATTTAACTCTTTCCTTCTTTCCCTATGCCATATTGCTTTTTATTTATCCTGTTTCTATGAGACTTATACCAGTCAAGCACAATTTGATCGCAATAGTCAGATCGGTTTGGGTTTATTACTCTTTTCGTATCTAATCCTTTTTTATATCATTTATGAATTAAGAGCAGTTTGGACCGTAAAAATATACATTCTCCCTAATCATAAAATTTTGCGATCCTTTTTATTCAGAACGGTAAGACATCCTAATTATTTTTTGAACATAATTCCAGAACTTATTGGTGCCGTTTTACTCTGTAGCGCTTGGAATACCATGAAGTATGTATTACCTGTATATCTGATAATCTTATTTATTAGAATTATTCAGGAAGAAAAAGCAATGAAGACTATTGTTTTATAAAATCTATTTAGAATAAAATTCCAATATTTTAAATTCCAAATTCCAATGTTGGAGAGATTTTTTAAACGAAAAAATCCAAATTCCATTCACTTTTCAGTTGGAATTTGGATTTTCTATTTTGGAATTTAAAATTCAACTCCTAGTTCGCTACTTCGCTAATAAATTTTATTCGCATTAAACGCAATTCATCAATATCGTAATCACCGTCGAATTCCTTAAGAGCATCTTCGATTTTGTCTGATTCTGATTCCATGAAATAATCGTGAATTTCTTCTTGCTGATCGTCATCCAGCATATCGTCTACCCAATATTTGATGTTCAATTTTGTTCCGGCATATACAATTTGCTCCATTTCTTTAATCAGAGCATCCATGGTCAAGCCTTTTGCGGAAGCGATATCGTTTAATGATAGTTTTCGGTCAATATTCTGAATGATGTACAACTTATTGGCAGAATTGACTCCGGTAGATTTCACTACTAAGTCATCGGGACGAATGATATCGTTATCTTCTACATAACGATTGATCAAGGTAATAAAGTCACTACCGTATTTTTTTGCTTTCCCTTCACCAACTCCATGAATGTTGTACAACTCCGTTAAGCTAATTGGGTATTTTAAAGCCATATCTTCCAGCGAAGGATCCTGAAAAACAACAAAAGGAGGAACTCCCAGTTTCTTGGCTACTTTTTTTCGTAGTTCACGCAACATCCCCATCAAAACTTCATCGGCAGTACCGGATGATTTAGAGGCGGTTACTATTGCTTCGTCTTCAGATTCATTATACTCATGATCTTCCGACATCATAAACGAAACTGGTTTTTTAATATAATCCAATCCGCTTTTGGTAATTTTTATAATTCCGTAGGTTTCAATATCCTTAGACAAATATCCCATTACGAGAACCTGTCTTAGCAGGGCCATCCAATATTTCTCGTCATGATCGGCTCCCGATCCGAAGAAGGCTTGTGCATCTGTTTTATGTGCTTTAATTACGGCATTGACACGTCCAATTAAAGTAAAAACAATTTCTTTTGATTTATAAATATGTTTGGTATCCCGGACAATTTCCAACAATTTAACAACCTGTTCTTTTGCTTCGATACGGGTTTTAGGATTACGAACATTGTCGTCCATGTCTGCTCCTTCTCCATTTTCACCGTCAAATTCTTCACCGAAATAATGCAAGAGAAATTTTCTGCGTGACATTGAAGTTTCAGCATAGGCCACTACTTCCTGTAATAAAGCAAAACCGATTTCTTGTTCTGCAACCGGTTTTCCGGACATAAACTTCTCAAGTTTTTCTACATCTTTATAGGAGTAGTATGCCAAACAATGTCCTTCTCCGCCATCACGTCCGGCACGTCCGGTTTCCTGATAATAACTTTCTAATGATTTTGGAATGTCATGGTGAATAACAAAACGAACGTCCGGTTTGTCAATTCCCATTCCGAAAGCGATTGTTGCTACGACCACATCTACATCTTCCATCAAAAACATATCCTGATGTTTGGCTCTTGTTTTCGCATCTAAACCTGCGTGATACGGAACAGCACTAATGCCATTTACTTGTAAAACTTCGGCTACTGACTCTACTTTTTTGCGGCTCAGACAATAAATAATTCCTGACTTCCCTTTATGTTGTTTGATAAACCGAATAATATCCGATTCTATGTTTTTTGTTTTTGTACGAACTTCGTAGTATAAATTAGGTCTGTTGAATGATGCTTTAAAAGTATTGGCATCAGACATTTCAAGATTCTTCAGGATATCTTCCTGAACTTTTGGCGTTGCGGTAGCCGTAAGACCTATAATAGGCACTTTACCCAATTGTTTGATAATATTTTTCAGATTTCGGTATTCCGGTCTGAAATCATGACCCCATTCTGAAATACAATGCGCTTCATCAATGGCAACAAATGAAATGGGCACACTTTGCAAAAACGCCACATATTCTTCTTTTGTCAAAGATTCCGGTGCGACATACAATAGCTTGGTCAATCCAGAAGTAATGTCTTTTTTGACCTGTGTGATTTCTGTTTTAGTGAGCGAGGAGTTTAATACGTGCGCAATTCCGTTTTCCGAAGAAAGACTTCGAATCGCGTCGACCTGATTTTTCATCAGAGCAATTAAAGGAGAAACAACGATAGCCGTTCCCTCCTGAATTAAAGCGGGTAATTGATAACAAAGAGACTTTCCACCACCAGTAGGCATAATCACAAAAGTATTCTTTTTACCGAGGATACTTGTAATGACTTGCTCCTGCAAGCCTTTAAATTGGCTAAACCCGAAATACTTCTTTAATTCTTTGTGTATTTCAATTTCGTTTGAATTCATTCTTTATATTAATGGTATTTTGTATAAATTTGCAACACATAAAGATACAACTTTCTTTTACACATACAAATTTTAAATATTCTGTTTTGATCACAAAAGAAAATATATTAGCAATAGCAAAAAAAACCATACTATCTGAAAGTGAAGCAATTACAAAGCTAATTGATTTTCTCGACGAAAATTTCTACGAAGCAACCCAACGCATATACGAAACTAAAGGCCGACTAATCGTTACAGGCATCGGAAAAAGCGCGATCATTGCTCAAAAAATGGTGGCCACTTTTAACTCCACAGGTACGCCATCAATGTTCTTACACGCCTCAGAAGCGATTCACGGCGACTTAGGAATGATTCAAAAAGAAGACATTATTATTTGCATTTCGAAAAGTGGGAATAGTCCTGAAATAAAAGTTTTAGTTCCGTTATTAAAACGTTTCGGAAACATTTTAATCGGAATTACGGGAAACATAACCTCTTTTTTAGCAAAAGGTTCTGATTATGTTTTGAATACTACGGTTGACATGGAAGCTTGCCCTATCAATTTGGCACCAACAAACAGCACCACGGCACAACTTGTCATGGGAGATGCTCTTGCGGTTTGCCTAATGGAAATGCGCGACTTTAAACCCGAAGATTTTGCAGTATACCATCCAGGTGGTGCTCTAGGAAAAAAACTATTACTTCGCGTAAAAGATATGATTGAGCATTCACTAAAACCAATGGTCACACCTGATACCTCAGTTAAAAAGGTTATATTTGAAATATCTGAAAAGAGATTAGGAGTAACGGCAGTAATAGAAAACGATAAAATAATCGGGATTATTACGGACGGAGATATCAGAAGAATGCTGAACGACCGCGATACATTTGCCGAATTAACCGCTAAAGATATTATGACTAAAAACCCAAAGTTAGTATCCTCCGATACGATGGCAGTAGATGCTTTAAATATTTTAGAAGATTTTTCGATAACGCAATTGATTGTTTCAGATAATGGAACTTATAAAGGTGTTTTACATTTACATGATATTTTAAAAGAAGGAATCGTATAATGGCAAAGAAAAATCTTAACGAAATGTCGTTTTTAGATCATCTTGAAGAATTAAGATGGTTATTAGTAAGAAGTACTATAGCAGTAGTTGTAATGGGGATTGTGACTTACTTTGTGAGTGACTATTTATTCGACAGTGTTCTTTTAGGGCCTACCCGACCAACCTTTTTTACCTACCAATACTTTTGTCAATTATCACATCAATTGGGTTTTGCTGAAAGCATCTGTATTACGGAATTGAATTTCATTATTCAGAACACCGAAATGGAAGGCCAGGTAAACATCTTTGTATGGATGTGTCTTCTGGCTGGTTTTGTACTAAGTTTCCCTTACATCTTATGGGAACTTTGGAAATTTATCAGTCCGGCATTGTACGAGAAAGAAAGAAAAAATGCTAAAGTTTTTATTTTCACCTCTTCCTTACTTTTCTTTTTAGGCGTATTGTTTGGCTATTATGTGGTTATCCCAATGTCAGTCAATTTCGTGGCTACATTCTCGGTGAGTGATGTCGTAAAAAATCAATTTACCTTAGATTCTTATATGGGAATGGTTAAAACAAGTATACTTGCGAGTGGATTGTTTTTTGAATTACCGATCTTAATTTATTTCCTAACGAAATTAGGTTTAGTTACCCCTGATTTTTTAAGAAAATATTGGAAATATGCTGTAATTATCATTTTGATTGTTGCCGCAATTGTAACTCCGCCGGATGTGGTTAGCCAGACAATTGTTGCCATACCAATGTTACTTATTTATGAAGTAAGTATCCTTATATCCCGAATTGTTTATCGAAATAAAATGAAAGAAAATGTCTGATATTATTCAAGAATTTAACGACTACCGTTCTAAAATGAACGAGAAACTGCTTGCAGATAACAACAAAATTGTAAAAAGAATTTTTAACCTTGATACCAACGCATACGCTCCGGGAGCTCTTGATGTAAAAACGAAAGAGTTATTAGGATTAGTTGCGTCAGCTGTTTTACGTTGTGATGATTGTGTAAAATACCACTTAGAAACCAGCTATAAAGAAGGAATTACAAAAGAAGAAATGATGGAAGCAATGGGAATCGCAACGTTAGTTGGAGGAACAATTGTAATCCCTCATTTAAGAAGAGCTTATGAATTCTGGGAAGCACTTGAAGAGAGCGGCAAATAGAAAACGATAATTAGAAAATATGCTAATTAGATCATGAGATAATTTTATAAATGGTCTAATTATGTACTTTTAGCATATACTTTCGATAATTTCAAAAATGCAATAATTTGTTAATTGATTTATCTGATTGATTATTTTGTTTTTATTTTGTCCTTTCAAATCAAATTTTTAAAATAGATTGAGCTAGTTTTTAGAATTACCTCGCGATCTAATTTTCACATTATCTAATTAAAAAAAATGAAGCTAAGAGCCGATAATTTAATCAAAACTTACAAAGGCCGAAGTGTTGTTAAAGGAATTTCCGTTGAAGTTAATCAAGGGGAAATTGTTGGACTTCTGGGACCAAATGGTGCCGGAAAAACAACCTCTTTTTACATGATTGTCGGGTTGGTAAAACCAAATCAGGGCAATATTTATCTGGACGACCTGAACATTACCGATTATCCGATGTACAAGCGTGCACAGCAGGGAATTGGTTATTTGGCACAGGAAGCCTCAGTTTTTAGAAAATTAAGTATTGAGGATAACATTCTAAGTGTTTTACAATTGACTAAACTTTCTAAAGAAGAGCAAATTGCAAAAATGGAAAGTTTAATTGAAGAATTTAGTCTGGAACACATTCGTACCAACCGAGGGGACTTACTTTCGGGAGGGGAACGTCGTCGTACAGAAATCGCGCGCGCACTGGCAACAGATCCTAAGTTTATTCTGCTGGATGAACCCTTTGCAGGTGTTGACCCGGTTGCCGTTGAAGATATTCAAAGAATCGTAGCGCAATTAAAAAATAAAAATATCGGAATCCTAATCACCGATCACAACGTACAAGAAACCTTGGCCATCACCGATAAAACGTACTTAATGTTTGAAGGAGGAATCCTAAAAGCCGGAATACCCGAAGAACTGGTAGAAGATGAAATGGTTCGCCGTGTTTATCTCGGACAAAACTTCGAGTTACGTAAGAAGAAGCTGGAGTTTTAATTTAGTATTCAGTCGCAGTCACTGAATACTGAGACTGAATACTGAATACTGAGACTGTAAACCGAGACTAAAAACTAATCCACTGTAATAAACTGCAATTGTTGTAAGTCTCCATTATAGATATTAACGTCAACTGTGGTTTTTATGCCCGGTACAGTTGCTTTCTCTGTAAATTGCCAGAAGAGCCAGTCTTCCTCTATTCTTTCACGGTAGAAATTATAATTGGCAATCCAAAACAAATACTCGCTGAATTCTTCTTTCAAAAAATCAGCATAATACCTTTCGCCACTATAAATAATCGGACGAACTTTATAATGTTCTTCTACTTTGAGCAACCAACGCCTCAAGCCTTTTTTCAGACTGTCCAGAGATTGGTTTTTAGGAAGTTTTTCGATGTCTAAAACCGGAGGCAAGTCGCCTTTCTCTAATTTTACGGTTTTAATAAAGAGATTTGCTTGTTCTATTGAATTTTCATTGGGACGATAGTAATGATAGGCTCCTCGGATCATTTTGTTTTCTTTGGCTCCGATCCAATTTCGTTTGAACTGGAAATCTTTTCTGTCTCGGCCGACAGTTGCTCTGATAAACACAAAATCTATCGGGTATTTTTGTTCTAAAGTATCTACGTAAGACCAGCTTATTTTTCCCTGGTATTCAGATACGTCCACACCAACTGATTTTCCTTCCCGTTTGGCCAGAACCTGAAAGTTCCGGACATCCGAAAGTCGTTTGTCCTCGGTTTCTTTTTCTGAAACCTTATGTGATTTAAACCCCAAATAGTAAGCCAATCCTCTGCGATAATGATAGGCCGCCGTCAGAAAAAGTCCAATAAAAGCAAAAATAGTCAGGTAACGAAATAATCTACCGATCGAAGAACCTGAATTTGATTTTCGATTGTTATTTGTCCTTTTGGCCGGTTTTCTTTTCATTCAATAAAAACTAACTACTTTTTCAAAAAAGTATTGTTTACCACTGATAGTAGTACATAAAAAAGTATAATTACCGGAATCGCACTATACTGAAGTAAAAATAACAGTACAAGACAAATTGACAAAAACACGATTTGAAGCGCGTTCTCTTTTAAGCTCATTTTCTTTACTTTTAAAGAAAACAATGGTATTTCGGCATTCATAATATAAGCACTACATAAAGCGATCACTAACAAAACCCATTGATTAGTCAAAATTTCCAGTACTATCAAAGAATCTGAAAATTTCAATACCAAAGGCAAACTCAAAATAAACAAAGCATTAGCGGGTGTTGGCAAACCAATGAAAGAATCTGTCTGACGTGTATCTATATTAAAATTAGCCAATCTGTAACAAGAACCTAATGTCACTATAAATCCTAAAAACGGAATAAAGGCATTTGTCCCTAAATCGTGTGCACTATTAGTAAACAGAGTAAACATAACGTAACCCGGCACAACTCCACTCGTCACCATATCGGCCAAAGAGTCTAATTGCAAGCCAAGCGGACTGGAAACTTTAAATAATCTGGCAAAAAAGCCATCGAAAAAATCAAAAAATATTCCTAAACAAACCATGTAAAAAGCCATTAGATAGTTGGCTTCTGAAACATAAACAACTGCTACGCAACCGCAGAAAAGATTGATTAATGTAATTAAATTAGGAATGTGTTTTTTAATATTCATCTGTACTAAATTTTGATAATAGTGAGCAACAAATTTAGTACAATAACTGCATCCAAAACACGTTTTTTAAGGAGTTTTTTGTCTAAAATTTTGAGTTTTGTAATATTTATCAAAATCAACAAATTAGATGATTAAAATATTATATTTTTGATAAAATTTAAAACAGACCCCGGTTTACAAAAAAAATATCCGTTGAAGAAACTTTTCGCGCTTTTACTATTTTGGAGCTCTACTATGCATTATTCACAAACGATTCGAAAATACTCGAATGAGTTTATGAATATCGGCGTTGACGCTGCTGCACTTGGGATGTCAAGCGCTGTTGTATCCTCTACAAATGATGTGAACTCCGTTTACTGGAATCCTGCCGGTTTGACTCATCTTGAAGATCACCAAATATCCTTAATGCACGCCAATTATTTTGCCAACATTGCGCAATACGATTATATTGGTTATGCGAGTCCGATTGATGACAGAAGTTCCTGGGGAATTTCGATGATTCGTTTTGGTGTTGATGATATTATGGACACGACCGAACTAATCGACAATCAGGGAAATATTGATTACAACCGAATACGCTTATTCTCAACAGCAGATTATGGTTTTACCTTTTCATACGCCCGAAAATTGCCTATAGAAGGATTTCAATATGGGGTAAATGCAAAAGTGATTCGTCGTATTATTGGAAAATTTGCGAACTCGTGGGGATTTGGTTTCGATTTTGGACTTCAGTTTGAAAGAAACGACTGGAAATTTGGTTTAATGCTGCGAGACATCACTACTACTTATAATGTCTGGAATATTGACGAGGAAGAATATAAAAAAATCTCAGACGCAATTCCGGGAGAGAATAATACCTTGCCCGAAAGTACCGAAATCACGTTGCCAAAAGCACAATTGGGCGTGTCCAGAAAAATAGATTTTCATTACGACTACAGCCTTTTAATTGCTACCAATCTTAATATGCGTTTTGAGCAAACACATGATATTATTTCCTCCAAAATTGTAAGCATCGATCCGGCAGTCGGTTTTGAATTCGGCTATACAGACTTGGTTTTCTTAAGAGCAGGAGCCGGAAATTTTCAGAATGTAACACAACTGGACAACACCGAAAAACTAAGTTTTCAACCGAATATAGGATTAGGATTTAAATATAAAGGTATTCAGGTAGATTATGCTTTGACCGATTTGGGTAACCAAAGTACTGCTTTGTACTCTAATATTTTTTCGATAAAAGTAGATTTAGGTATCTTTAGATAATAATTACAAACCTTTAAACTTCTTAAAATTTTAAATCATGAAGAAAGTCATTTTTAAAATAACGTTTTTTACTTTATTATTATTAAGTTCTACTATTGGTTTTAGCCAAAATGTACCCTTATCAAAAGAAGCTAAAGTAAGCGTTATTACTTGCGGTCTTGGCAACGAAACGTATTCTTATTTTGGACACACCGCCATTCGCGTTTCCGATCCTTTGACCAATATTGATGTTGTTTATAATTATGGTGCTTTTGATTTCAGCACTCCTAATTTTGTTGCAAAATTCACAAAAGGAGATTTACAGTATTTTGTTATTGCCCACTCCTATGCTGAATTTATTGACAACTATAACTATGAAAAACGAAGTGTTTACGAGCAGGAATTACTTATTTCGCAGGATTTAAAACAAAAACTTTTTGACAAACTAAATACAACACTGCTTTCTGAAGATCGTTTTTATACTTATAAATTTATTGATAAAAACTGCACTTCGATGGTTGTAGATGTAATCAATAACACTTTAGGAAAAAACACGATTACCAAAAAAGGCGACACTGATATCACATACAGATCTATACTGTATCCTTATTTTGACGGGCATTTTTATGAAAAGTTAGGAACGAGCATTATTTTCGGAACCAAAGTGGACCAATTGGGAACCCGCATCTTTTTACCGTTTGAATTGAAAAACAGTTTAGAAAAAACTACTTTTCAAAATCGTCCTTTGGCCAGTGCAAGTAAAACACTTTTGAGTTTTGAAAAAGAAACACCAACATCTTGGTGGAACAACATTTACACTTACCTTATTGTACTTGCCTTTGTAATTTTAGCACACAACAAAATAGTAGACAAAATCTATCTTTTAATTTTGTCGTTAATGGGAATCTTTTTTGTTTCTGTCGGATTTTATTCTTTTCATCTGGAATTATCGATGAATTATAATGTGCTTTTATTCAGTCCGCTGTTGTTGATTCTACTATTTCTTTCTATAATCAAAAACAAAAAATGGACTTATCGATTTACAGTTTTACATCTGCTTTTTCTAATCGTTTATACCATCTTCCTGATCAATAAAGCACATTTCTTTATTGTTTTGCCAATGATAATAACGAGTGGCTTTGTTTTAGTACGAGTAGCAATCCGAAACAAAAAACGAATTCCTATTATCATCTAAATTACTGTCCGCGATAAAACACAATTGTAGTAATGGTTTTAAACGTAATACTCAAATCCAGAAAAACGCTTCTGTGTTTGATGTAATACAAGTCATATTGCAATTTTATCAGACTTTCTTCTATCGATTCACCATAAGAATAATTGACTTGTGCCCAACCGGTAAGGCCGGGTTTTATAACGTGCCTTGTTTCATAAAAAGGCATTCTTTGGGCAATTTCATCTACAAAAAACGGACGTTCGGGTCTTGGTCCAATAACAGCCATATCTCCTATAATAACATTGAAAAACTGTGGTAATTCGTCAATTCTGGATTTGCGCATAAATTTTCCAAACGGAGTAACACGTCTATCCCCTGAAGTTGCAAAAGCCACTCCATCAGATTCTGAGTTTTCGACCATTGTTCTAAATTTGTATATTTTAAAAACAACGCCATTTTTACCTACTCTTTCCTGCGTATAGAACAAACTCCCTTTATTCCCAATCAAATTTCCGATAAAAATGAAAGGAATAAAAACACAACAGATTATCAGACCCACGAATGAAAAAAAGAATTCAAAAAAACGAACCTGAAACAAATACAACTTATTATTATTACTTCGGCTAAAAGGGAAAAACCGATAAAAATCTCTTGAAATATAATGCACCGGAATACGCTGCGTTTTGCTTTCGTAAACTTGTGTATACTCCCGAATTATGTTTCCGCCTTCTAATAAATGGAGTAGCTTCTGGTACAACTCAGTCGTTATTCCATCCGTATTCTGAGAGGCTATGACAATCTCTGAGATATTGTGTTTAGAAACAAAATCTTCCAGATCTTCTCTTTTGATTTTTTTCACGTAATGAAAACCCAAATCCTCCTGAACTACCGAATCTGAGTTTACGAAACCCACAATTTTATAATGAGGATCAACATTTTCAAGCCCTAAAACCAATTCTTCGACCTGATTCTGATTGCATATTAAAACTACGTTCTGTACAAATCTGTGAGAAGCCAAAAAATAAACATACAGGTATCTCCAGGCTAATAATGAAAAGAGAATAGCAAAATAAAATACCACAATTGCGATTCTGTGTTTGGGTAATTCCGGCGATAAAATCGGGGTCAGCAAATACACAATTACGGTTGTACTGGTAGTAAATATAGTACTCTTAAGAATCTGAAGCTGGTTGCTTGCGACCTGTAAATTATACATTTCGAAGATAGAGCCGAACATGTAGATGTAAAAAATCAATACAATTTCCCAGTAATAATTTGCGCTTGAAAACTCAAAATACTTAAAATCAAAAGTAACACTCAACAAAAAAAGTGCGCTTAAGACCGAAATAGCATCTAAAATATGAAGTAGTACTTTCCGTTCCGATATTTCGAAATGAATTTTATTATTTAAAAACATTTATTCTATAGTTTAATTTGGGGTAATTAACTCGCAACAAATGTATTATAAAAAAAAGGATTTAATCCAGTGAATGTTCAGGTTTTTCAGGAATGTTAATTTGAACAGAAAGCAGCGCTAAAGCATATATAAAGGCCGGGGCTGCCAATCGCATAGCCGCGTGATTAATTGTTAATAGCCAAAAAGCCCAAAATGAAAGGACAAATACATTTTGGCGGTTATTTACAAAAAACAATAACGGAGTAAACAATAAAATCAGCAAATCTATTATGCCTAAAGTCCCGTGTTCAGCCATCATCCTGGTTATCTCGTTATGAGAAGCCGCTTCAATACCTGTTTCTTCTTCTCTGATTTCTTTATTCTTTCCTACCCCTACTCCCAGAATCGGATTATCAAGAAACATTTGAAATTCGGAAGCGATAAGAACTTCTCTACCCGATAATTTACTCTTTTTCTCTCTTCCTGCTGCATCCTGATTTGCATATCTTTTATTAATCAATCCACTGGTTTGCATTGACGAGTATCCCCAGACCCCTACTCCTGCCAGAAACGTAAGGATGATTACTAAACCAACTTTCGCCTTAGACTTTGCATTTCCTTGTTTGTACAAGACAATTAGAAGCAAAACAATCATTACAATACCGGTCATTACCCCTCCTCTTGAAAAAGTAACAATTCCCCTAAAAGCAAAAACGAGGACTAGAAAACCGTTAACCGCTATGAGCAACTTACTTTTAGAGTTCAATAATAGTTGTACGAAAAACACAAAAATTCCTAAGCCTAAAATAGTTGATACCTGATTGGGGCCAAATCCACCTGAAGTTGCAAAATTAGAATCTGTTCCTCTTACAACATCCTTCACACTTGGAGAATACATAAAAAGATAAGCAGCAATAGAAACCAGGGGCAGAGC
This sequence comes from Flavobacterium sp. ABG, assembly GCF_001027725.1. Classification (NCBI taxonomy): domain Bacteria; kingdom Pseudomonadati; phylum Bacteroidota; class Flavobacteriia; order Flavobacteriales; family Flavobacteriaceae; genus Flavobacterium; species Flavobacterium sp. ABG. The sequence goes on from NZ_LEKS01000003.1 coordinate 277,695, forward strand.
CAAGGCCGTTATCACCACCTTTAATCTGTCGAAAGTTATTCTTCTCTGAAAACAGTAAATAGACGAAATCCCTAAACAAACTGGTCCTGAAATATTAAAAACAATTGCTTTCCTGATGTCTGTATCCATATTTAAGGAAAAAACAGATAAAATCACACTTGGAATAAGTAAAATAAAAAAGATCCAGTAGATAAATGCCCGGTTCGAAAAACCGGAATAGATGATCCCAATAAACATAAAGAGTATAACAGCATATTTACCAAATTCATTTAAAATAGCACCGTTTGTCATCCTTAAAAACACCTCAACTGTAATAACATATGCCGACATTATCAGAACTTCATTATTTTTGTTTTTATTTTTCACTATGTAAATAAGTCCAAAAGCGCAGATCGACAAAGCGTATATCTTTGAGGTAAACGGCAAAATAAAAACCAACACAGCAATTGCTGCATGAATGACGAGAAGGTATATGTATATTAGTTTCGGGTTTTTCATTGGTATTTTAATTGGTATTTTTCACCACAAAATTAGTTGAAGATTGCAACCAAAAAATATATTCTTTTATTATTGCATCTTCACTATAATCTGACAGGATTCTTTTATTCAAATTCAACCCCATTTCTGTTCTTAAATTTGGTTGTTCTATCAAGATTTGAATGGCTTCAATAAATTGATCGCTATTATTAGATTCAATAATCTGTCCTTCCTTTTCAGAAGTAATCACTTTGGAAATCTCGCCTACATTTGTTGCAACAACCGGTAATTTGTACAATCCATATTCCAGAACGGCTAAAGGAAGCCCTTCAGAAAAAGAAGGCAGGACCGCAATATCACATTGTTCTAAAGCACTGCCCACATTTTTTACAGCACCGTAAAAAAAGACGGTATCCTGAAGTTTAAATTCGGCCACCATTTTATTTAATCGGTCCGCATATAAATCTTTAAAATCTTTGCCGAACAGATGAAAACTCCAGTCCGGAAATTTATCTTTTATTAGACGGGCTACATTTAATAGTAATTCATAATTCTTTTGGGGACGCAAGTTCGCAACACAAATAATTCTCTTTCCTTCGGATCCAAATAAGGATATTTTTTCATTTAAAATTACTGACTTCTCAATAAAATTAGGAAGAAATATAATATCAGGACAGAACAAATACGATGCTGCCCACTTTTCTAATGCGGTATTCACTGAAATAATACCCTTAAAAAAAACAGAGCCAAATTTAAGACTTAAGCTCTTTCTTAAAGTTAGATCCTGTGAGATTCCATAATGATCGTGCCAGATAATTTTTACTCTCGGAAGCGTTATTTTAGCTAAAACAGCAATAAAAAAAGAAGAACTATGCGCATGAATAATATCAATTTTATTATTCTTCAGATACTTTCTCAGCTGAAAAACAGCTTTAAAATCTACACTCTTTTTTCTCTTTAAAAATAAATAAGACACTTTTTCGTCTATCTGACTTAAAAGCAGCCCTTCTTTCCGGGTTGCAATTAATCCCGAAAAAGTAATTTTCTTAGCCAGAGCATTAGCATAATTTACTGCCATTCTCTCTGCTCCACCCGTTTCTAAAGAGTCTATAAGCTGTACAATTCTCATTCTGTGAGTATCTTTTTAATCTCCGTTTCAAAAACAGTTGTTGTATAATTCTGTGACCATTCCAGTGCCAGCTTGCTTTTGGAAAAAAAAGCTTTTTCATTCTCCAGTATTTCTTCCAGTTGAATTACATCTTTCTCTAAATCCATATCCAACAAGATCCCTCTGTTTCCATAATCGAGCATAAAAGGAACGCACGAAACTTTGGTTGCAACAGGTACGCATCCCCAAAACATACCTTCGGCTATTGCTTTAGGCCAGCCTTCACTTTTAGATGGCAGTACTACAAAATGACTTTTTTTATATGCTTTTTTTATGATATCCTGGTTTTGGTTACCGTGCAATAAAACATGGTTTTCTAATTGATTTACTTTAATATAGTCCCGTAAAATCTCTTTTTCAACTCCTTCTCCATAGATATTCAAAACGACGTTTTTACCTTTTTTAATCAGTTTCTCCGCCAGTCGTATTGCGTAAATCGGATTTTTACCTTTAACTAAGCTTCCGACGAAAATCAATTCTATTACCGGATCAAGGCTTGGTTTTTCTATGCTTTCCTTCTCAGATACTGAATAGGTCGCTGTAAAAAAGGGCTTTATATTTTTAGATTGGTTTTCCCAATCTCCGTAAACCAAAACCTGCATATTTTTGGTCAAAAAAGTATTGCTTAAAATATATTTTTGTATCCGATACGCCCACGGTTGTTTACTTTTTGGATCCCAATTACCTGCATATTTGGCTGTTTTTGTTTTATTCGGAAATAAAATCTGCACCAGACATCCCAACAAACCCATATTTCCCGGACAACGCAAATGAATGTGATCTGCAGTTTGCATTGCTTTATAAATCCTCCACGATACCAAGGGCAAAAAAAGAAGACTCCTTAAAATACCAACAGGCGTAGTTAATGCCAAAGCAGGAACTTCCTGAAAATTAAGCTCGGGGTGTTGATAAACCAAATCAATGTTGCCGACTTTATCTTTAACTAAAGGAGCGACAATACTGACCTGATCTACATATTTAAACCAGATATTCATCTCCCAGACATACGGCCCATAACCGCACAAATGAGTCTCTTCCTTTTTATGGAGAACATGGGTGATGATTGTAAAATTCATAGATTCTGAGCTTTTTTCTGTGACAGAAAGGGTTCTTTTAAGTAGTATTCCGAATGCAATTGGATTTCCCTTACTTTCTTTCGATTATTTTTTTCATCATTGCGCTATAGGTTTCAATACCAAATTTTTCTACAAATGTTTTCCTTGCCTTAATCCCCATCTCATATTGATTTTCAGCACTATTTTCTACTCTTTCAAAAAGCAAAACCATTTCTTCTCTAGTAGGATTAAATTTAAAGCAATCTATCCCCTCTTCCAGTTCTGTAGAAAGTCCTGTGGTATTTGAAATTAACAAAGGAGTCTGATTCATCATCGATTCTAAACCCACTGTTGGTAAATTATCAAATTTAGAAGGTATAATAGTATAATGACTTTCATTGAGATATTTATCAATTTCATTATAAGTTAACGCCCCAACAAAATTAATCTTGACATCGTTACCTATTAATTCCTCAATTTGCTTGTGCTGACTACCGCTGCCTGCAATATTCAAAATAATTTTTGATGTCTTAAATTTCTCTTTATAAACTAAAAAAGCATGAATTAAATCAATAACTCCTTTTGATGGTTCGAGCCGCCCTAAATAAGATACTACAATAGAGTCTGAATTTAAACTACTTTTTCCATTAAACCTGTCTTTCATCGGATTCACAACTTTTATCCCTTTTGTGCATCCAAAATAGTATTCCAGATCTTCTTTAGCTAAGTCCGAAGGACAAATAACCTGATCTGCAAACCATTTATAAAGCAGTTTCTTTCTGTATTTTTTGAAATTCCTTTTCAAAGAGGAACTCGAAACATCTTGCTGAATCTGAGTAGACAATGTATGATAATAGGGAAATGTTTTAATCTTACCCAGTGAAAGTATTTTAGATACTATGGTAGTGATGTTAACATTTACAAAATGGCTTATTAGTACAGTTGGCCTGTATCTCCAATAGAGTTTAGCGAACCAAAGCGCATCCTTAAATTTTACAGGTCTGTTTGCTGTTGGCCAGGAATAAACGGAAAGTTCTCCTTCTCCGATATTTTCTTTGAAGGGTTTGTTAAAAAAAGGGTTGTGCGAAATAAATACAACACTATTGCCTGCACGTGTTAAATCACGAGCTAAATAATAACTCATAAAAGAAAATGAACTTTCGGTATAATTATGTGCTATTAAAATTGTTTTCATTTATTCGTTACCTAAAATTCCCATCTTATAAAAATCAATATTCTGAAGAACAATATTCTCTAAACCATATTTTTCAAGTACAACTTCTCTGGCCTTTTTCCCCATTACAATTGATTTTTCCTTGTTATCAAAAGTCCAAATAATCTTCTGAGCTATATCTGCAGGGTTATGTGGGTCACATAACAAGCCTGTTTTATAATTTTCTATTGTCTCCGGCCCGGGGCCTAATTTGGTAAAAACAACGGCTTTTTCCATAGCCATCGCCTCCGGTGCGACTAGCCCCTGTGTTTCCATATGAGACGGGAATACACAAACTGTAGCTTCTGAATACACTACTGGTATATTTGTATATGGAATTGCACCATGAAAATGAATGTCTTTTACAAGCTCTCCTAATTGCGGCAACTCTTTTTCTTTCAAGAGCTGCAGATAAGAACTATCGTCAGGGAAAAACCAATCTCTACCGTATATTTCTAAAGTTGCCTCAGGGTATTCTTTTTTCACCAATGGAAAAGCTTGTATTAACTGACGAATTCCCTTCTTCTCGCAAACCGTACCTACAAAGACAATTTTCGATTCAGGAACTTCTTTTACCATTGGCTGAAACAATGTTGTGTTTATCGGGTTTTTAATATAGGCAACAGCTTTCCCGTTATAACTTAAATATTTTTCGGTGTGCGTTTTTACATATTGAGAAACAGCAATAAAAGCATCGCTGTTTTTAAACGATCGGTTCTCTTGAAATCCTTTCCATTTATTGATTTTTCTATTTTCACTTTCCGCAAAAAAATGATGACCTCCGTGAAGTCGTATGATGTATTTTATAGTCTTTATTTTGCTGATAAAAGCAAGACCTAACTCAGAAGACTCCACTATATTGATCGGATTGCCTTGGTGAATTTCTTTTATCTTTTTGTTAATTGCTTTAAAATTAAAATACCAGGAAATCATTTTTAAAGTACTTCTTTTTAAACGATAGACATGCACACCGTCTACAATTTCGATCTCGTCATTTAAAGTATAATTAATCCCGATTACCGAAACATGAATTCCTCTTTTGACCAATGCTACAGCCAGAGTCTTTACAAAACTACCTATCCCGCCATGAGGAAATCCTTCTTTTGGATATTCATTTGTTAAAAAACAGATGTGCATTTTAATTGGCTTTAATGATTTCTCTTATTCTCATTGAGGCATTTTTATAATCTTCCAGTACTGTTTTTTTCCATTCGATCATCTGCAAACTACAACTCTTTTGAAGCGTTAGCTTTTCTACAATTTCCGCTTTATTGTTCAGCCAAATTACGGCATCTTTATTAGGCATACTCTTGAAATGCTGAAATTGATAAATCGTTTTTACCGACCAATCTCTCACATTTTTAATTGGCTGATCGTAATTAATAAAGACACAAGGTTTGCCGAACATGGCAAAATCAAAAGCCATAGTCGATCCAACATTCACCACTATATCCGAGTAAAAAGCAGTGCTGACTAACAACTTTACGTCGTCAACCGATGGATACACTGTACTCCATTCGTCTGTAGTATTAAAATACCACAAAGGAGCGGCTTCTTTTATCAAATCTTTATATTTATGTACAACAGCATCATATCTACCTGAAAAATCGACCGGACATCTTCTGAACAAAATTTGATATTCATCCTGCAAATTAGCTTTTATCAATTCTTCGGCAATATCATTCAAGTACGCCGGATCATCGGGAGATGTCTTTGTATCATCACCTGAAAAGCAAATGATTTTTTTATTTAAATCTAAATTATAGCTCTTGTAAAAAGTCTCTTTGTCAATACTGTTTTTTTTCTCTTCGTAAAACTCAAATTGAGAAGTTCCAGTAATAGCAATCTTTTCTGATGGAATTTCAGGATAATACAGCTCTAATTCTTTTTTCATGTAAGCGGACCATACCAAATAATTATCTGCTCTTAACGCCATTCTTGCCTTTGGCAAATTATCCCAGGAATAAATTACAGTTGCTGTCTTAATTCCCAGATCGGTCGCAGCGGCAAATATAGTGGCTACTTTCAGCGCACGTTGGTGCGAGCAAAAAACAGTTTTTGGCTGTACCTCTTTTAGTATATTTTTTACCTCATCGTAAAAAATATTCTGACGGATTGCTTTTTGGTATTTTTCTTCTAATTTGAGAATATTGGAGTATTCTTTAAAAAAAGGAGCTGCCATCTCAATTAGTTTATAAAAAACCTTTTTCGAAAATGTCTTTTGATTCCAATTCCAATTGGTCAATAAGGAAGTATTTTTTACTTTTTGGGTATTATAATAGAGTCTGGAAAGGCAAATTAATTCTCTTAAAAATTTCTCTTTAGCAGATTCTTTGTAAGCCGGAATAGTAATTTCGTCATCAATTGCTACATTATCTTTAATCGCATTTACCGTTTCAGTATCAAAATTATGAAACAATACTAAATCCTCTTCCATATCTTTAAAGACATTAGAATACAGATAATTTCTAATTCCGACTCCATCGGGAAAGAGCAATAAAATTTTATCCTTCTCCATTCAAAAATTCAATCATTAACTTATAATTCTTAAAACTGGCCTGGTTACTTTTTACCAAAAAAATCATTTATAATTCTCGCCGTAAAAATCTTTGCTCCGGTATCGTTCATGTGTCCACAGGATGAGAAATACTTGTCTTCGACTACTACATTTTCATAATTATGAATTTCAGGATAGGCCTTTTTTACTTTGTCAAAATAGTTCATTCCTTTAACATTCTCGCACATTGGTGTCATTACCACTATAAAATTAATGCCATTGGCTTTGCAGATATCCTTAATCTCTTGGTAGTATTTATTATGAGGCAGTGGATTCAGATTAACAATATTGTTTTTCATATTCCCGTTTTTTGTTTTGAACAAAGGGTAATATCCTAAATTATCCAACATAGATGTTTTTTTATGAATTGCAGTAAAAAAAGCCTCTCTAAATCCAATTTTGCCATCGTACTTTATATAGCGATAAAAAGGCAGGTAATACAACTCATTGAAATCTTTTTCGTTTTCAAAATGTTTTTTTATTGTTTCAGAACTGTGAATGTAGGGTAAAAACAAGGCCGAAATCCCCTCGGACTTCTCCTCGCCGGAAAGATTTAAATCGGCTTCTAAGATTACATTCTTAATCACATATTTTCTTTCGATCATTAACTTTAACATCAGTGAAGCTTCGAAAAGATGCCCCCCGCTCATTCCGTAATTAAATGTTTTCAATCCTTTATCCTCAAACATTTGTGGGACAAAATGGTTATTGGCACGAGAAGAGCCTAGGATTACGACGTCATATTTTTTCGCTTCAGAATTTACTACCGTTTCGACCTTACCACGGTTTTTTGATTGCATAAAAACAACGGTATACAATCCGTCCAGTATAACCGCTACAAGAGCTGTTACGAATATAATTTTGACTGTATAAATTAAAAAATTCTTCATTAAAACTGAAAATATATAAATTCTTTATAATCTGAATAGGTTCCGAAAGCTAGTATAGCCACGATGGCCAATGCCAATTTAAGCATGCTTCTTTTTCCTGAAAGCGGTTCAATTTTGTTTCTGTTATTCCATTCAACCAAAACAAACAAACCAATCATTACTAACAATTCGTAGCTGTAACGTTCGTTATCTAAATATTGAAAGCTGAAATCTCTGTTTGTAACTATTCTTTTTAAATAAGAAACAGCATCTGTAATAGATCTGGCTCTAAAAAACACCCAGGCAACACAGGTTAGTAAAAAAGTATAAAGAATACTCATTAGTACTTTTACGGAATCGAAATTAAATTTCAGCTCAATTGCATCCATATTATTGCGATTGCTGTTTGACAAAAGTAAAGGCAGGAAATACACAGCGTTTATAAAACCCCAGACTACATAAGTCCAATTGGCGCCGTGCCAAAATCCGCTGACCACAAAAATGATGAATGTATTTCTGATTTTCATCCCAAGGCCACCTTTGCTTCCTCCCAATGGGATGTATAAGTAATCACGAAACCAAGACGACAACGAAATATGCCAGCGACGCCAGAACTCGGCAATATCTCTGGAGAAATAAGGATAATTGAAATTTCGTAACAAGTCTAAACCAAACAATTTTGAAACCCCCAATGCGATATCCGAATAGCCTGAAAAATCTCCATAAATTTGAAATGCAAAATATACGGCTCCCAAAATAAGAGAGAACGAATTCATTCCTGTATAATTATCAAAAATAGCATTGGCATAGGTTGCACAGGTATCTGCAATAACTACTTTTTTTACCAGACCCCAAATGATTTGATAAACACCTTCTTTTGCCAGTTGAAAATTAAACTCTCTTTTTACTTTTACCTGTGGCAATAAGTGTGTGGCTCGCTCTATTGGTCCTGCCACTAAAAGCGGAAAATAGCTTACAAAAAGAGAATAATCTACAAAATTGTATTCTGCTTTTATTCTTTTGTAATAGATATCAATAACATAGGATAGTCCGTGAAAAGTGTAAAATGAAATTCCTACCGGAAGTATAACCTCTAATAAAATCGGACTTGCCTTAACTCCCGCCGAACTTAATAATTCTGCGAAAGAAGCTGCAAAAAAGTTGTAATATTTAAAAATTCCCAGAAATCCTAAATTGACTAAAATACTAAGCCAAAACCAGAATTTTCGGCTTTTTTCAGATCTTCCTTTTTCGATCTGAATACCGGTATAATAATCCAGAAATGTAGAAAAAACCAGTAAAAACAAGAATCTCCAGTCCCAACACGAATAGAAGTAATAACTCGCTACAATCAATAAGGCATTTTGGGTGCTTTTGGTTTTATTGAAAACAAACCAATATAGAAAAAAGACGATTGGTAAAAAAATAGCAAACGCTAAGGAGTTAAAAAACATAAATTGAATTAATTATTAAAATGCAAATGCTATTTATTTATTTATTTATGGCTACAATGAATTACTTAAACCACTTGGTAGTGAAATCATGAATCGAAATGTAAAAATCTCCTACGTTCTCTTCTACTTTATCGGGGCTCCAATTCCACCATTGTATTTTTTTCATTTTGTCGATGGTATCGAGATCATATTTCATTTTTACAATTACTCCGGGAATTCCTCCAACAATTGCGTAATCCGGAACATCTTTTGTAACCACTGTACCTGCCAGAATTGTAACTCCGTCTCCAATTTTTACATTGGGCAAAATTATGGCATTCATTCCAATCCACACATCATTGCCGACTATGGTTTTACTTTCCTCTGTTCTAATATTTCTTTTAAAATCAGACTGGGTACTGCTACCGATCGGTAACTCTTTATTAACAAGGTGATTGAAGTGCGGATAACTTGTGACCTCACTTATCGTATGATGCCCTGAATCTAATATAAAATTCACATCATTGGCTATCGAACAGTATTTTCCAATTTCTAATGCTGAATTTTGGTGCCATTGCCAGACAAATGCTCCATTATGATAAGTTTTATAGCCTATAGAAACATTTTTAGCCTTATGCAAATAGGTTTTATTTTGACCTTTTAAAAAGTCCAAATATCCTTTTCCCAGAATTGTCCACGCTATTCTTCGAAAAAACTGTTTCATTTTACTTTTCCTTAGCTTGATAGCTCATTTAATTGAAAGGCACTCGTATTCCAAAACGAAACAACATTGTTATTTTCAAGACCAAATTCACAAAAAAGGGCAGACGCAAAATTTCGTAAACCAATCCCCGAGTATCCTAAAATAAAAGCCTTATTGTTTCTCATTAAAAATCTTTAAACTGCTTTTGGTGATTCAGCTGCCAAATATCGTTTTTCTTTAGTGAATCCAAAAACAATTCGCTGCTATTTCCTTGTCCAAAATCAGTAGTAGAAGCCTGAACTTCGTGAGAATCTATAACCGATAATGCTTCTTTTATACTTTCGGAAGCATAATCTGTATTGATAATATCGGCATGAACGGCCCTATTCTGCTGGCGGGTTCCGATATTAATGATTGGAATTCCATAATAAGGAGCTTCTCGAATTCCGGCGCTGCTGTTACCTATAATAAACTGGCTGTTTTTTAGCAGGGTTAGAAAGTATTCAAAACGAAGAGATGGGAAAATTCTGAATCTTGTATTTTGTTTTAACTTTTCATAGGAATCTAAAATAAATTGACTCCCTAAATCATTATTTGGAAAAATGACAATATAATTATGATCATCCGCCAGTAAACAATCGACAAAAGTAGCTGCATATTCTTTCATGGATTGAAATTCCGTCGTTACGGGGTGAAACATCACAATGGCGAATTCCTGAAACGGAATTTCATAATATTTCTTGGTGATCTCTAAATCGGGTAGTGTATCAGAGAACATAATATCAATATCGGGCGAACCTATAGCAAAAACAGATTCTTTTATTTCTCCCATTTGAATTAATCTTCTCTTGGCCTCTTTATTCGACACAAAATGAATGTGACTTAATTTACTAACACTATGACGGATTAACTCATCAACGGTTCCTGAGACTTCTCCACCTTCAATATGAGCGACCAAAATATTATTTAAAGACCCAACGATAGCTCCTGCAAGTGTCTCTACACGATCACCATGCACCACAATCATATCGGGGTTGATCTTTTTACAGTAATTGGATAAACCTTCGATTGTTTTGGCCAAAGTTAAATCCATTGTGGTTTCGTGCGTGTGATTTTCGAAAGTAAATACATTCTTAAAATTACAGCGCTCAATTTCGATTAAGGTATACCCATAAATTTCCTGCAGATGCATTCCGGTCACAAAGACATAAACTTCAAATTCCGGTTGTGCTTCCAGAATTGAAATCAGCGACTTTATTTTACCAAAATCGGCTCGGGTTCCTGTTAGGAAAAGGATTTTTTTCATTAATTCGAAACTTTCTTTTTGGACTGTTTTTGAATTTCAATTTTGGCTTTCAAAAGCAAGAATTCATGATTCATTGATTCAAAATATTTTTTGGTATTGGCAAATAGTATATTCTTTAAAAACGAACCCCAAATAACGGTTGTACTGAGAAACTCTTTTTGTCGTAATACATTCGAGGCAATGGTTTCGTTTTTATATCTCGCAATATTTCCTTTTACCGTCCTTTTTATGAAATAAAAATAAGTTTCGTTCAAATCTATTATTTGAAAGTCGTTCTTAACTACCCTGTCGGACCATTCTTTATCTTCAATTGCAACGAGCTCTTCATTAAACTTAAACTGCGCCCACACTTCTTTATTTATTAAAGCACAGGCGGCCATTAAACCACTATCAAGAGGTTCTAGTACTTTAAAATTATTTATTACTGCTCGCTTATAATTCTCTATACTATTAATATATCTTATTCCTGCTATATTTTCATTGGCAGTTAAAGCAGCTAATGTATTTTTAAAGAAACTCGTGCCAACCGGAACCGCATGGGCACTTAACAATAAAACATATTTGGTTGCCGCAGCTTCGATCCCTACATTTATTGCTCTTCCGTAGGTAAAGTCTTTTAGATTTACCACCCTGCAATTGTATTTTAAGGCTATCTCTATGCTATTGTCTGTCGAATAATTATCTACAATTATAATTTCTTTATAGTCTCCGGAATATACATTTGTAATAATAGACAGAATATTCTCAAGAGCTTTTGCCTCATTTTTATTTCTAATAACAATAGATATCATAGCCTTTTTTAGTGTTGAAAATCAGAAAAATCTAACTGCTCATCGTTTTCTATATCTCTTGTTGCCACTTTTCCAATTAGATCATTAAAATGTTCTGCCAGAATTTTTCCTGTACCGGGACGTTTTACCCAGATATTCTCTTTTGATAATTTTTCTCCTTTTTTAATTGGTGCAATCGCGCAAACTGTTGCAAAAGCAAAATCTATAGTTACCTGCTCCTCTAGTGCCGGTTTTTTTGTTCCCCCGCGCATTAAAGCAATTTCGGCACTCGAAACAATTAATTCACCACAAGCTTTTTCATCCATACTGCAAACAATATCCGGACCTGTGCGTTGCATATGATCTGTAAAATGGCGTTCTAAAATACTGGCTCCAAGAGCAACAGCTCCCAAACAGGCATTATTATTTAAGGTATGATCACTCAATCCGAAAACTTTATCAGGAAATGCCTCATGCAATTCGGTCATGGCTCCATAACGAACCAAATGAATTGGTGTTGGATATAGGTTAGTCGTATGCAACAGAGCAACGGGAATGGCATGTTTATCAAAAATAGCCACCGCTTTTTGAATACTTTCAATCGTATTCATACCTGTGCTCAAAATAACCGGTTTCCCAAAAGAAGCAATATGTTCCAGTAGTGGATAATTGTTACATTCTCCTGAACCAATTTTATAAGCCGGTATATCAAATTTCTTTAATCTTTCTGCTGCTGCTCGTGAAAAAGGTGTTGAAATAAAGATCATACCTTTACTTTCAACGTAATTTTTAAGTTCCAGTTCCTCCTCTTCATTTAAGGAACAACGCTCCATGATTTCATAAATAGAAACATCTGCATTACCAGGAATTACTTTTTTGGCAGCACCACTCATTTCGTCTGCAACAATATGCGTCTGGTGTTTTACAACCTCAACTCCTGCTCTATATGCTGCATCAACCATTTCTTTAGCAACCTCAAGAGATCCTTCGTGATTAATTCCGATTTCGGCAATAACTAAAGGTGGAAAATCCGCTCCGATTTTTCTACCGGCAATTTCTATGTATGGATTCATATTTTTATTTTTCATTATTAAAAACAGACAATGCTTTTTTCTTATTTAAAAAAGGAGTTTCTATATAGCGATAAGAAATACCTGAAATAATAATTGTCAAAATTATAGACAAAATATAGATAAGCCAATCCTCTACAATATCCAATTTAAATAAAATATTTAATACCAAAACAATTACTATTTGATGATACATATATAAGCCATATGATATTTTTCCCAAATAATTTAAAATTCTGTTTTCCAGTATTTTTTTTAATTGAGGGTTATAAACGAGACACAATATTAACATGCCAAAAAGAAGTGGATATAAACATCTACTTACATAATGGTTTTCGAAATTTAATGTAATCAGTACTATTGTAGAAATACTCACAATTATAAATAAAGGTGTATAGGTAAAAAATCTAATAACCGGATGTTTGCTATACATTAGATAGGCTAACATGGCTCCAATTGTAAGGGCATCCAGTTGAAAGCTATAGATAAAACCTATTATTAAATTGGAATACGGAACACTTTGCAAAAACGTCATATCAATTAGATACAAAAGGGCATTATAACCAAAAATTAAGAATATAAATAACAGACTTAATCTTCTAACATTGTTTATTATCCATGGCCAAATAAGATAAAATTGTTCTTCAGTTCCAATTGACCAAGTCTGCGCTGCAAACGGAATTATTTTAATCTGAATCAGCAAATTTGGCAGAAAGAAAACGAATAAAAGAATGACGATCAAATATTCAAAAGAATTCTTCAGATCTATTCGCATTCCCGGAATTTGAAATAAATCAAAAAAAGGAAGTACCCCTAAGGAAAGAATCACAATAACAAAGTACAAGGGCCAAATTCGCAATATTCTTCTGGTGTAAAACTTTTTATATGCAACTGTTGCATATTTTCCCTTTTCCATAAGTAGAAGAAAAGTAATTAAAAACCCGCTTAAAACAAAAAATAATGAAACCCCTAATTTTCCAATGTGCTTAATTTCCTGAAAATGATTAGATATCCCAAAAAGCCCTTTATTTAACTCTAAATGACTAAATATCACCATAAAAGCCGCTATAGATCTTAGTCCATTTAAATTAGGAAAATAAATCTTATCCTTCATTTTGATTTAATGCTTGTATAAATTGTGCGTATTTAAAATCGTTTTCGGTATCAATATCAACTTGTGCAAAAATATGATTTACTTCGAACGGAAATGCATTTTCTGAAATAATAATATCATCCAAAATTAAGGATGCTTTTGTGATATATAACAATCCATTTTCGAAGAAAAGAGGCTCTAAATCCTGACTCCGTTGTCCAATAGTATAATTAAAAGGAGTAAACTTTTTATTAGTGATTTTTCCAAATTTCTGATGATTTCTGGTCACTGTAAATAGACTGTCAACGTTTTCTTTTTGATAGGCTTCGAAAGTTTCTGCTAACAAATTCTCCGGTCGCAACGGATTAGTGGCTTGCAGTAAAATTACGTTTTCGATGTCATTACTTTCAATAGATTCCAAAACATGTTTTAATGCTGAAACAGTGGGCTCTAAATCACCTGAAATTGTGGCAGGTCGATCAATTACCTTTGCTCCAAATTGCAAGGCTATTTTTTTTATTTCAGCATTATCTGTCGAAACATAAATTTCGTCAATTATGGTATCGTTTTGCTGGGCATATAAAATAGAATGTACTATTAAAGGCAATGTTCCAAAAATCTGAATGTTTTTATCCGGAATTCTCTTTGAACCTCCCCGAGCGGGAATAATAGCTATAGTTTTCATAATTTTTCTGTTTTTATCAAACTGCATTTTCAGAAAGTGCCAGCCTTTTTTTCTTTGATTTCAATTGGTTTCTCAAGATAAATATAAGTTATGGAAGAAACCAAAATCAGCATACCTGATATGCAATACTTACAAGGCTTTTCATTAAATCTAATCTATTACTTAATTTTATTGTTTTGTAATTACTTCCAAGATCAAAAAAACACTCTAACCTCAAGGACAGAGCTGTCAAGAGGCATTTTTTATCTGAAGGGCAGCCTTATTTCGAATTCTCATTTTGCTTTGAATTGGTTTCTCCAAATAAATATAAGCTACTGAAGAAAAGACTATCAAGATAAAAAGCCTTAGAAAAAAGACAATTGTTGGATCACTAATATGCAGGTATTTGTTAACACTATAAGCACTTATTAAAGCATAAATCGGATGTTGTAAAATATAAATTCCAAAACTAATTTCTCCCAAGAATACAAAGACTCTATTTCTGAACAGCTTTGTTATGATTCCATTGTTTAACGAAATAAAAAACAGCATCGGAATGAAAAGCACTGCTAATAATCCATTATGAAAATTTAAGCCTAGTGGAAATTTTAATGCCAAAATTAATAAAGCGACCAATATCAGAAGGATGAAATCATAGTTGCCTTTTTTCTCTTTTAAATTTCTAATAAAAAAAAGTCCGGCGAGGTTTCCGACAAGAAACTCATTCAAATGCAGTAACGGATTGTATTTCAAAACATCCTTGATAATGCTTAATTGATTTTCTTCGTACCTGAAAAAATACAGCTGAAAAATGATCTGGCTCAAAACCCAAAACAAAATAATAACGACCGTGATTCTTTCCAAGGACATTTTTTTGAGGAATCTATTGAATACAAAAGGAAAGATGGTATAAAAAAGTAATTCAACAGACAGCGACCATCCTGGCGGATTAACAGATAAAACTTTGTCTGGAATCCAGGCCTGAATCATAAAAACATTTAAGAACAAACCCCAGTAGTCTATGTTTTTTTCTCTGAATTGCAGTAAAAGTATAATCAGTATAGCCAAAAAATAGAGTGGGTAAATCCTGGCCAGCCTGTTTTTTAAATAATCTCCCGCTGAAATAAAAGCTTTATTTCCATAGGCCAGTATCATTACAAAACCTGATAAAATAAAAAAATAACTAACACATACGTCAGCATTGCGAAATATAAAAACAATATTCTCATTGTAGAAAGGGAAGCTTTTTCCACCGTAATGAAAAACAACAACTGAAACTGCAGCCAGAAATCTGGTAAAGGTTAACTGCTCTATTCTCATAATGCTATTTGACTGTTTGCCAGTCTGCATTTTGCCTGATCAATAATCTGGTTCATTTTTATATTCCAATTCTCCATAGCATACAATTCATTTGAAAATTCAGGAAGCTCAATATTTCCCTCTAAAAATGCATTTATTGCCGTTTCCCATTCTGAAATAAAATGAGGATTTTCGATTAGCTTTCCAAGTTTCCCGTAGTGCAGCACTTCCGGAACACCCCCAAAAGCAGATGCAATACAATAATTCCCACAATGCAAAGCTTCTATCAGGCTAAGCCCAAAACCTTCCTGACATAAAGTAGGGAAAAGATAACAATCAGAAGCCTGATAATATTTTGGAAGTTCTTCATTTGGAATTTTCCCCAGAAAAACTACCCCTTCCATTTTTTGTCTTGGATCGCAACCAATCACAACTAATTGTATTTTCTTTTCAACGGAATAGATTTTTCTCCAAACCTCTAAAATTAAGTTCAATCCTTTTTTTGGTCGGTCTTGCGAACACCAAACGAAGGTTTTTTTATTGCCAAAGCCTAATTCTTCTTTTAATTTTATTTTTTCGGTTTCAGAAACTTTCTTAAACTTCTTTGTATCAATTCCGTTATTTAAAATTGAAAAATGGCTTGGAAGTATAATATTGTTTTTTTGATGCGCTTTATAACTGTCCATCGTTAACACGATCATTTCATCAATAATTTCGTAAAAATCCTGACCAGAACCTGATTTTGTATAGGGTGAAAAACCGTGGTAAAAAAACTGGATGTAACATTGTTTCTCAATTCCTTTTGAAACAAGATGTTTTCTAAGTGACTTAACCATTCCATAATTATCAACAACCTGGATGATATATTTTTGCTTGGGGTCAATTATTTTATCAAGAGCTACAAAATATTCCAGATTTTTACGCTTCAGAAATTTACGTTGCAATTTGTGCCAGAACGTAAGTTTTGCAAAATGGTATTGTATTCCATCAAACAATTTTTGCGGTTTCGGACATATGATATAATCGATTTTATGATTGTTCTCGAGGTAATTTTTATACAGAGTCGTCCAACTCCCAATCTTACTATAAGGAAGAGAGGTTTGAGAAATCAGAATTACTTGCGCCGGATTATTCATATTTCCGGGTATATTGGAGTACTTCTTCTCGGGAAAGTCCTTTTAGCTTTAGACAATATTGCCATATCCTTTTTTGTGTAATGATCCTTGAGAATACTTTATATTTAAATAAAAATGCAATTTCCGATGATTTTATTTTTCTTAAAACAGGAGGTTCAACAGGAAAAAAATCATTCGGTTTTATTTGTTCCAAGGTTTCCTGCATCCATTTCTCTTCTACATTTCCTAAATGGTAAGCAAAATTATCCTCGGTTGAAAGTCGCCACATTCCATTCTTCACTACCGGAAGATCAAGAAATTTTTCTTCACTATCTCCTCCAAGCATAAAGGCGGAGTGTTTAATCTCCATTTTTTCAAAAACTTCTTTTCTATATGTTGCTAAAAAGTGACCTGCTCCGGGAACAGCTTTAAAATTACCATTTGCAACCGTCAGATATTTTTCGAGATGCAAACTACTATACATATTAGGTTTTCCAACACTTGCCGCAAAAGCCTTTAATGCCTCGGGATTCTTAACTTTTCTAAAACGAAGTGATTTTGAAAACAGCAGTTCAAACCATATATTAAAGGTATAACTTTTTAAAGACCTCGAAGATGGAGTTGGACAAACTGTCCCCGTTTTTGGAAACATCTCAAAAACAGCGTAAGTCTCTTTTTGCCAGTCTTTTAAAAACAAAACATCACAATCAGCAACGGTAATAAAAGTAAAATCATGTCCTGAAATACCTTTGACAATAGCATTTAGCTTTCCGATATTTGTAGAGTGGATTACTTCTTGTATTTTTCCGTCTTTTTGAAGCTCGTTTAAGTATTCAACCACATCATCATGGCTCCCATTATTTACAACCGTAATGTACGTTTTCTGATGAACAGTCTTGAATATTGATTCCAGACAATATTGCAAAATTTTAAAACTTTCCTTAAAATATCCTTCCTGATCGGGAATATAAACAGGAATTACAATCTGATGAAAAAAATCATTTGATTCCTGTGGTTTATCTTTATTGGGATTAAAGCCTATTCGCATTTAGAAATTTATTTCAATATTTTGGTATAAAGCTATTACTTTTCGCTGATTAAGGGCATAATCTAATTTTTCCAAAGCAATTTTTTCATTTAATTTATTCGCATTAACCAACATTTCTTTATTCTCAATTGCTTGAATAATTAACGCTGCAATAACTTCAACATTTTCAGGATCCTGAATTAAAAAACCATTAACGCCATGTTCAATAATTTCGGCCGAAACGTTACCTGGATTAGATTGAATCGGAAAGGCTCCCATAACTATTGCTTCAAGCATTGTATTTGCCATACCGTCTGAAATGTTGTTTCCAATATATAAAAGTGCTTTTCCCATCAATTCCATTACCTGATTTTGCGATAATTCATCTCTGTCAAATACCGTAAAGGGAAGATTATTCTGTTTTACGTAGGTTATGACCTGCGGATGTGCTCCAAAAATAATTACCTCATATTGACTCAAATTGGGTAATTTTTTCTGCAATGCTTTCACTACATTAAGAGCTCTTCCAAATTTATGTTGGTACCCTTTCACAAGAATTATTCTCCTTTCTTCGAAAGGGATTTTTAACTTATCCAACGCTTCTAATTTGTAACCTGTTCCGCCCGGAATTACACCCAAGTGTTTCCCTTTAAACCCTAATTCTTTGGCAATCTGATAATCTCTCAGACAATCTGTATGTATAAAATCTATTCTTGAAAGCGCACTTCTTATTTTTGCATTATGTTTCTTATCCTTTTGAAAATAAAACAAATCATTGCCCCAACACGAATAAATCCATTTGCTATTTGGAAACTTATTCATCGTTTTGACTATTGGATAAGAACAGGATTGCATCTCAAAACTATGAATTATATCTGGACTTATCTCTCTGATAATTTTTTCGAGGGCTTCATTTTCCGTAACCTCAAGAAAAGGGCGAATACACGAATAAAATCCGGGCATTTTTTTAGAAAGAAAAAATTCCCCCTTTATGTGCGGAATTTTTCTTTTTGAAGTTTCTAGCAATTGTCGGACACTTTCTAAAGTCTCCAACTTTCCTCTTCCAAGAATGTCATACCAATACAATTCAAAAGAAGTATCTTTTAGATTTTCAATCCAGCGAATGACATGGATTGATGGCATTGATATAAAAAGGATTCTCATTTTAATAATTTATATCCTTTATTAAAAACCAAAAATACAACAGAGCCAAATAGCGTTTTAAATATTCCTTTAAAGTCTAATATTTGCAGTTCTTTTTGCAATACTTTTTTTAAGTAATAAAAACGATATTGATTTTTTTGTACCATGGCCTCCTTAAAAAAATATTTATAGCGACCAATTATAAATTTTTTCAAAACAGTTATATCGGCCCTCTTATTTTGCTTTATTAATTTGACATGCTTCGCTCGTGCACGCATTTCAGACCTGATTTCTTTAAAATTTAACTTGCCTATTTCATGTGAAAGCGAATCTGCATGAATTCTATATTGAATTAAAGGTTCCTCTATATACGCAATAGAAGGATCTTCGTACAACATTCTCAAGTTAAAATCCCAATCATCTAAATTAAATATATTTTCGTCAAAAAGAGATAGCTGTTGTATCAAAAACATTCGCCTCCAAGTTGGTGTAAAAGTAAAAAAAGTAATTTTTCCGATTAAATAATCTTCGATTGTGTTTTTTGAAATAAAATTGTGTTTTTTATCCATTTTGATCCCTCTGTAATCAACGTATTCCAAAGACGAAATGACAACATCAAATTCGCTATTAAAATAAGAGCTATTTGCACTTATAGCATTTTTAAGAAGCACATCGTCGCTATCAAACCATTTAATCCATTCTCCTTTAGAAAGTTCAAAACCGTAATTCCGACAAGCATTAGCTCCTTTAACTCTATTGTCCGGTCTTTTATGAAACTGAAAGCGATTGTCCTTTTTTACGTATTCACCTACAATACCTTCTGTGTTATCTACTGAACCATCATCTATAACAATACACTCCCAATTCGAATAGGTTTGTGCTAAAATACTTTCTAACGTTTCTCCTATTAGGTGGGCACGATTGTACGTAGGTATAATAATGGAAATTAAAGGCTTATTCATAAATTATTTTTTGAATGCTTTTTTTAAAAATCGCAAAGGTTTCAAAATGCTGTTTCCTAATTTATAATCCATTGAGTTTAATCTTTTAATTTCGTTTGCCTTATATTTTAAGGTTCCTTTTTGCAAAAACGCAATTGTTTTATCAAAATCTTCAACGTACAATTCTTTGTGTTTATTCAATACGTATCGGTAATTCTCCTCTTCGTATAAAAGATTCGTTGTTTGTAACATCGAATTTTCTTTCTTTCTGTAGTTAAAGAGAAATTCCTCGATAATGTGTATTTTCCAACTTCGTTTGGTAACTGAAATCCAAAATTCCCAATCTTCATACCCCTTCCTCATTTTCTCATCGTACCCACCGGCATCAAGCCAGCATTGCTTTCTAAATAAAGCATTCGCTATTGCATTATTAACGTATAAAAAATCGCCAATAGCCCCTCCTTTCGGACAGTGTTTGAACGTAATCCTGTTTTTATCTACAAAACATTGTGTAAAACAACTCACAACACCAATAGCACGATCTGAATCTAAAATCGGAACCGCTTTTTCTAGAAAAGAACTTTCAAAAAAATCATCGGCATCTAAGGTTAAAATATAGTCTCCATTCGCATTTACAATTCCTGTATTTCTTGCTGCACTTAAGCCCTTATTTTCCTGAGTAATTAATTTAATCTTTATGTGATTAAAACTAGACAGAACAATTTTGGTAGCTTCATCTGAGCCGTCATCGACAATTATAATTTCAGTATTTTCATACGTTTGATTTAAAGCCGAATGAACACTTTCTTCAATATAATCTTTGTCATTATAACATGGAATAACAATCGAAACTAGTTTAGAATTCTCCATTTTTTCTATTTTCTTTTTAATCCAAAATTTTTAATAAACCGAAAAGGCTTTAGCAACTTATTTCCTATTTTATAATCAATTGATCCTCGAAGCGTATGACAATTCTTTTCTAAAACTTCCATTTGAGAAAAAATAGTATGTATCATTAGTTCGTGATTATCGAGAAATAAATCTTTGTGTTTCGTATAGATATATTTCCACAAGTCGTATTTAAATAGTTTATCGGCCTGCGAATTTCTCGAATTGGGTTTATCTCTGTAATAAAACAGGTATTCTTCTATCACTTTTATTTTCCAGTTCGCCTTAGTCAAACCAATATGAAAGTCCCAATCTTCAAAACCTTTCTTCATATCTTCATCAAATCCACCAATGGCAGACCAACTTTCTTTTCTGAACAAAGAATTTCCTATAGCGCTATTATTTAAAAAAAAATGGATTACGTCTCCTTCCTTTGAAATAATCTCATCAATTATCCCATTTTCATTAAATACATAGGCATTACATGTGACTAAACCTACATCAGATTCCTTCTCAAAAACCAACATCCCCTTCTCCACAAAAGTAGCATCAAAGTAATCATCAGCATCTAGTGTCAGAATAAAATCTCCTTTAGCATGAATTATTCCATTGTTTCTTGCCGTACTGGGTCCTGCATTTTCCTGATATAGAACTGTTAAGTTTTCTTGTTTTATATTTTTGAGAATTTCTTTTGTCTCCGTACCTGATCCATCATCGATAACAATAATTTCAACATTTTTATAGGTTTGATTGTTAACAGATCCTATTGCTTCTTCAATATATGCATGATCATTATAGCAAGGAATGATTACAGATACTAAATTATTTATATTTGGCTCCATAAATCTAAACTAAATATTTCTTTCCTACTTGTTTGTTCTGTGAAACACTATTCTCCAGGCTCTTTTTATCTACCAGTTTATACTTTGTGGTATTGATTCTAAATTCATTAAATTTAAATTTCACGACACTTAGTAATGCTTCTTTCAAAAAATGCCTCTTCAGTTTATTAATTTTTCTAAAATCCTGAGAATTAACATCTGCAAATTTAACCTTAATTCTATTTAAAAATTTATTGTAATAGTCTTTAGACCCTTTTGGAAAATCTACTTTATAATTATTGCCGCTATCATGTTTTATAACCGTTGACGGTGTAATTCCTATTTTTAAATTATGATAAAGCACTCTTTGGCAAAAATTATCGTCTTCACCATACAAGAAAAATAACGGGTCAAATCCGCCAACAATTTCGAACGTTTTTTTTGGCAAAAACCAAGCGGCAGCATTTACCATTTTTAACGGGTAAATTGCTTTCTTTTTTTTACCTAAAACCGAATCGGAAATAAAATCCGGACATCCGTTATTTATATAGTATAGGAAACTTAAATCTAATGAAGTGCTGTCTCCGTTGGAATGTATGGGACTGATTATCCCAAAATCAGTATTAGCAGTTGCTACTTCTTGTAGTTTCACAACTGTATCTTTTTCTATAACGGTATCCTGGTTTAATAAAAAAATGAAATCAGCATCATTTTTTAAAGCATGCGATATCCCAATATTATTAGCTTTTCCAAAGCCAATATTCTCATTCTGAGCAAACAGTTTAATATCTGGATAAGTGTCTTTAATAAAATTGATCGTATTATCTGAAGAATTATTGTCTACTATTATAATTTCACTTTGACCAACTAAGCTTTTTAAACATTGATCAATCCATTTCATTCCATTATAAGTTACAATAACTGTAGCTATTTTCATCTTTACGCTATGTTTTTTAAGATATCCTTCAAACTACCAACGCCTCCGGCCAAGTCAATCCATAATCTCGAATTGTCATCATTAAATGCGTCTAATAAACTCCCAAAATCAAATAAATATACATTGTACCCCTTTTTTAAGATTCTTTTTTGCAAAATTCTTCCGGGACACCCCATTGCCATTACCACTACTTGAAATGAATCTCCTTTTTCTTTTAGTGTTTTTTCTAACTCTATTTCAATCCTGTCAATTTCTGTATATGAATTTACAGGAGGCGTTTTAATGTGTATGTCTCCAAATAATTTTTTCACCAATTCTTCCTTTGTATGTTGATTACCCACAAAAATCGGGTTTGTGGATTTTAGAAAATTTAAAAAATCGATACAGGCTTGTTTATTAAATGTAGCTAAGTAATGTAAAGCTACGGGTGTATAAATATTTTTTACATCAATGTATTTAGAAGTTGCACTCAGATATCTAATGGCATCTTTATCATATACCAAATGCATATCCTCTTCCATGCCTTCCTCAAAGCCAAACAAAGTAGAATTGATCGGTATAGCAAAATGATTCATTCCAACATTACACTGCATGGCTTCTTTCATTTCTTTAGCCATTTTTTCAGTAGTTTGATGCATTGGCCCATCTTTACCCAACATTAAATAAATATCTTCATCGCCAAACCTAAAATAAGCTCCCCTTTCTTTATTACTAATAGTTTTTTTAATATCGTCAATTGTTTCTAAAGAGCTTTTAATTCTTACATTATCAACAAAATATTTGTTTTTTTTATTAGACACATAAGGCCATATACTTGTTTTTTTATACAGACCTATTCTTTGAAGAAACAGTCTCACTTTTTTTTTAAACAATTGTTTTTTATTCATTATTCTAACTTTCTAAATGTTATAAAATTTATGATCCAACATAATTTTACAGGGAATGTACATAACATTAAAAACTAAAATTACTTCTCTAAGTCTTCTGCATTGAGTTAACAATAGCTTTGTTTATTTAAATAGCTTTTAAAGACGTTTTTTAGCAAAATATTTAGTAATAAAATTAAACCTATACAAAATATTTTTTTTTGGAAAATTTACATGAACGTAGCTAACCTCTTTGGAAGTCAGTCTTAAAAAAGCATTATTTCTCATAAAACTATCTACTCTTTTTTCAAATAGCTCTCCCCCATATTTCGGATACCTCTCTGATGCGGCATTCTTTTCTCCGTAGATGTTTTTTTTGAACACCTCTGATTTAATTAAATAACATTGATCGGAAAAGCCATAACTTACATAAAAATTTTCCAACTCAAATAAAGACTCTGCCTTTGCCTCTTCATAGCTATAATTCCAAGTTGGATTTGCTACAATAATATCTTCTCTTTCCTCAAAAACCTTAATAGCATCACAAATCCAGTTTTTATTTGAATCTTTAATAAAAGAATCACTTGAGAAATGCAATAAATAATCCGTCGAACATAAATAGATACTTACCAACTCCGAAATGGAGTAGTAGTAACCTCCATCAAACGAATCCTTGTTTAATCCAAAATAATCTAAAGCCTTAGATGCATATTCTTCGACTATATAGAAACGATCCAATACTCCTTCATTAATTTTTTTGTTGGCATATTTTACAACTTCATCAAGCTCTTTAACATTGTTGATGAATAAAACTTTTTCCGCAAATTGACAATTGCAATTGCGTATCATTTTATCCAGATAATCGCCTGTTAAAATATACTTCCAATCCTGCTCCCAGACTTTTGTTTCAAAGGTTATCATACTATTTTTTTGCTTAAAAAATCAAATATTTCCGGGCATACCTTATCAGGTGTAAAATTCAAGAAGTTTTTCTGGTTTACTAAACCATCATGATAAATTTCTTCCGGATTGTTCATATAATGTTCAACTTTATCAGCCATTTTTTCTACTTCAAGATAGGGAATTATGTAACCTCCGCCATTCTTAAGTATTTCGGTTATTCCGGTAGCCTTATCGAAGCAAATAATTGGTTTTCCCAGCATTGCTGTTTCTATACAAACTAACGGAAAAGGGTCTTCTCTTGAAGGAAGCAGAAACACATCGCAATCTTTTAATATCGTATGAGGGGTTAATTGTTCCCCAACAAAACTAACATAATCTGTTAATCCCATTTTCTCAATGTCTGCCTCAATTATTATTCTTTCCTCTAGCGAAATCTTTCCGATCCAAATAAACTTTATCTTTCTGTTCCTTTTGTTAAAAACAAGATGACGAGCCACTTGAATAAATAAATCGGTGCCTTTTCTCCAATCTACATAACCACATCCGCATACTAAAAAATCATCCTCCCCTTTTTTCTGATTTATAACAACCTTCTCTACTTTAGAAAATTCATAGATCATTTTAATTTTCTCCGATTCGATAGCATATTTTGTTATTAAATTATCTTTAACTAATCCAGAAACTGCAATAAATTTATCGACTGTGTTTTTTAAATCTTTAAAATTAGGAGCTATTTGATTGATTACGGTATTGAGTTCATGTACATGCAACACTAACTCGCATTTAGAGCTATCTTTTAGTTTGCTTGCGATTTGTAAGGTTCCTATTGTATTTGCATATATAATATCATAACTATTATTTCGTAGGCCTTTAAAAAATCTTTTTTTCAGAAAATAATCAACTCTTTTTTTCAGAGAAAAAGGCAATTGTTTTTGGAATAAAAACTTTCTTTCTAAACTGGAAATGCTATAATAATTATCTGTTACATTTCTAAAATCAGGACTAAGTGTTCCTTCATTTAATACCAACAAATCTATTTGATAATTTTTATGATTGTGCTTTAGCCATTGCATGAAATATAAAAGTACAAGAGGAGCTCCCGATAAAGAATTTCCATGAGAAATAAATAATATCTTTTTCATTACCTAAACAATTTTCCGGCTTTATTTTTTAATCTCTTTAATGTCTTTCTAAAAACAGTATTTCCAGCTCTTTTCAAAGTTTTTAATTCTTGAATTTCAGGCAAATGACATTGAATTTCGTAGATTATAGCTTCTTTTACTTTTTTATCAAACCGTAAATTAGTGTGAAAATTAAAAGATTGATAGATGTATACCATTCCTATCACTTTAGAATATTCTCTATGCGTATTTGATATTCCTCCTGCGTGATGTCTATATGTAGACATTACTGCGTCAATGTATTTAAAATCCCCTCTTAAAGACAGTAACAATAATAAAGGTATATCTCCGCTCTGACAGTTAACAAACCAATCCGGTATGACAAAATCAGGGTAATTTCTAAAAACGATCGAAGCAGTCGGAATAAACCATTGACCTAAAATATCATCTGTATTAAATATTTGCTTGCTAAGTTCTCCCAGCATTTTTCTTTCGTTCTCTCCACTTTTCAATATAGCGTTATGAAAGCACAGACTAAACCCTGGATTATTCTCAAGAAAATCAACTTGTTTTTGTAACTTCAATGGATCAGTCCAATAGTCATCCCCTTCACAAACTGCAATAAATTCTCCTTTACATTCCTTTAAAATAAATACAGAATTTGGCATCATTCCGATGTTGAACTCCTGTTTTATATACCTAATTTTATATCCTAGTGGATGATTTTTGATAATTGACCTTACGATTTCATCAGTGTTATCAGGAGATGCGTCATTGGAAATGATCAATTCAAAGTCAAAATCAACCTCCTGCATAAGGACACTATTGATTGCTTCTTCAATAAATGATTCATGCCCATAGGTAATCATGCATACACTGACTTTTAGATTTTTCGGCATTCTTTACGCTATTAAAAATTTAATCTGACTATTTACGCTATGCTCCATTCAAATTGTGGTTTTATATAACCGGGCTCCCTCCCCATATAAGTTCCTAATTCCCTTCCAGAATCTACAACCGTAAAAGAAATAATATCATTTTCAACAAAAATGGGTTGTTTTGAATCTTCGACTATAAAAAGCGACAGAAAATATTGCCCCGACTGGAAAAAAGACGCCGGAAAATTACATGTGATCCTATTTACTCCACCCTTTAAAGAAAATGATCCTGCATTAGAGAACGAGAACATTGCCTCGCCCATTTCGTTAAACAAGTGATAGGTTATATGATATCTCTGTGCATCATTTACTTTTATATCTATTTTTGTATTCAGAATAATTAATTCATTCTCCAGTAATACAGTATCAGAACTTCTTCCTAAATTATGTAAAGAAATTTCGTTTAATTTGAAAATCGGAAGGTCATACTCTTTTCCAAATGTTTTCAAATTCATTGCTTCAGCACCACCACCAAGATAATAACTTACTGCATTTTCTATTTCGCCTTCAAAAACAACTTTACCATTTTCTAAAATAATCCCTTTGGTACACAAACTCTTCACTGCTGCCATATTGTGACTCACAAACAAAACTGTACGCCCTTCTCCTTTAGAAATATCCTGCATTTTACCAATTGCCTTTTTCTGAAACTCGGCATCTCCAACAGCCAAAACCTCATCAATTACCAAAATTTCGGGTTCTAAAAAAGCTGCAACCGCAAAAGCCAAACGAACCGTCATTCCGGAGCTGTATCTTTTTACGGGGGTGTCAATATAACGTTCACAACCTGAGAATTCAATAATTTCATCCAGTTTTGAAGCGATTTCTTTCTTGGTCATACCCAGAATAGCACCGTTCAAGAAAATATTCTCACGACCGGTCATTTCACCATGAAAACCTGTACCTACCTCAAGAAGTGAAGCAATACGACCGCGTGATTTTATACTACCCGTTGTTGGCGCCGTTACCTTTGATAATATTTTTAACAGTGTAGACTTTCCTGCTCCGTTTTTGCCGATAATTCCCAACACCTCTCCACGTTCTACTTCAAAATTAATATCCTGAAGGGCCCAAACATAATCTGAAGTTCCTTTGGTAGAACGATCATTTGTATCTCCGATTTTCAGATAAGGATTTTCTTTTCCTAATAATTGATGCCACCATCTGTTTAAATCATGGCTTATGGTTCCTGTACCAACCTGACCTAAACGATATTGTTTAGAAATGTTTTCGGCTTTTAATATGATATCTTTTTCCAATGGTAAATTATAAGTTGACTCTTTTAAAATTTTAAACTAAACGGTATCAATAAAACTTTTTTCAGTCTTGTTAAAAACTAAAAGTCCAATAAAAAATACTACAATAGTGATTGTGACGGTGTAACATAACCCTAAAATTGATATTTCACCAACATTTAAAAGCATGTATCTGGAAGTTTCTATAATATAAGCCAAAGGATTATACGTTACAATCCAACCGTAATCCGGCAGTTTTTGTTTAATCAAATCCATTGGATACATTACGGCAGACAAATACATTAGTAACTGTATTCCAAAACCAATTAAGTAGCTAAAATCACGGTATTTTGTTACCATTGAGGAAATCAACATTCCTAGTCCCAATCCTAAAATTCCCATGATGAGAATAAGAACGGGGAAAAACAATACAAGGCTATTAAAACTTAAGTCTCTTCCCTGAATAGCGTAATAACAATAGAAAGCAATGAAAATAAAAAATTGTATTCCGAACTTGATTAAATTAGAAATCACAACTGAAAGTGGTGTTATGATTCTGGGAAAATAGACTTTACCAAAGATTCCGGCATTTGCTTTAAAAGTATCTGATGTTCCGTTAAGGCAGGCTGTAAAATAGTTCCATACAGTTATTCCGGCCAAATTAAATAAAAACGGAGGAACAGTACCGGTATTAATTCCGGCAACGTTATTAAATATTATGGTGAAAGTTATTGACGTAAACAGCGGTTGAATCAGGTACCAAAGCGGCCCTAAAACAGTCTGCTTGTAAACCGTAATAACATCGCGCTTTACAAAAAGAAACAGTAAATCCCGATATTGCCAAATCTCTTTAAGATTTAGTGAGAAGAATCTGTTTTTTGGTGTTATTTCAAACAGCCAGTCATTAGTAGTATTTGTATTGTTCATTTTTACTTATATCACAATAAAATTGCAATAGTATTATTTAAAATTGGGGCCTGCTTTTTTATTGGTATATTCAATTAACAAGATTTTTGCTTCCTTAAAAATTATTTAAAAAGCAAAAAGGCGTTTTTTAAAAAAACACCTTTTAATATACCTCTTATAATCAAAATTTAATTTACCAAAACTAGTTATCCAAAACTTCAAAAGTCGAATTCATACTTTTAAATTCCGGAACTATTTTTTTCATTTTAGTAACAATATCGTCATTATCATAAAAATCTGCAATACCGATAAGCTCTTCGATCTCTGTATGTAAATTTTCATATTCATCCTGTATCTCCTGAGCTATCATGATTTTATTGTGATAAGTGGGTAATGTTTTAGAAGTATCATTCAATAATTCCTCGTATAGTTTTTCTCCCGGTCTTAATCCAACAATTTTTATTTTTATCTCTTTGTCAGGAATAAAACCTGCCAGTTTAATCATTTTTTTCGCTAAATCAATAATTTTTACCGGTTTACCCATGTCGAAGATATAAATCTCTCCACCGTTACCCATCGCTCCGGCTTCTAACACCAACTGACATGCTTCGGGAATAGTCATAAAATAACGAATGATATCCTGATGCGTAATCGTTACCGGTCCGCCTTCAGCAATTTGCTTGGTGAACAAAGGTACAACAGATCCATTTGATCCCAGAACATTTCCGAAACGAGTCGTAATAAACTTTGTTGCGGTTTGATTCTCTTCTCTTTGATTTTTCAAAAATAAAGACTGCACGTATTTCTCCGCAATTCTTTTACTAGCCCCCATCACGTTGCTAGGATTAACGGCTTTATCCGTAGAAACCATAACAAATTTTTTGATGTTATACTTACAGGATAAATCGGCTAAATTCTTAGTTCCTTTAATGTTTGTTAAAATTGCCTGAGACGGATTCTCTTCCATTAAAGGAACATGTTTATATGCCGCAGCATGATACACAACATGTGGATTATAGGTTTTAAAAACCTTTTCCAATGCTTTTTTACTCCTTACGTCAGCAATTACAGCAACGATTTTTGTTTCGCTGTTCATGCTTAAAGTTTCTAAGCATAAATTATGAAGAGGAGTTTCTGCATTGTCCAAAATAATGATTCTTTTAGGGTTAAACCCTAATACTTGTCTTACGATCTCACTCCCTATTGACCCTGCTGCACCACTAATAAGAATTGTCTTGTCTTTTAGCTGTTTCGAAATTGATTTACTATCCAAAACGATAGGTTTTCGCTCTAATAGATCTTCAATTTGAATATTTTTTACTTTCTGTGAAATCTCTTTTTGATTCTCCCAGTCAGAAATAAGAGGTACTGTATAAACCCTGTAATTAAACTCTAAACATTGATCAACGATAATCAATTGTTCTTCTTTCGACAAACTTTTATCCGCTATAATTACGCCTTCTGCAGCAACAGAACGCATTAATGCCGGTAATTTTTTTCTTAAAATCAAAATCGGCAGATCTAACATTCGTTTAGATGCATTTTGATTGTTTTTATCTACAAAACCAACGATTTTAAATCTGGAAGGAGATTCAAATTTTAATGCATTGGCTACCGAAATAGCATTAGCATCGGTACCATAAATAACGGTTCTGATTAACTTAGAACTGGTTTTCTCAGAAAAATACAATTCGAAAGTTTGTTTGACAATTACACGGTATAAAAACAAACCGCAAAAAGATAAAACTAAATTTATAAACAGTGCTGTATTTAAAAACGCTTTGTGCCCGAAATACAACTCAAATACCAGGTTAAAAAACAAAAAGAACACCAAAACTGACATTTGTGAAAACAGCAGTTTTATAGCGTCAATATAAGACGAGTGTCTAATAATTCCTGAATAAGTCCTAAATAACCAAAAGAAGAAGATATTAATAAAAATTAAACTGGTTACAAAGTAAAAATGATGCGAAGTAACAATGTATCCCAATGCTGTTCCTTCAAACAACATATAAGTAAAAGTAAAGGAAAAGACTAATACCATTACGTCTATACCAACAATAATCCACCTAGGTAAGTAACTTAAGTTATTAATATTGGCTCTTAGATTTCTTGGCGAAAAATAACTATGCAAGAAATCCGTGATTCTGGTTGGTTTATCTG
Organism: Flavobacterium sp. ABG; assembly: GCF_001027725.1. Classification (NCBI taxonomy): domain Bacteria; kingdom Pseudomonadati; phylum Bacteroidota; class Flavobacteriia; order Flavobacteriales; family Flavobacteriaceae; genus Flavobacterium; species Flavobacterium sp. ABG. The sequence continues at coordinate 308,376 of NZ_LEKS01000003.1, forward strand.
TATTCAATTTGGTTTGCTTTGCTTTGGAAATCTTAATGTATAATTTCTACAAAAATACAAATTTAAATATACTAAAAATTCATTTCAATTAAAAATAACGACTTTAGTATTTTACATCAGAATTTAAAAGATTTAATAAATACTCTCCGTAACCCGATTTTTTTAAGGGTTCTCCCAGTTTTTTTAATTGTTCTGAAGTTATAAAACCTTGTCTCCATGCTATTTCTTCAATGCAACCTACTTTTAAACCTTGACGTTCCTCCAAAACCTGCACGAATTGACCCGCTTGCATTAAACTATTGAATGTCCCTGTATCTAACCAAGCTGTACCTCTGCTTAAAATACCTACCTTTAACTTACCTTTTTCAAGATATACTTTATTGACATCTGTTATTTCATATTCACCTCTAGCACTGGGCTCTATATTTTTAGCAATTTCAACAACTGAATTGTCATAAAAATATAATCCCGGTACGGCAAAATGTGATTTTGGATTTTCTGGCTTTTCTTCTATACTTATCGCATTTAAATTTTCATCAAACTCTACAACACCATAACGTTCGGGATCTGAAACATGGTAAGCAAAAACAACTCCGCCTATTGGTTTCGTATTTGATTTCAATAATTCCTGCATATTTGATCCAAAAAATATATTATCCCCTAAAATTAAAGCTACATCGTCATTACCTATAAACTCTTCTCCAATAACAAAAGCTTGTGCCAAACCATTAGGTATTGCTTGTTCCGCATAACTAAACTTGCATCCTAAACTTGAGCCATCGCCCAGTAGCTTTTTAAAATTTGGCAAATCATGAGGAGTTGATATAATCAATATTTCATTAATTCCTGACATCATCAAAGTAGACAATGGATAATAAATCATTGGTTTATCATAAACAGGCATCATTTGCTTACTCATTGCAAGCGTTAATGGGTGTAAACGTGTACCTGAACCTCCAGCTAAAATTATTCCTTTCATAATATCTTTTTAAATTTTAAAGATTATCAGTTAATCAAATCTTAAAATCAGTTTATACAAACATTTTTTTCAAACTTTCTTTATAATCCGGAACATCCAAATTATAAATTAACTTTATTTTTTCTTTACTTAACAATGAAAATTTTGGACGTCTTGCAGGTGTTGGATACTCGGATGTTGGAATTCCGCCGACATTACAGTTGTAATTCCCAAGCTCTTTTATTGCCAACGCAAATTCATGCCAACTTATTTCGCCTTCATTTGAAAAATTATAAATTCCCGGTACCCATTTTGAAGACTCTAAAATATCGATCATAGCATTAGCCAAATCAGCCGCATTTGTTGGCGAACCTATCTGATCGTTTACGACCTTAATTTCGTCTCTTTCCTGCATCAATCGTTGCATGGTTTTAACAAAATTATTTCCAAATTTACTGTAAACCCAAGAAGTTCTTATTATAATTGAATTAGGGTTTTCTTTTAAACAGGCAATTTCTCCGGCAAGTTTACTTTCACCATATGCATTTATGGGATTTGTTTCTGAATCTTCTCCCAAAGCTATTGAAGAAGAACCATCAAAAACATAATCTGTCGAAACATGAATCAATTTCACGTTATTTTCAACAGCATATTGGGCAATTAATTCGATTGCTAAATGATTGATTGTAAAAGCCAGTTCTTTTTCAGTTTCAGCTTTGTCAACTGCAGTATAGGCACCACAACTCAATATTATGTTCGGTTTAATTTCTTTTAATTGAGTTTCCAGAATGCTTAAATCATTTAATGTAATTTTTGTTCTATCAGCAAAAATCCATTCATATTTTGGGAACTTTACAGATAAAACTGCTATCTCAGATCCTAACTGCCCGTTAGCTCCTGTTACTAATACTTTCTTCATTAAAATAAGCTATTACAGTTTTCGATAAAAGGAAGTATCTGATCTTTTTCAGAAACAATAGCGTCTTGTAAATCCATTCCCCAATCAATATTTAATGAAGGATCATCAAATTTGATTCCACCTTCAGATTCTTTGTTATAAAACTGATCACATTTGTACATTACAGATGCCGTCTCGCTAATAACTGAAAAACCATGTGCAAAACCTTTCGGAACCATTAATTGTTTTTTATTTTCTGCAGATAATAAAATACTGAATGCTTTACCGTAAGTTTGCGAATCTTTTCTTAAATCTACAGCAACATCGATAATTTCACCTTCTAAAACACGAACTAATTTAGTTTGTGCAAAAGGTGGATTTTGATAATGTAAGCCTCGTAACGTTCCTTTTTTAGAATAGGATTGGTTATCCTGAACAAATTCTATATCAATACCTAAATCACTGAATTTTGTTTTGCTGTAGGCTTCAAAAAAATAGCCACGTTCATCACCAAAAACCGTTGGTTCTATTACTACTAAATCTTTTATAAATGTTTCCTCTATTTTCACGGTACTATATAATTCTGTATTATTTTTTAATTATTCTTATTTAAAAAAAACATCTAAGACATCTTTTATTCTTGATCTGTCTTGATCTGTCAAATTTGAACCAGACGGTAAACATAATCCATTTTGAAATAAACCTTCAGAAACTTGTTCGCCATAGTAAGGATATTTTTCAAAAATTGGCTGTAAATGCATTGGTTTCCATAATGGACGACTTTCAATATTTTCGGTTTCAAAGGCCATTCGTAAATCTTCTCGAGTTTTTCCTTCTGTTTTTTTAGGGTCAACAATGATCGCTGATAGCCAATGATTAGAATAATAATTATTGTCAATTTCTTTTAAAATAATAACCCCATCAATATTTGCGAAATAATCGGCATAAAATTGATTCATTTTTCTTCTTAAAAGTACGTGCGAATCTAAGACTTCCATCTGCCCTCTCCCGATACCAGCACAAATATTACTCATTCTGTAGTTAAAACCCACCTCACTATGCTGATAATGAGGCGCATTATCTCTTGCTTGCGTTGAAAGAAAAACAGCTTTGTCTTTTGTCTCTTTATTTTGCGTTACAATTGCTCCTCCGCCAGATGTTGTAATAATTTTATTCCCATTAAAAGAAAGTGCTGCTATATCTCCAAATGTGCCACATTTTTTATTTTTATAGTGGCTTCCCAAAGCCTCTGCACTATCCTCTAAAACAGGAATATCATATTTAGCAGCAACAGCATGTATTTCTTCAACTTTATATGGCATACCATAAAGATGAACAGCAATTATAGCTTTTGGTTTTTTTCCATTCAAAATTCGATCGACAATTGCTTTTTCTAAAGAAACTGGACACATGTTCCATGTTTCTGATTCACTATCAATAAAAACAGGCATTGCTCCTTGATATAATATTGGATTTGCTGAAGCTGAAAAAGTCATACTCTGACAAATAACTTCGTCTCCAGACTTAACATCTAGCAATATTAAACCTAGATGAATTGCCGCTGTACCAGAACTCATTGCTCCTACATGAGATTCAGCATTTAAATACTCCTCTAAATCTTTTTCAAAACCATTGACATTTGGTCCCAACGGAGCCACCCAATTGGTATCAAAGGCCTCTTGTACAAAATTGCGTTCGTTTCCTCCCATGTGTGGCGAAGAAAGCCATATTTTTGAGTTATTCATTATCATTATTGTATTTTATAATTTTCCCAGGGTTTCCTACTACTACTGCATAATCGGGAACATCATTAATGATGACTGCTCCCGCACCTATAGTAGCCCATTTTCCTATTTTTTTTCCTTGAATAACTGTAGCTCCTATTCCTATCTGGCTACCTTCTCCTACTAACACATTGCCAGCCAAAGTAGCATTAGGGCAAATATGAACAAAATCCTCTAAAAAACAATCGTGTTCTACTATTGCTGCTGTATTTATAATACAATGTTTCCCTATTACAACAGCCGGATTTATAATGGCTCCTGCCATTACTACACTTCCATCATCAATAGTTACACCATAACCTATTATTACTTTAGGATGAATTAAAACGGGATATTTTAATTTATATTTTTTAGTGGTTATTTTTCTTATCCTATTGTTTCCAATAGAAATAAACAAATTTTCATCTAGATTAAATTTAAAATCATTTGATTTTATTACCTCTATACCAAATATAGCATCCAATTTTGGGTCATCATCAACTATTACTTTAATTTCAAATAAATTATTCTCCTTAATTATATCTATTATCACTTTACAATGACCACTCGCACCAAATAAATACATATTAATTACCTTTAAATGTTTCTGTTGTAACCTGTCCCTCCATATTTATTCCTTCGCTAATGAATATTTTTTTTAAAGTTAAAAAAAATATTTTCACATCTAGTACAAAACTAATATGATCAACATACCAAACATCATACTCAAATTTTTTCGGCCAACTGATAGCATTACGTCCGTTTACTTGTGCCCAACCTGTTATACCTGGTTTCACTTCATGACGTCTTCTTTGCTCTTCATTATACAAAGGCAAATATTCTGGTAATAACGGACGTGGTCCTATTAAACTCATATCGCCTTTCACAACATTTATCAATTGAGGAATTTCATCTAATGACGTTTTACGAACAAATTTTCCGATTTTTGTCAAACGTTGATCGTCAGATAGTAAATTCCCAACTACATCCTTTTTATCGTTCATGGTTTTGAACTTAATAATTTTAAAAATTTTTCCATTTTTCCCCGGACGCAATTGGAAGAAGAACGGTTTACCTTGGTTCGAAAAAAACAATCCTACCGTACAAAACAGCAGTAACGGACTAAAAATCAGCAAACTTAAAAATGAAGCTGCAAAATCAATGACTCTTTTAAAAAAGGACCTATACATTTTATTTCTTTAATTTTACAGGAAGAATACTGACCATAAAAAATTGAATGAATTTTTTAGAACTTCTCATTAAGCTAAAATTATATCTCAATAAAATAAAAAATCTTGTCAAAACATTCTTTGAATATAACTCATAAATGTATCTCTCTTTTGATACTTTCGGAAGCAGTTCTACAAACCCTTTAATATTCTCAATATACCAACCCTGACGAACCATTTTTAATCTTTCTGTCAAAGCAAAAAATGAATTTGAATTTAATTGTCCATGAACATTACTATCATGAATCCTATATAAGATAAAAGCATTGTTATCTATGGAAATTTGATAATTATTTGCTCTTGCAAAAAAATAAACAAACCAATCATGAGAGAAGAACTTCCAATTTTCATAATCAGTGACCTCCAAAGTGTTTTTTAACTTAATACAAAAATCACTGGTAAATACATACGTACAACCTGCACTCCCTCCTTCAAACAAATAATCATACTTTTTCTGAGGATAACTTTTATTAATTATTGATTTCTTATTAGTCTTTTCATTCCACAAAATCAGATTTGAAAAATAAAGACTTGAATTTTCTTCAGTTAGTTTTTCAGTTGCTGCAAGTAATTTGTTTGGCAACCAAATATCATCTTGGTCTGCAAATGAAACAAAATCATATTGGGAAATAAAATCTTTATCAAGAAATTTAATTGCTCCAAAAAAATTATTAGCAGCACTTCCTGTTGGACGATTATTCACAATTAATTGAATTCGTTTGTCTTCCTTAAATGAATTTACAATTGCTAATGTACCATCTTTACTTACATCATCAAAAACAACGATATGAACCTCCGCTCCTTTCTGATTTAATATTGAGTCTATTTGTTCTTTTATATATTTTGCTCCGTTATATGAAGCTAGAACCACAAGAATTCTCATCTGTTTTTTTTTACTTTCCAATTATCTTCCATTTTTTTGTGGATTCACTATACACCTTAATGACTCTAGCAGGCGAACCGACTGCTATAGAATTAGAAGGAATATCTTTTGTGACAACACTCATTGCGCCTATTATTGCTCCGTCGCCAATAGTAACTCCTGGCAGTACTGAAACAAACTCTCCTATCCAAACATTTCTACCAATATTAATTTCTTCTGATTTAAGAACGCGAGAAATAGGTTTTTCATTAGGACTACTTTGTATTTCCCCATTATAACAACCATGATTATGATCAGAAATAAAAACCTTTGATGCTATTAATGTATTATCTCCAATAGTTACTCCATTGGCAACACCAATGTGAACATAATCATTAATCTCAACATTCTTTCCAATTATAAGAAAAGGATTTTTCTCCTTTGAATTAATAATATCAATTCTTAAATTAATTCCTGTAGTTAATCTCTCTCCACCTTTTATTCCTTTTTTACCACGAATGTATACGGGAAATCTAACTATTCTCGCATTTGGATAAAATAAAACCGTTAATATTTTATCTTTTATTAACCTAAGTAATCCAAAAAATCCATAATTCGTATAAATTTTTCTCATCATTTAATTTTTTATTGTTTTATTTTGGAAACAAAAACTTTTATACAATTTATTATTCATACAAGGTCTTTCAATAAGTAAAAAAAAGAAAACATCATGATTAACAATAGTAACTGAAAAACATAAATCATTTAATTTATAAAAATAATGTGAAAAAGTATTTTGAAAAGATAATTACCAAATAAACTAATAATTACCCTATTTATTTACTTCATTATCCTAACTATTAGACTGATATCCTCTATTAATAATACAGTCCCTATTATCTTAAATTACAATATTTTTTTCTTAAAAATTTTTATGTTTAAGTTTATATATCCATTATTAAAATACTATCTAAGTTTGACGATAATGATTCTTCTAATATATTTCAAACATGAAAATGCAACCAATAGTAAATATTCAAAATAATTAATTATTTTTAAATTCAATACTTCCCGTAAATTTTTCAACTCTCCTTTTTCCATTTCTTTTAGATTTCCAGAAAGCCCAGAATGTCCAAAATGTGGCTTCCCTCCACCTGTAAAAGCCAAACTCTCGTTTAAAAGATAACAATTGTAATTTTGAGCGATTTTAATAAAGAAAATTCCCTCTTCAGCAAATCTGAGAGTTTCATCAAAATATCCAACAGTTGAAAGGATTTCTTTTTTAAAAATAACTGTTGGAACAATAAAAACAAATTTTAGCAATAAATCCCTTGAAGAAATCTTATTTAAATCACCTAATTTTTTCCACAAAATATTTGAGAATTTTTCTCCATTTCTGCATGCTCCTAAAAAGTCAATAGCAGGATTTTCGTTTAGCACTTGAATCTGTCTTTCTAATTTATTTGACGACCATTCATCATCACTATCAAGCAATGCTATCCAATCTCCATCAGCTACTTTCATGCCTGCATTTCTTGCTGTAGAAACACCTCCATTTACTTTATTAATTAATTTTATATCAATTGAAGAACTATTTTTCAGTATTAATTCTTCAACAATAGTTTTCGAATTGTCATTCGCTCCATCATTTACTACTATGATCTCTATTTCTCCTCTGAAAGTCTGATTAAGTACCGAATTAATACACGTTGTAATTGTTTTTTCGGAATTGTACATTGGTATGACAACTGAAATTTTCATATTATATTTTATTAATCCGTTTGATAATAATTAGTATCATATTCTCAAGTTTTTTATTGTAAATTCTTTTGAAAAAAATATCCCCATACAACTAGTTATAATCACTACCTAACTGCTATTTTTTAATATTCTTTTTATAACTATCTATTTTATCCGAAATAGTTTTATTACTAGATTCCATCTTTAGACTAGATAAATTTGATGTATAAAAATAAAATTCATTCTTACTTTTCAAATAAGATGTTTCATTTATTCTAATATTCCCTTCTAAAATAAAGTTTTTATGTTTATTTTGAACCAATCCTTGCAATGAAAAAGCATTTTTTGATTTTATATCTATATGGTTTTCTATGTTTATATTCACTTTTTTATTAATTTCCCCTTCCAATCCTTGCAATACAACTAATATACCACTCCATTCATTATTAAAAGTAACAGGATTTAATATATTGATATTCTCAATTATATCATCATTTGTATTTGGCTCAATATCCAATCCGCTTTTTGGGTTATTTCCGTTAGTATTAGACAATACTGGCGATAAAATATTAATGTCTGTTCCGCAAGTAATTGAAATTCCATTTCTTCTAACATCATTAATCAATGCATTTACTACATTTATTCTCTCACTACACTCATTACCTAATTTGCCGATGTATATTCCATCTCCCCAAGTTTCATAAACTTTGGGTTCAATAATTAATACATCCTTAGCGCCTCTAATACTTATCCCAAAACCCCATTCTCCAGTGCTAGCCAAATGTTTATATTTATCACCAATAATATTAGGAAAATATACTTTTACGTTCTTAACCCCATTTAGATTCAAAATCTCATAATTAGTTAAATTATTAGGCTCAATAATTATTTTTGATTTGGCTTGAAATAACAAAACACTATTGTCTCTTAATTTTAATCCTTTGATATTAACTAAAACTGGAAAATTTGGAAGTACTACAATTTCATTTTCATTGATCGCATCTTGAATATTTTTTGTATAATCGACCGTACCATTTTTTATGAAATTTTCAGGTAAGCGCTTTTCTGCATAATAAGCCGTTTTTAAATATTTTTTATAGTCTTTGTCGTATTTGTTTATGTTAACACGTTTGTTTAATAACGTAGAATTTAAAGGAAGTACTTTATAATCTTGAGAAAACATACTGACACTAAAAAGTGTGATCAAAAAAAATAATTTGTTTTTCATTCTATATGTTTCTTAAATTGATTAAAACTTTCCTATTACTTTCACCTAAACAATTTTCACTATCAAAATTTATACTTTTTAATTAAGTACCGACTATTCTTCTTGCTATTTTTTTATACCAATCTTTACCCATACAAGGTCTTTCTATTAATAAAAAGAAGCATGAAGATATTATCCCAATAGCAAATATTAATATTGATATGTATATACATATTATTGCCTATCAAACTGATTATTGGATAATGCAATAAATATATCGAGTAACACATCCCTCCAATATTTCAAAATAATAATTTAATTGTTTTTTCTATAATAATTCATTCTTAATCGTTAAGAAACGAATACATAAATTCTCCGATATTTGTAATATCAAAATCAAGTGGATAAACTTAGTTTTTATCAATCCTAAATTTCAAATACTTTATCCAAACTATTTAACTGATTTTCCTCTGTAAAACTTGTTTTTACAAGATTGTAACCATTAATGGCTATAAAATCATATAGCTCCTCGTTCGTTATAAGTTTTTCAACATATTCAGCATATTCCTTTGCAGAATTATGATGGGGTAAAAATCCTGTAAAACCGTTTAATATGTAATCCGAAACTCCACCAACAGCATTGGCTACAACAGGTTTTTTTAATATCATAGCTTCCATTATAACTCTCGGCAAACCTTCAGTTTCTGATGGATGTATTAAGATGTCACAAGCGTTAAAATAAGTAATAACGTTTGTTTTGTTTTTAATAATTTCAACCACATCATCTAGTTTATACAATCGTACCAAATCAACTACTTTATTGTAAAAAACTTCCGATTCCCCTCCTTTATATACTAATCCAGCAAGAACTAGCTTGAAATCTACTCCTTTTCTTTTTAGTATTTTTGCCATTTCTAATGACACTAATTGTCCTTTATCTTTTAAGAAACCTCCAGCATGTAATATTATTTTAGTGTTTGCTTCTTTTTCAATAAGAGCTTTTTCTTTAGACAAACTAAATTCTGAAATGGCATTATGCACAACATACAAATTATCTAATGAAGTAAGGCCTCCGCAAAAAAGGGCCTGCTTAGTAGCATTTGAAACACATACAAATTTATCGACCAGATGTTTATAAAGCAATTTGTCAAGTTTGGTTATTTGACTGAGAATAAACCAGCCTCGAGCAAAAAACAAAACCTTAAATTTTTTATTTGAAAAAAAAACCAATGATGACAATACCTTAGAATTATTAAGGACAATATAATCAGGCTGTATTTCCTTAATTATACTTTGAACTTTTTTTCTTATCCTAATTAAATGAGGAACAAACAAAATAAAATTTACTATTTTTATCAATAAAACAGTAGAAGTATTAATGATGTAAGGAGTATCTCTTTTGTCAATAATACGCAAATCTATTCCTCTCTTTGTTACATTCTCTAAAAAAGGTTTGCAGGATCCATAAAAATCAATTATTGTTACCTTATGCTGTTTCGACAATCGCTCTGCAAGTTCTACGGCACTTATTCTTGCTCCTCCGTAATCTTGTACGGCTTCTAAAAAAATTATTTTTTTTTGCTTCATTTAAATTATTTTAATCTAATAACAAATAGAATTACGACTAATACTATTTTTTGTTGTTCAAGGCGTTATTAAATGTCTCTCTCAAATTCTCATCAACTAATCCTTCTCTATCTATTGTCATTTCCTTATCAAATACTGAATAGTAAGGGTAATAAACATTATATGCATGTGTATCTTTAATCAAATTATCCGTAGATCTGAAGTAATAATTTACTTTATGATAAGCCGGAATAAATAAAAACAATAAACATACAAGAACATTTATTAATACCACCACTCTTGAAATAATTCTATCACTACTTAAATTTTCATTGGAATGGAGTATTCTTTTTAAGCTATTTTTAATATTATTAAACATCAAACCAAATGTGTTTGCCGCATAAACAATTACAAATGGGGCTAAATAGTTAAGAAATCTACCAAGTCCTGCGATAAGAATAAAAACAAGCGACAATGAAAAATAAATGTAAATCAGGTCATCAAATAAAGAGACTTGTTGATATCTTTTGTTATACAAATAAATACAATAGGGAAAAATCACAAATACCACAAATGTATATACCATGCCAACAATATTGAAACCCACACCCGAATAAGCTTCAAATTTATTAGAGGCAAAATCTCCTAAAAACAACATAATAAGTTCAATGGGGAAAATTGAACTTAAAAAGATTAGAAACAGAGCAATTAAAGATAAAATCAAAAATCCTTTTCCATTTATTTTTGAGTTTCTAAACAATGGGAATAACAATAAAATTAGTGCCGAATAATGGAATAATATTGCAATTGCCACAAACATATAATACTTTAACCATTTTTTTTTTGAAAAATAAGGATATACAAGTACAAAAATCATAATAGCAATTGATTCTCTCAAAATCTCAAAATCTAAATAGAAATAAAAGAAAAAAGCATATACAATTAAAGCTACATACTTTTTTGAGGCATACTTTTTTATAAAAACAAAAAGGATTACGTTTAAAAAAACAGCATGAACAAATTGAAAAAACCAGAATTCATTGACTATTGTTTTACACAAAGAAACAAGTAACACAAATAAAGGTTCCCATTGAAATGTACTAATAAATTCAAAACTTATTTCGTTCAAGTTTGGAATTTCATTTTCAAAACTACGTTCATAGGACAACGAGTCCCCCCCCACTTTCCATCTTAGTCCAGCAATAAGAATAAAGACCAAGAGATAAAACCAATATAATTTATCAAATTGTCTTTTAGAAACATTAAAATCAAATAATATTGAACTGAACACCAATGAAAGTAAAACAAAAAAATAGATCATATGAAATTATTAAATACTTCTATATTTTTTTATAAAATAAATTAAAGAAAATAGGTAAAAAAGCATTGAAAAAAAAACCAAAATCATTCTGACAAAAAAAGGTGTCTCAAGAAACATCGATACGATACTTAATGAAAAAACCGGAAAAAATAACATTAAAAAATGACCTTTATTGAATGGAACAGGATACAAATAATTAGAAACAACCCAAGATAAAATAACAAGAGTCAGATTTGAAATTATCAAAGAAAACACAACTCCTCTCAAGCCATCGAGTTGAATTAATATATAAAGGCTGAGAAAATTAACAAATAGAGAGAAAAAAAAAGTATATGAGAGATATTTGGTTTTCTCCTTAATAACAGGTCCAATATCAACTACTTCCTTAATCAGAAATAAAGAAAAATAAAGAGATAGTCCACCAATATATTTATGCCCTTCATAGAACTCTTTTGATGTCATCAAAGCAAATATTTCTTGAGAAAATAAACATATGATACAAACCAATAGAAAAATTACACAACTTATTATTGGTAATACAGAAGAAAATATGGCTTTGCTGTTTTCACTCTTAAATTTATCAAACATAAATGGTCTCCATGCCATAACAAAAGCTGCATAAAAAAGCTGTATGCCAGAAGATAATTTTAAAGAGACAGCATACAATCCAATAGCAGATAAACTAAGAAAACTTAACATAAAAAAACGATTTGCTTGGGACATCAAAATACTCCCAATTCTCGCAGGAATTTGAGGTAGGGAATATACTAATGTTTTTTTAATTACTCTTAGCGAGTAATGAAAGCAAACATATTTTTTAATAAAACCAAATAACAAACTCGAGGAAAGCAACAACGCTAATAATTGCGCGAAAAAAACACCTTGAATTCCCATTTTATTATAAACGACAAATAATAGAACAAATAACAAAGATGTTAAAACCTTAACAATAATAATAATGAAAAATTTCAAATTTTCTTTTTCAAACCTAAGAACAATAAGCCCTAACACATTCATATTAATCAGTGGCAATTGAAAACAAGCAATCCTAATTATCTTTTGGTATTTATAGTCCTCTAATAATAAATTTGCTAATATTGGAGCGGAAAAATATAATATACTTGAAACCAATACTGAGGCGATAAAAACAAACAAAAACACATTAAATGTCAATATTTTTCTTCTTACTCCCGTTGAGTCATAATAATATCTTTGAAGAGCAGTTTCAATCTGTAATACACCAAATATCGTAGCAATCCCCAAAATTACTCCAACCATATCTATAACTCCATATTCTATTTTAGTAAAACGTCTAGTATAAATAGGTAATAACATAAAACCTAACAACCCTTCAATTGCTGTGGCTAATCCAAATAACAAAAATGATTTAAACAAATCTTTCATTTAACTACTCCCCTCTATAAAAAATTGCTTAGCCAATTTTTGAATTCATACTCTTTAACAACTTTATCATCAATCTCCTTGTATTCTGAATCTATAAATTGTTTTATAGTACTAAAATCATCAATCCCAAGTATAAATATATTTTCTGGGTCATAAAAAGGTTCATTTTTAATTGCAATAAAGTTCGTTACTAATTTTCTTTTAAAAAATAATGCTTCCATAGGACGCAAGGTCATACCGTTATTACCATCAGGCACTAGATCTAATATACATTTTGAACGTGAAATCAAACAAAGATATTCTTTATAAGATATTGGTTTTATATAATCAGTTTTACTGTCTTTTTTGTCCGGAACCACGTGAAAAAAAGTTTTAACACTGTTTTCAATCATTACATTATTCAATTCAAAAAGGATTTTTTTTCTACCTTTGTCGATACCCAAAAAAAGTAAATCAATATCTTTAAATACTTCTTTGATTTCTACATTCTTAAAATAAAATGTTGAATTAAATTTTAGACCATATTCTTTACAATCTACCGGGTCATAAGACCACATTTCACATAATTCCTTTGGAACCTTCATAGGATTCACCATTTTAATAGCAGGATTCCAATACCAAAGAATCAATCTAATATTTAGATTATGTTTCTTAATGTACTGTATGTGATCTATTCTATGAGTAGCAAATACAATAATTGTATCTACTTTATCTAATTCTTTTTTCCAATCATCATACCAGTAAGCAACACCTATATTAAACTTTAAAGCTATCTTACGAGCTATTTTCTTAAAGAAATAAATTTTTTTAAATGTAGAGTAAATCTTTATCCCTTCTTTTTTCATAAAGGGAGCAAAGTCTGGAACGGAGTCATAAATAATAAGCATACTCATTCACAATATTAAATAAACACCACTTGTATAGCAATATTTAGATTGGTTAAATTTTATACGAAATTTTAGCTTTTATAGTATCTGTTTAAAATACTTTTCTTTGAATCTATAAATCAATCTTGAAAATTTACACTTCTTATTACACGTGCGGGGGTTCCTACTGCAATAGAAAAATCAGGAATAGATTTTGTTACAACTGAATTTGCTCCAACAATTGAATTCTTACCAATTTTAACGTTTGCAAGGATGGTTACGTTTTGACCAATCCAAACATTATCTTCAATAATAATTGGCCCTTTTGAATCTAATTTCCTTAGTGAAGGAGAAGTGTTTATATCTCTAAAATCCACCCATCCATGAGAATGATCAGAAATAAATACATTACTTGCAATTAAAACATTATTTCCTATTACTATTTTATTTATCGCAACTAACTGACAATTTGGATTTATTGTAACATTTTCACCTATTATTATTTCGGGTTCATACGAATATTTTTGATACCTACTTATAGCTTGAATCCGTAAATTTTTTCCACTGTCGAAGTTTTTGCCAATTATAATTTTATCTAATCCTATTGCTTTTACTGGAAACTGAAAACGAGCTATCCCATTGACTTCCTTTAATTTCTTACTTAAAGAAATCGAAAGTAAAGAATTAAATAAATAAATAAACTTCAAAAAAAGATTATAGCTAAAAAAAAAAGATAAAAATTTAAGCATATGTAATTTACAATAAATTAGACAAAGAGTTAAACGTGCTAATTTTCTGATTTTTATTATAGTTTTCCATCTACTCCTTCTGACAAGACTCCTTTAACATCATAAAGAACCCCACATTCCTTTTGCAAAGATTGGGTATTAATAGTCAAAAACTCTTTATGTGCTACTCCTAAAACTACTGCATCGAATCGTTCAGTAGGTAAAATCGCAGTTGTTATTAAATCATATTCATGTTTTACTTCTAATGGATTTGCCCATGGGTCATAGGTGGTTACTACAATACCATAATCCGTCAAGGCTTCAATGACATCAACAATTTTTGTATTACGCACATCAGGACAATTTTCTTTAAAAGTAATTCCTAACATCAATAAATTAGCCCCTTTTATAGAAATGCCTTTCTTAATCATCAATTTTACTACTTGTGAAGCTACATACTCACCCATACTATCATTTAATCTACGACCAGCCAATATAATTTCAGGATGATACCCAAATTCCTGTGCACGTTGCGCTAAATAATACGGATCAACTCCTATACAATGCCCCCCAACCAATCCTGGTTTGAAAGGCAGAAAATTCCATTTGGTACCTGCTGCTTCCAAAACAGCATGCGTATCAATATCCATTAAATTAAATATTTTAGCCAATTCGTTTACAAAAGCAATATTAATATCACGTTGTGAATTTTCAATTACCTTTGCAGCTTCGGCAACTTTAATGCATGGTGCTAAATGAGTTCCTGCCGTAATAACACTTTTATACAACTCATCTACCACGATACCTATTTCTGGAGTAGAACCTGCAGTAACTTTTAAAATTTTTTCTACTGTATGTTCTTTATCTCCTGGGTTAATTCTTTCTGGAGAATATCCAGCAAAAAAATCAACATTAAAAACTAATCCGGATATTTTCTCCAGTACAGGCACACATTCTTCCTCTGTAACTCCTGGATATACTGTAGATTCATAAATTACAATATCTCCCTTTTTTAAAACCTTCGCAACTGTTTCACTTGCTTTATAAAGTGGTGTTAAATCAGGGCGGTTATTTTTATCAACAGGTGTTGGCACAGTAACTATGAAAACATTACATCCCTTTAAAACTTCTAAATTATCTGTACAAAAAAGTCCTTTTTTATCTGAAAACTGATTGACTAAGACAGCCTGAAGGACATCATCTTCTACTTCAAGAGTACTGTCATGACCTCTATTTAATTCTGTAATTCTGAATTTATTTATATCAAAACCCACAGTAGAATATTTAGTAGCAAATAATCTGGCCAACGGAAGTCCAACATAACCAAGTCCAATAATCGCAATTTTTTTCATGATAAATCTAATTTTTAATATAACCAACTATTCAATAGATTGATCCTTAAATTTTTATTTTAAATTATTATAGTACCAAGTAACAGCTTCTTTTAAACCATCTTGAATGGAAAAATGAGGTTGATATCCTAATAAGTCTCTAGCTTTATCGATACTAGCCAAAGAATGAGGGATATCTCCCGCTCTATTAGGGCCGTGAATTACTTCAACATTAGCTATTTTCGCATCAAAAGTCGATAAATTTTCCTTTAATAAACCAACTAATTGTTTCAGAGTCGTTCTGTCTCCATAAGCCGTATTATAAACCGTATTAACCGCCGTTGGATTTTGAGTAGTCATAGCCAACTCATTCATTTGAATTACATTATCGATATATGTAAAATCTCTGGAGTAATTACCATCCCCGTTAATTACAGGACTTTCATAATTCATCAATTGCATAACAAACTTAGGTATCACAGCTGCATAAGCTCCGTTTGGATCTTGTTTTCTTCCAAACACATTAAAATATCTTAGTCCAATGGTTTCCAAACCATACGTTTTGCTAAAAATTTCAGCATATAATTCGTTAACATATTTTGTGATAGCATAAGGAGAAAGTGGTTTTCCAATAACTTCCTCTACTTTTGGCAAACCAACTGAATCTCCATAAGTTGATGAACTGGCTGCGTAAACAAACCTTTTTACTTTAGCATCACGTGAAGCAGTAAGCATATTTAAAAACCCAGTAACATTGACATCATTTGTTGTAATAGGATCATTTATAGAACGAGGTACTGAACCCAACGCAGCTTGATGTAAAACGTAATCCACCCCCGCTACAGCTTTCTGACAATCCGATAAATTACGGATATCCCCTTCTATCAATTCATATTTAGAATCATCTAAAAAATTTATCAAATTTTTTCTATTCCCTGTTGAAAAATTATCTAAGCAAACTACTTGATAACCTTTATTTAAAAAGTATTCAGATAAATTGGACCCAATAAATCCAGCTCCTCCTGTAATAAGTATTTTCATTAATTTTTGTTTTTATATTTTGAAAACATTTGCGTAATCTTTTATTTTAAGTAAAATTTTTATGTTTTTATCAAAAGCACTAAAAGTTACTAGATCTTCTTCCTATTACCCATTATTCCTCAATACTTTACATCGTTTTTGCCTCTTAAGAATCCTAACAAATATCTGGCTTCTGTTTAACTATATTAAATCTATAACGCCCTAAATATCTTCCTTACAATCAAGAATAACACTATCAAAAAACCCGCTAAAAATCCACCTAGAACAATTCCTTTGATTTTTCCAAATCGTTCTTTCTTCAAAGGAAAAACTGGTTCATCAATCACTTGTATTAATGGGGTTTCTTTACGCAAAGTAACCTTTGCCAACTCACTTTGTTTAACAAGTTCTGTCAATATAGCAGTATTAGCCTGAACGTCTACTTGTCTCCGTAATGAAGGAGCTCTTCGAACATTTAATGCAGGATTTAAATTAAAGGTATTATCATTTGCAACGGCAACACCAGTAATAGATTCATTAAGTTCACCTCGAATCGAATCAGTTTGCCTTTCTAATATATTCATATTCAATCTGGCTTTTTTACTTTTAGTATCTATGTAAAACTTACCAACCTGTTTTGCCAAAGCTTCACAGAATTTTTTCGAGAACAACTCATTTGTTGAAGAAACTTCCATCGTAATAATAGATATCTTCTTATCTTTTTGACTGACACTTAATTCTCCTTTAGATAAATTTTCATAAATTGAACCTAAAATACTATCATGTACTCTAGTAAATTCTTCACGTGTTTTACCAGGTGAAAATTGAATATTTTCTAATTTCGGTTCCTTACCCCACTGCTTCCTCCACTCATTGTTTTGAATATACATTTCAGCAAAAGAAATTACTTTACCATTAATATTAACAGGACTAAGCAACGTTTTTTCAACCATAGATCTCGATTTAAAAAGCTCTGGTAAATTAGACCCGGTAAAAATACTTCCCCCATTTCCACCAACATCTAGGCCAAAAGTACTTGCAAGACCTAATGCACCACCTAGACCTCCACCAACTTTTTCATCTTCTAATGCAAAGGAAAGAGTAGCCGTATAGACAGGCTTTTTAATTAATGAGTAAGCAATCCCCGAACAAGCACCAATTATTACTGCTAATGCTATTATCTTCCACTGAGAATACAAATAATCAAAATACTCTTTACCCTTTTCAATTAAGTCTTTTAACGATATTTCATCGTTTTTTATAGATCTATCATCCATTAATATATCCTATTTAAATGCTGTTACAATTAATAATGCCAAACTGGTAATAACACTACCTATACTAACCCATTCTCCTGTACTCATTTTTTTTGTCTCTGGTCTCTCGGGAACAACTATTTGTGAATCGGGCTCTACTGTAGGGTACATTCGGAAAAATAAAAATGATTTTGTGACATCTGCTTTCCCATTAGGATATATAATATATGCCTTTCTCTTCCAGCCTTTATTATCTACGCCACCAACAGCATTTAAATAATACTTAAAGCCTTTACCACTTCGATATGGAATTTCAGAAGTTAGTAAAACATTTCCAGTAACTTTTACTCCTTCATTATAAACAGCTACTACAATCTCATCCCCAGGAAATAAAGTAACATTAGAAAAATGCTCTTTATCTTTAACGATTTTTTCCCAGTTAATAGGGATTGTAGAAAATTTTATAGTAGCTAATTTCTCTTTTAAAGAATCATTCTTGGACAAATTTAAATCTATACTTTCTATCTTATCGATTTCTTCTTGTTTAATAGGTCTCTTGATTTTCATACCCTCCAGATTAGAAATAGAAGTTAAACCTCCTGCTCTCATTACGATATCGTATACTTTTTCTTTTTTGTTAGCCAATACGTATTTACCAGGGTAAGCTACAGCTCCAGAAATAGTAACCATTTGAGGTTTCTCATAAACTGCTATCTTTCGAATATTAATTACATCAAAAGGCTTTAATAGAAAATTCTTAATCTGTTCATTGTTATCTGTAGTGATTTCTAGTTGTAATAATTCAATACGCTTTGGATCTCCATCGTTAATCGAATCAGATTTTACCATTCTGGCAATTTCAACACGCTTTGATGCTGAACCAGTCAGCCCCCCAACCTGTATAATTAAATCATTCAAAGTCAGATTTTCATAATATTCATATACCCCTGGTTTTTTTACTTCTCCATCAATAGTTACTTTATACTCCTCTCTAAAATCTAAAATAGAGTATACCGTTACTATATCTTCTCTTTTTAGTTCAATATCAGCATTTAAATCACCCGACAATGCTGCGCTCAAATCTATATTAACAATTTCTGTTGTTAAATCCGATTTTAAACGGATAATTCTTGCCCTTTTACTATATGCATCCTCTTTAAGTCCTTCTGCTCTGGTAATAAGATCTGAAATTTTCATTCCCTCAGTAAAAGAATAGTAATCTGGTCTAAAAACTGCTCCTTCAATTTTGATACGATTTTCAAATCGGTTTAAAATTTTCGTAACGGTAAAGACATCACCTGACTTCGGACTATAAGTTGTAAAATCACTTTCATTTATATCCTGAACTTTAAACTCTTTTCCAGTTTTTTGAACAACATTAACCGAAGCTGTATAAGCAAATTCATTAAAACCCGAAGCAAAATTTAACAAATCTGAAAAAGTTTCCCCCTTTTTCATTTCAAAAATTCCCGGGCGTTTTACTTCTCCTTGAACTTTTACTCGTTGACTATAAGCAGGAATTCGGATAACATCATTGTCCTTTAAACTAATATTATCAGATTGGTCTCCTTTTACTAAAAACCTGTAAATGTCAATATTTCTAAAGACTTTGTTATTCCTGATTAATTCAATGTTTCTGTAACTGCCATTTCTTCCCGGACCACCGGCTAAATGCAATGCGTTGTAAACCGTTGCTAAAGAAGACACGGAATAATTCCCCGGTTGCTTTCCTCCGACTATTGTTATTTTTATAGTCCGAATCTTACCCAAGCTTATACTGACTTGCGATTGCCCCGAACGGACAGTACTGTACACTTTTGCAATTGCAGCTTTTATTTTTTGTGTAGCAGCTTCAACAGTCATTCCTGAAACAGAAATTTGTCCAACATATTGAATCGTAATTTTTCCCTCTACACTTACTGGTGTAGTAGCGTTAAACTCCTGAATTCCGAACACACTAACTTGCAACTCATCACCAGGCCCCAATACGTAATTTATTGGAGTTGCCAACTTTAAATCAGGTTCAAAATTTAAAGTTGGATTATCAAATAACTCTGATCCAAAAATTATAGCATTAGCTGTATCTTTTACTTTTCCATTCTTAATTTCCTCTTGTTGCCTTCCAAATACAGCTTTATTCTCTTTACCTTCCGACTTACTACTCGTATTACTAGAATTTCCTGAGTATCCATTGAGTCTCATTTTTAATTTATCATACTCTGTCTGACTCATTCCTTTTGAAAGTGCCATTCCTTCAACTTGCTCAATCGTAGTATTATTACTTTTTAATTGTGCATTAATATTAGCCAAATCACCATCTGTCAAGTCATCTACTTTTAAAGTACTTAAATCACTTGATTTAAGTATATTCTGAGCACTTGCATTAAAAGAAACAAACAAAACAGCAAACAAAGTAAGAACGTATATAATCTTTTTCATAGAAAATAAATTTAAAAAAATTTAAGAATATTGTTTTTGGTAATACTCTTTATAGGATCCTGAAGTTACATTTTGCAGCCATTCTTCGTTGTTAAGGTACCAATTAATTGTTTTTTCAAGACCTTCTTCAAAAGTCACAGATGGCTTCCATCCTAATTCTTTATTGATTTTTGAAGCATCTATAGCATAACGCAGATCATGACCTGGTCTGTCTTTTACATATGTAATTAATTCCTGTGAAGTTCCAGTTACTCTACCTAATTTCTCATCCATAATCTGGCATAATAATTTCACTAAATCTATATTTTTCCACTCGTTGAAGCCTCCAATATTATAAGTATCATGATTTCTTCCTTCGTGAAAAACTAAATCTATCGCAATTGCATGGTCTTCTACAAACAACCAATCACGTGTATAATTACCGTCTCCGTAAACTGGCAAGGGTTTATTATTAATTATATTATTAATAAAAAGCGGAATTAATTTTTCCGGAAAATGATAGGAACCATAATTGTTTGAACAGTTTGTCAAAACATAGGGCAAACCATACGTTTCACCATATGCTCTCACAAAATGGTCGGAACTCGCTTTAGAAGCTGAATACGGTGAATTAGGATCATACGAAGTAGTTTCTGTAAAAAGGCCTTCGGCTCCAAGTGAACCATAAACTTCGTCCGTACTGATATGGTAAAAACGCTTTCCTTCAAAATTGCCTTTCCATTGATTCTTTGCCGCATTTAATAAATTCATTGTACCAATAACATTTGTTTTCACAAAAGCTAAAGGATCTTCAATAGAACGATCCACATGAGATTCAGCTGCTAAATGCAAAACTCCGTCAAATTCATGTTCTGAAAAAAGCTCATTTATAAATACTTCATCTACAATATCTCCCTTTACGAAAGTGTAGTTAGAGTTATTTTCTATATCTTTTATATTCTCCAGATTACCGGCATAAGTCAAAGCATCTAAATTGAATATCTGATAATCAGGATATTTATTCACAAAACGTCTTACAACATGTGACCCAATAAAACCGGCACCACCGGTTATAAGAATTTTTTTCATTTTAGCTTTCAATTAATTTAATAAATGTGAATTTGCTTTTTCTAATTCACCGTATAAGTCTTTTACATCTTGTGAATTCTCTTTTTGTAATAGTAGATTTGCACTATCCGTACAAACAAAAATAGTATTTTTCAATCCTAAGAATGCTGTATATTTATCGCTACCAATTACCATATTCCCATTTTTATCTACAGCATGCCCTTTAGATACCAAATAGTCATAAACAGATTCAAATGATCCTAAATCGGACCAGGAAAATGAAGCGGGAACCACTTTAATTTTTTTACTACGTTCCATTACAGCATAATCGATACTAATGGATGGAATTTCTAAAGACAAATCCAAATCAAGCACTCCATTCTTGCCGGATTCCCAAACTATCTTTGCTTTTTCGTAAACATCGGGTTGAAATTGTTTTAGCTCATCTAAAAGAACCCCTGCTTTAAAACAGAACATACCACTGTTCCATAAAAAATTACCTCTTGCTATAAAGTTTTTAGCTGTTGTTTCATTTGGTTTTTCACGAAATGAAATCACTTTATCTCCATTAGATTCAATATAACCATATCCCGTTTCCGGTTTGGTTGGAATAATTCCGAATGTTACGATATAACCCTCATTTGCTTTTAAAATAGCTTCATGTATGGCTTTATTATACTCTTCCATCTTATCAATGATATGATCTGAGGGTGTCACAATTAACACATCATCAGGATGAGATGCAAATGCCGCAAAAGCAATAGCTGCAGCCGTATTTCTTGGGGTAGCTTCTACAATATTTAGAAATTCAGTCTTGGTCTTATCCATCACCTTACTGCTTAAATGGTGATTATCAACATTACCTACCACCATAACTTTATTAGCCAAATGACTGTTTCTTTCTACCGTCATTTCAAATAAAGACTTCCCTTCAAATATCTCCAGATATTGTTTGGGTTGGCTTTTTCGTGACAAAGGCCATAATCTGCTCCCAACTCCGCCAGTCAAAATTACATGTATGATTGAACTGCTTATTTCCATTTTTTTTAAACTAAAAAAGAAACTTTATTTACTACAACCTATTATCGGCAACAGTACCTAAAACTCCTTTTACATCATATACTAAACTATTTGATTTTTGTAAACCGGAAAAATCCAGTTTCAAAAATTCTTTATGGGCTACTCCTAAAACAATAGCATCAAATTTCTCTTTTGGAATTGAATCTACTGTTGTCAGCTTATATTCTTTTCTAACCTCGTCAATACTTGCTAACGGGTCGTATATCGTTACCGCTATTCCATACTCTTTCAATGCTTTTATAACATCTACAATTTTAGTATTTCGAACGTCAGGGCAATTTTCTTTAAATGTAATTCCAAGCATTAACAGATTGGCACCATTTACAGAAATCCCTTTTTTAATCATTAATTTAACCACTTGAGAAGCAATATACTCTCCCATGCTGTCATTTAAACGTCGTCCTGCCAAAATTATTTCAGGATGATACCCAAATTCCTGTGCTCGTTGTGCCAGATAATAAGGATCAACACCTATGCAATGACCTCCGACCAAACCTGGTTTAAACGGTAAAAAATTCCATTTTGTCGCAGCGGCAGTCAGAACTTCTTGTGTATCAATATTCATTAAGTTGAATATTTTAGCCAATTCATTAACAAAAGCAATATTTATGTCTCGTTGTGAATTCTCTATCACTTTTGCGGCTTCTGCCACTTTTATGCTAGGGGCTAAATGAGTTCCTGCTGTAATAACAGATTTATATAGTGCATCAACTTTTAATCCAATTTCAGGAGTTGATCCTGAAGTTACTTTCAGAATTTTCTCAACCGTGTGTTCTTTATCTCCGGGATTTATTCTTTCAGGCGAATATCCTGCAAAAAAATCTTCATTAAATTTCAAACCTGAAACATTTTCCAACACAGGTACACATTGCTCTTCTGTCACGCCCGGATAAACCGTCGATTCATAAATAACAATATCACCTTTTTTCAGTATTTTACCAACAGATTCACTCGATTTATACAATGGGGT
The DNA here is from genome assembly GCF_001027725.1 of Flavobacterium sp. ABG. NCBI lineage: Bacteria > Pseudomonadati > Bacteroidota > Flavobacteriia > Flavobacteriales > Flavobacteriaceae > Flavobacterium > Flavobacterium sp. ABG. The sequence continues at coordinate 332,061 of NZ_LEKS01000003.1, forward strand.
TAAATCCGGACGGTTATTTTTATCAACTGGAGTTGGAACTGTTATTATAAAGTAATTACAATCTGCGATGTCTGCCAGAGAGGTAGTGCAGTACAGCCCAATTTCAACATTAGGATTATCTACCAATACTTTCTGCAAAGTAACATCATCCACTTCCAGTGTAGTATCAAATCCTGATTTTAAAGAATCTACTCTTGATGTATTAATATCAAAACCGATAACAGCATACTTGGTGGCAAACAACCTTGCTAAAGGTAGTCCGACATAGCCCAGACCGATAACCGCTATTTTTATATTCTCATTCAAATTGTTTTCTTTTTATACGATTTAGTCCGTAAAATTCACGGCTACGCCGTTCCCTGTCACAGTAATCGACACAGAATTTGGAAAAATCATTTTTGGCAAATATAACACATTAAGTCAATTAATTCAATACGTTTTTTTGCAGACTTAAAAACAAAAAAACCTATAAACACAAACCTTTACAAATCAAAGCTGTGCCATTTTATTTGCAAAAAAAAGAGAATGAAAAACACCAAAAACGAATTTCACTCTCAATTAATTTATATTTTAATTTCGTACATAAAATATACTACTTGTACTTAATTTTCAAAACACAACCTAAAGATTCCAATACCAAAATATAATGGGTATTAGAAATTTCCTGAACAATTGCATTTTGACTACTAAAAACCCCGGATTCCAGTTTTATTCGATCTCCAACTTGAAATGCCGTTACCGAAACATCGCTTACATTTGAATCCGAAAGACCCTTTTTTATTATAGCTATTTCTTCGTCTTTAACAATTGCCGGCTTTCCAAGCCAAAACAAATAGCGAATTACACCAGCGACCTGAAAAACAGCATTTCGATCCATATCGGGTAATTGAACAAATACATAGGAATTAAAAAGAGGTGCTTCAATTTTTTTCTTTCTATCCGACCATTGCTTTATCTGAGTAATTACCGGACAATAACATTCGATTCCGATTTGATTTAGCCGCTCTGCAACCTTCTTTTCCCATTTGGGCTTAGTATAAACTACGTACCAATTCATATCTCTTTTATAATGAAATAAAATTTTTAATTCTATCGCTTTATTCGCTTTCTGCCAAATTTTAAATCAAGACTAATAATCGACTATGAACCAATTCCGTTATAAACAAACCCAATAGACTCTAACTCTTGTGCATTTAATATATTTCTACCATCAAAGACAAATGCAGGTTTGTGCATTGCATCATAAATTTTTTGCCAATCGTATGTTGTAAATTCATCCCATTCGGTAAGAATTGCAATCGCATGGGCGTCTTTGCAGGCATCATAAGGATTATCAAACGTTAAAACAGCCTTATTATTTTCTTCAACTGTTCTTGTTTCTAAATAATTTAAATCCGCCAGCATTTTAGTTCTTGAAACTTTAGGATCGTAAACAGCAATTTTTGCCTGTTCGTTAATCAAATCATCCGCTACATATATTGCTGCAGACTCACGGGTATCATTGGTATCTTTTTTGAATGCCCAGCCCAAAAAGGTAATTTTCTTATCAGCAACCGTATTGTATAAAGTCTGAACGATCTTATTTGAAAATCTTCGTTTCTGATGATCATTCATAATAATAACCTGTTCCCAGTAGTCCGCAACTTCATTCAATCCGTATGTTTTTGCAATATAAACTAAATTCAAAATATCTTTTTGAAAGCAAGATCCACCAAAACCAACGGAAGCTTTTAAAAATTTTGGTCCAATTCTGCTGTCCATTCCTATCGCTCTTGCCACCTCGTTTACATCAGCACCAGTTTTTTCACAAAGTTCAGACATTGCATTTATAGATGAAATACGTTGCGCTAAAAAGGCATTCGCTGTAAGTTTAGACAATTCTGAAGACCAAACATTTGTAGTCAGAATTTTATCCTTACTAACCCAGTTGGCATACACATCTACCAAAGCTTTAATCGCCACTTCCCCTTCAGGAGTAGTATCGCCACCAATTAGAATTCGGTCCGGATTTAATAAATCTGTAACAGCAGTTCCTTCTGCTAAAAATTCGGGATTGGATAAGATCTGAAATTGAACTCCATTTCCGGTATTATCTAAAATACTTTTTATGGCTTCTGCAGTACGTACCGGTAAAGTCGATTTCTCAACTACGATTTTATTTTCTTTTGCCACTTTTGCAATCTGTCTGGCGCATAATTCAATATATTTCAAATCAGCTGCCATACCTTTTCCTTTTCCGTAGGTTTTTGTTGGCGTATTTACTGATATAAAAATCACCTGAGCTTCATCAATTGCTTTTTCTACTTCGGTTGAAAAGAAAAGGTTTCTTCCTCTTGCCTCCGCCACAATTTCGGAAAGTCCCGGTTCGTAAATCGGAATATTATCGGTATTTGGATCGTTCCAATCTTTAATTCTTTGTTCGTTCAAATCAACAACAGTCACTTGAATATGTGGACATTTTTGAGCAATTACTGCCATCGTCGGACCTCCAACATAACCTGCACCAATGCAACAAATTTTTGTTACTTCCATTTAATTTAATTTAATATCTTAATCTTTGACTTTATTTCAAATTGCTCCAGTACCAGCTGACAGCTTCTTTTAATCCTTCTTGTAATGAATATTTCGGATCATATCCCAGCATTTTTTTGGCTTTAGCAATACTAGCTAACGAATGCGGAATATCTCCTGCTCTATTTTGACCGTAAACAACTTCTACATCAACAATTTTTGAATCCAATTCACTTAAGTATTTTTTCAAATATCCTGTCAAGTCATTCAAAGTATTCCGATCTCCAAATGCCGTATTGTAAACTGTATTTACTGCTTCCGGATTTTGACTTAACATCGCCAATTCGTTCATCTGAATCACATTGTCAATATAAGTGAAATCACGTGAATAATTTCCGTCACCATTTATAACCGGACTTTCATAATTCATAAACTGCATCACAAACTTAGGAATTACGGCTGCATAGGCACCATTTGGGTCTTGTTTTCGTCCAAAAACATTAAAATAGCGCAATCCAATCGTTTCCAGACCATAGGTTTTACTGAAAATTTCAGCATACAATTCGTTTACATATTTTGTAATAGCGTATGGAGACAATGGTTTACCGATAATCTCTTCTACTTTTGGCAATCCTTCAGAATCTCCATAGGTAGAGGAACTTGCTGCATATATAAATCGCTTTACTTTAGCATCGCGGGACGCTGTCAACATATTTAAAAAACCCGACACATTAACATCGTTAGTAGTTATCGGATCGTTTATAGATCTTGGAACAGAACCTAGAGCGGCCTGATGCAAAACATAATCAACTCCATCAACTGCAGCGACGCAATCGGCTATGGTGCGAATATCACCCTCAATCAATTTAAAATTGGGATTCTCCATACAATCTTTCAGGTTATGGCGATGTCCTGTCGCAAAGTTATCCAAACAAACCACCTTGTGACCTGATTTTAAAAAGTGCTCACATAAATTTGAACCAATAAAACCAGCACCTCCTGTAATTAAAATTTTGTATTGAGCCGATACTTCCATATGCTTCAAATTATTTTTTATTGAATTTGTTTAAAAGAGATTTCACAACACCTTCTTTTTCTCTTTCTTCATAATAGCCGTTAGAATAGGCACCATATCCGTACCCGGAACCATACTTGGCTTTATTTTCATATCCATTTAAAACGATACTTGCATTGTTAAGTTCTCCTCTTTTCACTCTGTTATTCAACAACGTGATCATATCTTTTTTGGTATAGTTCTGCCTTACAATATATAAAGTAACATCAGCATACTGAGCCAACTCTAAAGCATCAGAAACTAAACCAACGGGAGGCGTATCTAAAATAATGTAATCGTATTCTTGCTTTAACTCATCTATTAACTCTTTCATCGCTTCACTTAAAATAAGTTCGGAAGGATTAGGAGGGATTGGGCCTGACAAAATAACATCCAGATTTGGTATCTGTGTTGGATTTGTTATTTCACTTAAACTTTTTTGTTTAATCAAATAATTAACTACACCCACATTCTTAGTCAGATTAAATTCATCAGCCAACCTCGGTTTTCTCAAATCCAAACCGACAATCACCGTTTTCTTTTCACTTAAAGCAAAAACTGTCGCAATGTTTATGGAGCAAAATGTTTTTCCTTCACCACTTACCGACGAAGTAATCATTAATGTTTTTGCACCGCTAACACGTTGTTTTTTATACAAAAACTGTAACGAAGAACGAACAGCCCTAAAAGATTCTGAAAGCGCCGATTTTGGTCTGTCAAAAACCGCCAAGCTCATATTTTCTTTATCAACCCCAATAACCCCAATAAGAGGAATCTGCGTTAATTTACTTATGTCCTCAACATTCTGAATTGAATTATTAACGAAGAAAATCACAAAAACAAACAACAAAGGAACCAACATCCCCAGAAACAAAGCCAAAACATAATTGGCAGAAGTTTTAGGCCCTACCAGATCTCCACCTATATCTTTTGCGGGATCAATAAAATGAATATCTGATAAATTAGATGCTTTTACAATTTCTGCTTCATTTCGTTTCTGCAAAAACTCCGTATAAATATTATCATTTAAATCGTATTTTCTCTTAATCTTCAACAACTCCTGCTGTTCTTCAGGAAGTCGCTTAACCGTACTTTCTGCCTGACCAATTTTAGCATTTATCATAGACAGGTCATACAACAAAGATGATTTTGCACTTGTAATATTTTCCAACAAAACACCTTTAACAGCATTCATTTGATTATCAAAATCCTTGAAAATCTTATCACTTTTTACCGCATACGCCATTTCTGACCTTTGTGCAGAGAGCGCGATAAGTTTTGAAACATTCGTAATAATATTCGGGTCCTCAATTCCTGCAACAGAAGGAGCAGGCAAACGAGAGTAATCTACACTATTATTTAGATATGCTTTTAAAGAATTATAATAGGCTATTTTTCTGGAAATCAAATCTCTCTCAACATCGAAATCCATTATTTTATCCGAAAACTTAACACCTCCACCCTCAATTTCGTAGATATTCTTGTCCTTTCTGAACGTTTTTAGCTCGTTGCCGTTTTCTTTCAACTGAGACTCCATCGCAACAAGAGTACTATCTATAAATCGGATCGTGTTGTTTGCAAATTGATTTTTACCATCAAGCTGAATTTTAATCAACATCCTTACTGTTGAGTTCAAATAATCAACCATTCTGGCTTTGTTCGTACCCTGCAATGACAAAGTTAACAACGAACCTCCTTTGTCATCAGAAGTAACATTTATACCTCTGTAATTAGACACTGTACCGTCAAAATCATTAAATCTAACGAAGTACTCATTTCCTTTATAGAGCCCCGGATTGTCATTTATTTGCAATTTCCAATTTAGGAAAGGAAGCGAAACTTGTTCTCCGACTTTATATCTTTTAACAAATTCTACAGGCTGAACCGCCGTATTAGCATAAGAATTAGTCGAATAATTTAATACTGAAACAGAATTATTTTCAAATAAAATTCTGATTTCATATACATTTTCACTTATAAATTTAACTCCGATAAGAGTATTGGCAAGCTGTCCTTTTGATTTATCAATATTCAAATAAAAAGGTACTTCGCCATAAGAATCGACCAAATTGTATTTCCCTTGCGAAAGATAATCGATATAAAACTGCAATTTATCAACAACCAATTCATTATGTGATCTTGACTTCAAGATGGTAGAAATTCCATTTACCTGATCAGAAATTCCACCCCAATTAAAAACCAAACTGGTATTCGAAGTAAAAAACGGATTGCTTTCTTCTTTAATAGAAATCATGGTTTGCATGGCGTAAATTTTTTCTTTACGAATATTTACCTGATGGGCTATTGCAAACGCAATTATTAAACTCACCAGAAACCACTTCCAATAACTTATAATTTTTAATAAAAGTCCTTTAAAATCAAAATTCGAATGATTCTCAAAAATCGAAAAATCTTTTATATCTAACATCTTTTGAACTGAGTTTTAATTTTTAAGAATCAAATAAACTGTCGTTGCCAATGACAACAAAGTAATAACAGTACCTATAGACTGTATTCCTGTCTGCCCGGTCCCCCATGTTTTTTGCCTTAGAGGCTTCACATAAATATAATCGTTAGGCTGTAAGTAATAATAAGGCGATTTCATCACATTGACATCGGTAAGATCAATATCATGCATCTGAACTCCTGTCGGGGTTTGACGAATTACTGTTACTGCTTTTCTGTTTCCAACTGTCGTAATATCTCCTGCATTTGCAATAGCCTCCATAATATTTACATGTGGCTGAAACAATGTTTTAGTCCCTACATTTCCTACTTCACCATTTATCGTATATCTGAAACCTGCCAATTTTACTGTTACAAAAATATTGGCCTCACTTTTAAAATATTCTTCAAGTAATTTTTTTTCAATCATCACTCGTACTTCTTCAAGCGTATATCCAATAACATTTAGCTCTCCTAAAATTGGCATTCTTATATTTCCATGATCATCAACTGTAAAACCATCAAAATACAAAGCTCCTTCTGATTTACCGGACGCCGCTGCAGCACCATCATTTTTATTAAAAATGGAAACTAATTTGGGATCTATTGCTTTAATATCAACACTTATAACATCATTTACCTGTAATCTGTAAGGTTTCGATTCAACGGCAGCAACTGTATTTTGTTCTCCCGAAGTATTTTTATCCTGCAAATACACCAAGTCTTTTACAGGGATACAAGATGTAAATACTGTACTAATCAATAGTAATATATAAAAACTTTTCTTTGTCATTATTAATATTTTATCCGCAAATATAGCTTTTCCTTTAATCTTCAGGAAATCTAGCTTTTTATTGACTCTATTTAGTTGTTTTTGAAAGTTTTTTCAAACGGGACGCGGTGCAAAATACTTCTTCCAAGTGTAACTTCGTCTGCGTATTCTAATTCGTCTCCAACAGAAATCCCTCGTGCAATTGTAGAAACTATGATATCGTATCCTCCTATTTGCTTGTAGATATAAAAATTCGTTGTATCACCCTCCATGGTTGAACTTAGCGCAAAAATAAGTTCTGTTACTTTCCCTGATTTTACTTTTTCCACTAAAGTTGTAATATTTAGCTGACTGGGTCCAACACCTTCAATCGGGGAAATTTTCCCTCCTAAAACATGATAAATCCCTTTGTACTGACCCGTATTCTCAATAGCCATTACATCGCGAATATCTTCAACGACACAAATCAACTCATGGTTTCTTGCCACATTAGCACAAATTTCACAAACTTTAGTATCTGAAATATTATGACAGCTTTTGCAAAATTTAATATCCTCTCGCATATTTAACAATGCCTGAGATAAAAATCCCGTTTGTTCTTTAGGTTGCTTCAATAAATGCAAAACCAAACGCAATGCCGTACGTTTACCAATTCCCGGTAATTGTGACATTTCGTTGACTGCTTTTTCTATTAGTTTTGATGAAAATTCCATGACGACAAAAATACTGTTTTTAATAATTTAGCGGCCTTGAGGCACCAAAAATCAATCGGTATCGAAAAAGTGAATTAATATTGATTTGTAGCTAATAAAACCAATGTACAAGCAACTTCTGCTTTAATATTATTCAGTTCCAATAATTGATACAACTCCGGATTCTCAGAACCAGGGTTGAAAATCACCCTCTTTGGTTGTGCTTCAACGATATAATTATAATAATCACGCTGACGTGCCGGATTCAAATACAAGGTAATAGTATCAATATTTTTAACAGGAATCGCTTTTGTATAAATTTTCACCCCGGCAACTTCGCCTGTATTTTGACCTATTGCCAAAACGGTGTGTCCTTTTTCAACTAATGCATTTATAGCTCTAAAAGCATAACGCTCCGGTTTTGTAGTTGCTCCCAGAACTAAAGTTTTTTTATTTTTCATCATTTTTAAATATCGTACAAAAGTAATCAAAAAGTACGAGCTAAATTCAGGTAATTTAGCATAGACTTAACAACAATAAAAAAGCAATATCTCACCATAAATTTACACTCAAATATTAAAAAAAGACTATTTTTACCCTACTAACCCAAACAATATGGATTTATTCATTTATTTATTTGCTGCTCTTTTCTCGGTTCTAAACCCAATCGGTACCGTGCCGATTTTTGTTGGACTGACACAGCACGATTCTCAAAAAGAACGTTCCAGGATTTCACTTTGGACAGCGATCAACGTTTTTATCATTTTATTAGTTTCCTATTTCATTGGTCAATACGTATTGACTTTCTTCGGAATTAGTATTGATGCGCTACGAATTGCCGGTGGAATTGTAATCGTAAATTCAGGTTTCTCTTTGCTCTCCGGAAAATTCAACAAGAAAAGAGGTATTAACAAAAAGATTGAAAACGAGGCACAACAACGAAACGACATTGCCTTGACTCCTTTGGCGATTCCAATGCTCGCCGGTCCGGGTTCTATGTCATTATTAATTGCTTTTTATCAGGAGCATCACGAAATGAATGAAATTATTATTTCGACTTTGGCTATTGCAGCCATTGCAATAGCGATTTTTGCGATATTAAAAAGTGCTCATTATCTTGCCAGAATTTTAGGTGCTTCGGGAATTGTTGCAATCTCTAGAATTGTTGGTTTTATTGTAATCTCTATCGGAATTCAATATATCGTGAGTTCGATTATCAATATTGTAAAAGGAAATTTGATGTAAATCTGTTGTTTACTTTAATTCTAGCCGAAAAAAAATGAAAGAAATTAATTTCTCTTTTGGAGATTTCACTATTACAACCGATAAAAACAAATTGGATCTTGATGCCATTCATGATTTCTTATCAAAAAAATCCGGGTGGAGTGATGGTATTCCTTTTGAGACCATGAAAACTTCTATTGAAAATTCTCTAAATTTTGGATTATTCTATAAAAATATACAAATTGGTTTTGCAAGGGTAATTTCAGATTTTGCTACTATTGGGTATTTGGGCGACATTTATGTATTGGAAGAATATCGAGGAAGAGGACTTTCTAAAGCTTTGATGGAACAAGTAATGAACCATCCTAATTTACAAGGTTTACGCCGTTGGATTTTATTGACATCTACAGCTGAATGGCTTTACGAAAAATACAATTTTACAAAATTACCCAATCCTGAATTCTACATGGAATTATATAATCCTGAAGTTTACAAGTCAAATTAAGCTTAACGATTAATCCACAAACACAAAATTCCAAATTCCAAACTGTACTATTCAGCTTTTGGAATTTGGAATTTTTCTATTGAAAATTATAAAATTTAACTTCTTGGCAAGAACACCTCTGCCATCATACATCTTGCACTTCCGCCACCGCACGCTTCGATTGTATCTAAGCTTGAACTTAAAATTTCAGCATGAGCTTCTAACTGTGTAATTTGTTTTGGTGTTAAACTCTGGTGAGCTGAAGCACTCATAACAATATACTTTTTATCATCAGTTCCTCTAACTTCCAGCATATTACCAGCAAAATTATTTACCTGAGCTTCTGTAATCAAAATAACTTCTTTGTTATCTGCTTTTAGATTCTCCAGAACCATTTTGCGTTCTTTTTTATCATCGATGCAATCCGCACAAATAACAGCGAAAGTTTCACCCAAACACATCATTACGTTGGTGTGATAAATTAATTTACGTTCCCCATCAACGGTCTGAAAAGCTTCAAAAATTACCGGAGCATAATCAAAATCCTCACAGAATTCGATAAACAATTCTTCATCAGCTCTCGGAGACAAAGCACAATAGGCTTTTCCGTTAGCACGATCTAAAAGCAAACTTCCGGTACCTTCAAGAAAAATACCATCTTCTTCTGCCGAGGTATAATCCATTATATTGGCAATTTCAAAACCTTTGTCTTCAAGTGTATCTAAAATATCTTCACGACGCTCCTGACGACGATTTTCTGCAAACATTGGATATAAAGCCACGTCTCCGTTTTCGTGAAACGAAACCCAGTTATTTGGAAAAATACTATCCGGAGTATCTGTTTCTAAAGTATCTTCTATAACGGTAACATCAACCCCTACAGCTCTCAATTTCTCAACAAAAACATCAAATTCCTGTTGTGCTTTTGCATTTACTGTACTCGGTAAAAGTCCGTCCAAAACTTTTTGATAATAATTATTGACAGCCGTTTGCTCATTCATTCTAAAAGCAACAGGGCGAATCATTACAATTGCATTCGTTGTTTGTTTCATGTTTTAATATTTTTTTTGTTTCAAGTTTCAGGTTTCAAGTTATTGTGAACTTGAAACCTGAAACTTGAAACTACTTTTTAATCTCTAATTAATGGTAAAGTCGAACATCTTAACAATCCCTCTTGTTTTGCGATTTCAGCGTATGGAATTTCCTCAACTGTAAAACCATTTGCACGCAACCAATTGTTTAAGCGGGTAAAGTTTTTTTCTGAAACCACTACATCGGCATCAATAGAAAATACGTTAGAAAACATATGATACATTTCGTCTCTTTCGATATGAAATAAATTCTCTTTTCCAAAAAGGTTTACCAAATACAAATAATCTGCTTCTTCACGAAAACCTCGTTTGTAAATAATACCTTTGTCTTTTCCAACAGGTTGAAAGCAACAATCCAAATGCAAAGCATTATCTCTGGCTTCTAATTTAGATTTAACCAGATCAAACTCTTTAACAATTTTGTTTGGAAATAATTCTTTAATATAATTTACACCCTCCATATTGGTACGAGCTGTAATATAATCTTTGTAATCACTGCCTTTATAGGTTCCTATAAAAATATGATCGTTCCAAAGCATCACATCACCACCTTCGATATGAACTTCTTCCGGCGGACGAACCACCTTTAAAGTATTCATTTGGTCGATTACATATTGAATCGCATCTAATTCTCGCTCTCTATCCGGTAAAATATTAGATTTCACGAAAGTATCATCAATAACAAACCCTATATCTCTCGCAAAAATTTGATTGTAATTTTCTATCATCTCAGGACGATAAACCGTTACATCATACTTTTGAAAAACAGCATTAAAAGCATCCATTTCAACAACCATATCTTTTTCAAGAGGGTAGGTTCCTGCTTTAATATGTTCCAATGATTTAGGATCATAAGCCTCATCTAAGGATGGAGTTGGCCCATTATGAACCGCTGAACCCAAAACTACAGCACGTAATCTTGACGTTTCGTTCTTTACATTTAATTGCAACATAACTTTATTGTATTTTGAACAAAGATAAAAAAAGCTTCACAGTTAGGTGAAGCTTTAAAATGTTTTTATTTATTTGACTTAAAGTCTCTCAACGGATGTCCAGTGTATATTTGTCTTGGTCTTCCGATTGGCTCTTTATTCTCACGCATTTCTTTCCATTGCGCAATCCAGCCCGGTAATCTACCAATAGCAAACATCACCGTAAACATATCTGTTGGAATCCCTAAGGCTCTGTATATAATTCCAGAGTAGAAATCAACGTTTGGATATAAATTTCTTGATTTGAAGTATTCATCTTCTAAAGCTGCTGCCTCTAACTTTTTAGCGATCTCTAAAATCGGATCTTCAACACCTAAAGTTTCTAATACTTCTTTAGCTGCTTTTTTGATGATTCTTGCTCTTGGATCAAAGTTTTTATAAACTCTATGACCAAATCCCATTAAACGGAAAGGATCATTTTTATCTTTGGCTTTCGCCATGAATTTATCAGTATCTCCACCGTCTTTGTTAATTTCTTCCAACATCTCAAGAACTGCCTGATTAGCACCACCGTGAAGTGGCCCCCAAAGTGCAGAAACACCTGCAGAGATTGAAGCAAACAATCCTGCATGAGAAGAACCAACCATTCTTACAGTAGAAGTTGAACAGTTTTGCTCGTGATCTCCGTGTAAGATAAATAATTTGTCTAATGCATTAACAATAATAGGATTTGCAGCGTAAGGTCCTGTAGGCAATTTAAACATCAATTGCATAAAGTTCTCTACATACCCTTGTGTATTGTCATAATAGTTCAATGGATACCCCATTGTTTTTCTATATGTCCATGTAGCGATCACAAGAAACTTAGCTATAGTTTTACAGATAGCTTCGTACATTTCTTTTTCGTTCTCTACATTTACAGCTTTTGGATTAAAGGCGGTTAAAGCACTTGTCAAAGCAGACAAAACTCCCATTGGGTGAGCCGTTTTTGGGAAACCGTCAATGATGTTCTTCATTTCTTCGTTAACCAAAGTATGCTTTTTAATATCAGCATCAAATTGAGCTAATTGTTGGGCTGTTGGTAATTCACCAAAAATTAAAAGATAAGATACTTCAGGGAAACTTGCTTTTTCAGCTAAATCTTCGATTGAATATCCTCTGTAACGCAAAATCCCAAGTTCTCCATCCAAGAAAGTAATCTCACTTGTACAAGATCCTGAATTTTTATATCCTGGGTCAAGCGTAATGAAGCCAGTTAAATCACGTAATTTGTTAATATCGACAGCAGACTCATTTTCACTCCCAGTGATTACCGGAAGTTCAATTTTCTTACCATCTACTTCTAATGTAGCTGTTTTTGACATAATATATCGGAAATAAATCTTTAAAATAATAATTTACCAAATCTAAGGAATTTAAGACTAATTAAAAAAAGAATCCTGCTATGAATTTGTTAAAACTCCAAAAAAAAACCATCCGTAAAAACGGATGGTTTAAATATAGTCTATAATTGTTTACAATTATTTGATTTTGAAAGCATTTAAGCCAGGGAAATAAGCAGTACTTCCCAATTCTTCTTCAATTCTCAATAATTGATTGTATTTTGCCATACGATCAGAACGAGAAGCTGAACCAGTTTTAATCTGACCACAGTTTAAAGCCACTGCTAAATCAGCAATTGTAGTATCTTCTGTTTCTCCTGAACGGTGAGACATTACTGAAGTATACCCTGCATTTTTAGCCATATTTACAGCTGCAATAGTCTCCGTTAAAGTTCCGATTTGGTTTACTTTTACTAAGATTGAATTGGCAATACCTTTTTGAATTCCTGTAGACAAACGCTCTACATTAGTAACGAACAAATCATCACCAACTAACTGCACTTTATCACCGATTTTTTCTGTTAAGTATTTCCATCCATTCCAGTCATCTTCGTACATACCATCCTCGATAGAGATAATTGGATATTTAGCAGCAAGTTCCGCTAAATAATCCGCTTGCTCTTCAGAAGTTCTGATTTTTCCAGTCTCTCCTTCAAATTTAGTATAATCGTATTTACCGTTTACATAAAACTCAGAAGCAGCACAGTCAAGTGCAATCATAATTTCGTCTCCGAAAGAATATCCTGCATTTTCAACCGCTTTTTTGATGGTATCTAAAGCATCCTCAGTTCCACCGGCTAAGTTTGGAGCAAAACCTCCTTCATCACCAACAGCAGTACTTAAACCTCTATCATGTAATACTTTTTTCAAACTGTGAAAAATCTCAGTTCCCATTTGCATCGCATGTGTAAAAGAAGTTGCTTTTACAGGGAAAATCATAAATTCCTGAAATGCGATTGGCGCATCAGAGTGAGAACCACCGTTAATGATGTTCATCATCGGTACAGGTAATGTATTAGCAGAAACACCACCTACATATCTGTATAAAGGCAATCCAAGCTCATTAGCAGCCGCTTTTGCAGCAGCCAAAGAAACTCCTAAAATTGCATTAGCTCCTAATTTAGATTTGTTTGGAGTTCCGTCTAAATCAATCATGGTTTGATCGATCACGTTTTGTTCAAAAACAGAAATTCCAACTAACTCTTCAGCAATAACAGTATTTACATTATTCACTGCATTCAAAACACCTTTTCCAAGGTAAGCTTTACCACCATCACGTAATTCAACTGCTTCGTGCTCTCCAGTTGACGCTCCAGAAGGAACAGCTGCTCTACCTAAAACTCCGTTTTCAGTTATTACATCAACTTCAATAGTAGGATTACCTCTGGAATCAAGAATTTGTCTTGCGTGAATTTTAATTATAATACTCATTATTTTTACTTTTTTATTAATAAATTATATATTTTTTTCGAAATTATAAAAATATCCAATAGAAAATACGCATTTTAACTATTAAAAACCTTTATTTATTAACTATATCGTTTTAGCAGAAGCCTCTTTGATGTTCTCTACAAATTGATCGAACAAATAAGAAGAATCATGAGGACCAGGACTTGCTTCAGGGTGGTATTGTACTGAAAAACAATTTTTGTTTTTCATACGCATCCCAGCCACAGTTCCGTCATTCAAATGCAGGTGTGTAATTTCTAAATCCGGATGCTTATCTAATTGTTCTTTATTAACAGCAAAACCATGATTCTGAGACGTAATTTCACCTTTACCTGTAATGATATTTTTTACAGGGTGATTTATTCCTCGGTGCCCGTTAAACATTTTATAAGTCTGAACTCCATTAGCTAAAGCAATTACCTGGTGCCCTAAACAAATCCCAAATAGGGGTTTATCATTCGCCAGAATTTCTTTTGCTACTTCAATTGCCCCGAAAAGCGGATCCGGATCACCAGGCCCATTTGACAAGAAGTACCCATCCGGATTAAACGCAGCCAAATCTTTATAAGTTGAATTGTATGGAAATACTTTTATATAACAATCTCTCTTAGCCAGATTTCTAAGAATATTTGTTTTAATACCAAGATCTAAGGCAGAGATTTTATAAGTAGCGTTTTCGTCACCAAAAAAATAAGGCTCAGTAGTGGAAACTTTCGATGCCAATTCTAAACCTTCCATGTTGGGCACATTTGCCAACTCTTTCTTTAAATCTTCCACAGCAGTACCATCTGTACAAATAACAGCATTCATAGCTCCATTATCACGAATGTAACTTACTAATGCACGTGTATCAACATCAGAAATACAAATTAGATTTTGTTTTGTAAAATAATCTTCCAAACTACCGGAAGCATCTTCTCTGGAATAATTAAAACTAAAGTTTTTACAAACTAAACCGGCAATTTTTATAGAATCAGATTCAACTTCTGAATCATTAACCCCATAATTTCCGATGTGCGTGTTAGTAGCCACCATAATTTGTCCAAAATAAGAAGGATCTGTAAAGATCTCCTGGTATCCGGTCATTCCAGTATTAAAACAAACTTCTCCAAAAGTTTTACCGCTAATTCCGATAGATTTTCCATGAAAAATAGTTCCATCACTTAGTAATAAAATGGCGCTTTGACGTGTAGTGTATTTCATTCTTTAATTGTATTGTTTTTAATCGTCCTATAAAACCGGCGAAGCCTGTTTCAATTGTAATTAGATATTTTGCAAATTTACTTCTTTAAAAGAGTGTCTCCAAGATTTTTTAAAAATTTCATTCATAAAAATGAAACCTAAAAATTCAAATAAGTTAGATTTCCTTTTAAAAAAAATCAAAAAAAAAGGATAAACTAAAAATTAGTTTATCCTTGATTTCTATAGAATCATTACTTTCATAATTATTCAGAAGCTTCAGTAGTCGATTCTGATTCAGCAGCTGGAGCTTCCGGAGTATCCTCAGCTTTTTTTGCTTTACCACCACGACGGCTTTTTGCTTTTTTAACTTCTTTTTTACCACCATTGTAAAGTTCATTGAAATCTACAAGTTCGATCATTGCCATATCAGCATTATCTCCCAAACGATTTCCAACTTTAATGATACGAGTGTATCCACCTGGACGGTCACCAACTTTAGCAGCTACGTCTCTGAACAAGTCAGTTACCGCATATTTACTACGTAGGTAAGCAAAAACAATACGACGGTTGTGAGTCGTATCTTCTTTTGATTTAGTGATTAAAGGCTCAACGAATTGTTTAAGCGCTTTAGCTTTAGCAACAGTAGTGTTAATACGTTTGTGCTCGATAAGAGAACAAGCCATATTAGCCAACATAGCTTTTCTATGTCCAGTCTGTCTGCTTAAGTGATTGAATTTTTTTCCGTGTCTCATTGCTATTTTAAATTTAATCCGCCGCAGCGGATTGAATTATTCTTTATCTAATTTGTATTTAGCTAAATCCATTCCGAAGGTTAGATTTTTAACTGCAACAAGTTCATCAAGTTCAGTTAAAGATTTTTTACCAAAATTACGGAATTTCATTAGGTCATTTTTATTGAACGATACTAAATCACCAAGTGTATCAACTTCAGCCGCTTTCAAGCAATTTAATGCTCTCACAGATAAATCCATATCAACAAGCTTAGTTTTAAGCAATTGTCTCATATGCAATGACTCTTCATCATACGATTCTGTTTGTGCAATTTCGTCAGCCTCGAGTGTAATTCTTTCGTCAGAAAATAACATGAAGTGGTGAATTAAAACTTTAGCAGCTTCAGTAAGGGCATCTTTTGGATTAATAGAACCATCAGTTTTAATTTCAAAAACTAATTTTTCGTAATCTGTTTTTTGTTCCACACGGAAGTTTTCAATAGCATATTTTACGTTTTTTACCGGAGTAAAAATAGAATCTGTAAAAATAGTACCAATTGCTGCATTCTGTTTTTTGTTCTCCTCAGCAGGAACATATCCTCTACCTTTTTCGATTGTTAAATCGAAGTTCAATTTGATCTTTGAATCTAAATTACAGATAACAAGGTCTGGGTTCAGAACTTGAAAACCTGAAATAAATTTTTGAAAATCACCTGCTGTTAATTGATCTTTACCAGAAACAGAAATTGTAACTGCTTCATTATCGATATCTTCAATCTGACGTTTGAAACGTACTTGCTTTAGATTAAGGATAATTTCGGTAACGTCCTCAACAACACCTGAAATAGTAGAAAACTCATGATCTACACCTTCGATACGAACAGATGTAATTGCATAACCTTCTAATGCTGAAAGCAAAACTCTTCTAAGTGCATTACCAACAGTCAATCCATAACCAGGTTCTAAAGGTCTAAATTCGAATTTACCTTCAAAATCGGTTGAATCGATCATGATAACTTTATCGGGCTTTTGAAAATTAAATATTGCCATAAATTTCGACTAAGTCAATTATTATTTGTTGTACAACTCTACGATTAATTGTTCTTTAATGTTTTCTGGAATTTGAAGTCTCGCAGGTACAGAAACGAAAGTTCCTTCTTTAAGATCATTGTTCCAAGTAATCCATTCGTAAACATGACTTGAATTTGATAAAGAACGTTCGATAGCTTCTAAAGATTTAGATTTTTCACGAACTGCAACTTTATCACCAGGCTTAAGGTGGTAAGAAGGAATATTTACAACTTCACCATTAACAGTAACGTGTCTGTGAGATACGATTTGACGAGCACCTCTTCTAGAAGGAGCAATACCCATTCTGAAAACAACGTTATCTAATCTTGCTTCACATAATTGTAATAAAACTTCACCAGTAACTCCTTTAGTAGCTGATGCTTTTTCGAATAAATTTCTGAATTGTTTTTCTAAAATTCCGTAAGAATATTTAGCTTTTTGCTTTTCCATTAACTGAACAGCGTACTCAGATTTTTTTCCTCTTTTTTTAGCCATCCCGTGTTGTCCAGGTGGGTAATTTCTTTTCTCGAAAGATTTATCATCTCCGAAAATTGCTTCGCCAAATTTACGAGCGATTCTTGTGCTAGGACCAGTATATCTTGCCATTTTAAATTGTTTAAGATAGAGATTATGAATTCAGGTCTTATCCTTCGATAATCGTATATTCTATCTAGGTTATACTATAATTAAATTTGAGTATTAAACTCTACGTCTTTTTGGAGGACGACATCCGTTGTGAGGCATTGGAGTAACATCGATAATCTCAGTAACTTCAATTCCACCGTTATGAATAGAACGGATAGCAGACTCACGTCCGTTTCCTGGTCCTTTTACATAAACTTTTACTTTTTTAAGTCCTGCCTCAAGAGCTACTTTACTACAATCTTCTGCTGCCATTTGAGCCGCGTACGGAGTGTTCTTTTTAGAACCTCTGAAACCCATTTTACCAGCTGAAGACCAAGAAATAACTTCACCTTTCTTATTAGTCAAAGAAATGATAATGTTGTTGAAAGTGGCAGAAATATGAGCTTCACCCGTTGATTCAACGATAACTTTACGTTTTTTTGCAGTTGCTTTAGCCATATTACTTATTATTTAGTTGCTTTTTTCTTGTTCGCAACAGTTTTTCTTTTACCTTTTCTAGTTCTAGAGTTGTTTTTAGTTCTTTGTCCTCTTAATGGAAGACCAGATCTATGACGGATACCTCTATAACAACCAATATCCATTAAACGTTTGATGTTTAAAGAAACTTCAGAACGTAATTCTCCTTCAATTTTGTAAAATGAAACTGCGTCACGAATTGCTCCGATTTCATCATCATTCCAATCTTGAACTTTTTTATCTTGGCTTACTTGAGCTTTCTCTAAAATCTCAATAGCTCTACTTTTTCCTAATCCAAAGATGTAGGTAAGTGCTATAACACCTCTCTTATTTTTTGGGATATCTACCCCTGCTATTCTTGCCATAATTATCCTTGTCTTTGTTTAAATCTAGGATTCTTTTTGTTTATTACGTACAATCTCCCTTTTCTACGCACAATGATGCACTCGGGACTTCTCTTTTTTACTGATGCTCTAACTTTCATAGTGAATATCCTTTAATATCGATAAGTAATTCTTGCTTTTGACAAATCATAAGGGCTCATTTCCAGTTTCACTTTATCACCAGGTAATAATTTGATGTAATGCATACGCATCTTTCCGGAAATATGAGCAATCACGATATGTCCATTTTCTAACTCCACACGGAACATCGCATTTGATAATGCTTCAATGATTGATCCGTCTTGTTCTATTGCTGATTGTTTTGCCATAAATATATTAAGCTACCGCTTTTCTATTTTTACCAGTCTTCATTAAACCATCATAATGTTTGTTTAACAAGTACGAGTTGATTTGTTGAATAGTATCTATTGCAACACCAACCATAATTATTAATGAGGTACCTCCAAAAAACATTGCCCAAGATGGTTGTACATCCATAATACTTACAACAATAGCTGGGAACACAGCAATCAAAGCAAGGAATAAAGATCCTGGGAAAGTTATCAAAGACATCACTTTATCAAGGAAGTCTGAAGTTTCAGCTCCCGGACGAACGCCAGGAATAAAACCACCACTTCTTTTCAAATCATCGGCCATCTTGTTAGTCGGTACGGTGATCGCAGTATAAAAGAAAGTAAATACAATAATTAAAGTTGCAAATACCAAGTTATACCAGAAACCAAACATATCGCTAAATGCTCCAACGATTGATTGTGATGTATCTGATTTAGACAATCCAGCTACAGCCGCAGGTATAAACATAATTGCCTGAGCAAAAATGATTGGCATAACCCCAGAAGCATTAAGCTTAAGAGGAATCCATTGTCTATTACCACCTGCTAAATCTTGCTCATAGTCACCAGTTGTCGTACGACGAGCGTATTGAACCGGGATTCTACGTACTGCCATTGTAAGCAATACACAAGAAATAATAACTAATAACCACACAATAATTTCAATAACTAACAACATTGGGCCTCCATTGTTGTTGGTAACTCTCGTTGTAAACTCTTGAATAAAAGCTTGCGGTAAACGAGCTAAGATACCAACCATAATCAATAATGAAATTCCATTTCCAATACCTTTATCTGTAATTTTCTCACCAAGCCACATAGCAAAAATTGTACCTGTAACTAAAATGATAACTGATGAGAACAAAAATTCAGGAGAATTAAAGCCTAGTAAGAATGCACTACCAGGCAATGTTCTGTACAGATTATAGATATAAGTTGGACCTTGAACCAGTGTAATAGCTATAGTCAACCAACGAGTGATTTGATTAATCTTTTTTCTACCACTTTCTCCATCGTTTTGAAGTTTTTGCAAATAAGGAATAGCAATTCCCATTAACTGAACAACAATAGATGCAGAAATATAAGGCATAATACCTAAAGCAAAAACTGAAGCTTTAGAGAAAGCACCTCCTGTAAACATGTCTAGGATAGATCCTAAACCATTTTTAGTCTGTCCCGCTAAACCTGTTAATTGAGTTGCGTCAATACCAGGAAGCGTTACGTGTGCACCAAAACGATATACTAAAAGTAATCCTAATGTAATTAAGATTCTATTTTTCAGTTCTTCGATTTTCCAAACATTACTTATTGATTCAATAAATTTCTTCATCTTAGTAGATAAGTTATATAGTTACAGCTTCTCCACCAGCAGCTTCAATAGCAGCTTTTGCAGTAGCAGTAAATTTGTGGGCAGTTACTTTTAATTTTGCTTTCAATTCTCCTCTACCTAAAATCTTAACGATTTCATTTTTGGTAGCTAGACGGTTTGCTACGTAATCTGTCATGTTAACAGAATCAGTAATAACACCATTGTCTACTAATAATTGAAGCGTATCTAAATTAACACCTTCGTATTCTTTACGATTGATGTTTGTGAAACCAAACTTAGGTACACGTCTTTGAAGTGGCATTTGCCCTCCCTCAAAACCAATCTTTTTAGAATAACCAGAACGAGATTTTGCTCCTTTGTGACCTCTTGCAGAAGTACCACCTTTTCCAGAACCTTCTCCTCTACCTAATCTTTTATTTTGATTGTGTGTTGACCCTTCAGCTGGTTGTAAGTTACTTAAATTCATAACAGTATTTGTTATTTAGCTTCTTCGACAGAAACTAAGTGTTTAACTTTGTTTATCATACCAAGGATAGCAGGGTTTGAATCATGCTCTACAACTTGTCCCATTTTACGTAGACCTAAAGCTTCCAAACCTCTCTTTTGAGAAAGAGGACAGTTGATTTTGCTTCTTACTTGTTTTACTAATAATTTAGCCATAATTTCCTTGAATTAACCTTTAAAAACTTTTTCTAAAGAAACACCTCTTTGTTTTGCAACAGTGTAAGCGCTTCTCATTTGTAATAAAGCATCAAAAGTTGCTTTCACTACGTTATGAGGATTTGATGATCCTTGAGATTTAGATAATACATCGTGAATACCTACTGATTCAAGAACTGAACGAACAGCTCCACCAGCAATAACTCCTGTACCATGAGACGCAGGAATTAAGAATACACGTGCACCACCAAATTTACCTTTTTGTTCGTGAGGAACAGATTGTCCATTCAAAGGAATTTTTACTAAATTTTTCTTAGCATCTTCTACTGCTTTCGCAATTGCTTCAGAAACGTCTTTAGATTTTCCTAATCCGTGACCAACTACTCCATTTTCATCACCTACAACTACAATAGCAGAAAAACCGAAAGCTCTACCCCCTTTTGTAACTTTAGTAACACGATTAACACTTACCAGACGATCTTTAAGTTCAAGACCACTTGGTTTTACCAATTCTACATTTTTGTATTTAGACATAATATATTAGAATTTAAGTCCAGCCGCTCTTGCGCCTTCTGCTAATGATTTAATACGACCGTGATATAAATATCCACCTCTGTCAAAAGTGATGGTATCAATCCCGGCTTTTAACGCTTTCTCAGCAACTAGTTTTCCAACAGCAGCAGCGATTTCAACGTTAGTACCTTTTCCTATTTCTTTTTCTCTTGAAGATGCAGCTAATATAGTAACTCCATTTACATCATCAATAAGTTGAGCGTAAATTTCTTTGTTACTTCTAAATACAGATAGTCTAGGATTAGAGGTTGTACCACTGATCGATTTTCTAATTCTGAATCTAATTCTCTGTCTTCTATCAGATTTTGTTAATGACATAATCTTATTTTTTAAGCTGATTTACCTGCTTTTCTTCTTAATACTTCACCCACAAATTTAACACCTTTTCCTTTATATGGCTCAGGCTTACGGAAACCTCTGATTTTCGCAGCTACTTGACCTAAAAGTTGTTTATCGAATGATGTTAATTTTACGATAGGGTTTTTACCTTTTTCAGATATTGTTTCTAAAGCTACTTCTGGAGCAATTTCTAAAACAATATTGTGAGAATATCCAAGAGCTAAATCTAACTTTTGACCTTGGTTTGAAGCTCTATAACCAACTCCAACTAATTCAAGTTCTTTTGTAAAACCTTCAGATACACCAACAATCATGTTATTGATTAATGATCTGTATAATCCGTGTTTTGCTCTTTGATCTTTATGATCAGACGATCTTTCTACTAAAACCTGATCGCCTTCAACTTTTACAGTTACGTCCGAAAACTCCTGAGTAAGTTGACCTTTTTTTCCTTTTACTGTAATAATACCGTCTTTAACTTCTACAGTTACACCAGCAGTGATTACAATTGGGCTTTTACCTATTCTTGACATCTTTATCTAGTGTTTAAAATTAGTATACGTAACAAATTACTTCACCACCTACATTTAATTGCTTAGCTTGTTTTCCAGTCATCAAACCTTTTGATGTAGAAACAATAGCAATTCCTAATCCGTTAAGGATTCTAGGTAATTTGGCAGCACCTGCGTACTTACGTAAACCAGGTTTACTAATTCTTTGGATATCTTTAATTACAGGCTCTTTAGTATCTTTATCATACTTCAAAGCAATTTTGATTGAACCCTGAACAGAGTTGTCCTCAAATTTGTAACTCAAGATATAACCTTGATCAAATAAGATCTTAGTTATTTCTTTTTTTAGATTAGAAGCTGGAATTTCAACAACTTTGTGGTTTGCAGCCACAGCGTTACGAACTCTAGTCAAATAATCTGCAATAGGATCTGTATACATATGTATTTGATTGCGATTATGGTTTTCAGGAAGCACTATGCCTCCTGAACCTTTAATCAATTTATAAACTTTTTATATTACCAGCTGGCTTTTTTAACACCTGGAATTAATCCATTGTTAGCCATTTCACGGAAAGTTACACGTGAAATACCGAATTGACGGATATACCCTCTTGGTCTACCTGTTAATTTACAACGATTGTGTAAACGAACTGGCGAAGCATTTTTAGGTAATTTTTGTAATCCTTCAAAATCTCCAGCTTCTTTCAAAGCTTTTCTTTTCTCAGCATACTTTGCTACCGTTTTTTCTCTTTTAACCTCGCGGGCTTTCATTGATTCTTTAGCCATGTCTTAATTCTTTTTAAAAGGTAAACCTAATTCAGCCAATAATGACTTTGCTTCTTTGTCAGTTTGAGCAGTAGTAACAAAAGTAATATCCATTCCTGAAATTTTGTTTACTTTATCAATATCAATTTCTGGGAAAATGATTTGCTCTAAAACTCCAAGGTTATAATTACCTCTACCATCAAATCCAGTAGCTTTAATACCACTAAAGTCTCTTACACGTGGTAAAGCAGAAGTGATAAGTCTATCTAAAAACTCATACATTCTTTCTCCACGCAAAGTAACTTTTGCTCCAATCGGCATCCCTTTTCTCAATTTGAATGACGCAACGTCTTTCTTTGAAATAGTAGATACTGCTTTTTGTCCAGTGATCTTTGTTAACTCATCAACTGCATAGTCAATAAGTTTTTTATCAGATACAGCTGCACCAACTCCACGGCTCAAAACGATTTTTTCCAATTTAGGAACTTGCATTACGTTTGTATATCCGAATTCCTCTTTAAGAGCAGCGATTACTCTACTCTTATATTCTTCTTTTAGTCTAGGTGTATATGCCATTACTATAGTACTTGATTAGATTTTTTTGAAAATCTTACTTTCTTATCTCCTTCTACTCTAATACCAACTCTAGTTGTTTCCTTAGTTTTAGGATCAATTAGTGAAATGTTAGATATTTGTATAGAAGCTTCTTTCTTAACGATACCACCTTGAGGGTTTTTAGCACTTGGTTTTGTATGTTTCGAAACCATGTTTACACCTTCAACTATCGCTTTATTTTTCTCACGGTAAACACGTACAACTTTACCTTCAGCACCTTTATGGTCTCCGGCAATTACTCTTACGATGTCTCCTGTTTTTATTTTTAGCTTTATCATCTTAAAACGAATTAAAGCACTTCTGGTGCTAATGATACAATTTTCATGAATTGTTTTTCACGAAGTTCTCTTGCTACCGGACCAAAAACACGAGTTCCTCTCATTTCCCCTGCAGCGTTCAAAAGAACACATGCATTGTCATCGAAACGGATATAAGAACCATCGGCTCTTCTCACTTCTTTTTTGGTACGTACAACAACTGCAGTTGAAACAGCTCCTTTTTTCACGTTTCCGTTTGGAGTTGCATCTTTGATAGAAACTACAATCTTGTCACCAACAGAGGCATACCTTCTTTTGGTACCTCCTAAAACACGGATAGTTAAAACTTCTTTTGCTCCCGTGTTATCTGCTACTTTTAGTCTTGATTCTTGTTGTACCATAATTATTTAGCTCTTTCTAAGATTTCAACTAATCTCCAACATTTTGATTTACTTAAAGGACGCGTTTCGCTAATTCTTACAGTATCTCCAATGTTACAGTCGTTTGTTTCGTCGTGTGCAACGTATTTCTTAGTTTTCAACACGAACTTACCGTATAATGGGTGTTTTACTCTTCTTACTTCAGCAATAACGATAGATTTATCCATCTTATTTGAAGTGACAACACCAATTCTTTCTTTTCTTAAATTTCTTTTTTCTTCCATCTTTCAGCAGAATACAATTATTGTAACTCTCTTTTAGTTAACTCTGTAGCCAATCTTGCAACTGTTCTTCTTACACTTCTAATTTGAAGTGGGTTCTCAATTGGAGAAATAGCGTGAGCCATTTTTAGGTCAGCATATGTTTTCTTAGTTTGACTAAGTTTTTCTTGCAACTCCGCTGCAGAAAGATCTTTTATTTCTGATTGTTTCATAATATAATATAAATTATGCTTCGAAATCTCTAGCAACGACGAACTTAGTTTTTACTGGAAGCTTTTGAGCTGCAAGACGTAACGCCTCTTTTGCAACTGACAAAGGAACTCCTCCAACTTCAAACATAATTCTTCCTGGTTTAACAACAGCAGCCCAATACTCAACTGCTCCTTTACCTTTACCCATACGTACTTCAAGAGGCTTCTTAGTTATAGGTTTGTCTGGAAATATTTTGATCCATAATTGTCCCTCTCTCTTCATGAAACGAGTTGCAGCGATACGTGCAGCTTCGATTTGACGAGAAGTTAAGAACATTCCATCTTCATGTACAGATTTAATACCAAACATTCCATTAGAAAGTTCATGCCCTCTTTGAGAGTTTCCTTTCATCTTACCTTTTTGTACCTTACGGTATTTTGTTCTTTTAGGCTGTAACATTTTTCTTTAGTTTAAAAATTTACTTTCTTTTACGAGCGTCTGGTTTACCACCTTTATTAAAGGGCTTTCTGTCTCCTCTTGGAGAATCGCCACCTTTACCACCACCAGTTCCGGATTGTTTTTTATCCATTCCTGCAAGTGGAGAAAGATCTCTCTTTCCATAAACTTCACCTTTCATGATCCACACTTTGATTCCCATTCTACCATAAGTAGTATGAGCTTCAGCAAGTGCATAATCGATGTCAGCTCTGAAAGTTGATAGAGGAATTCTACCTTCTTTAAAACCTTCTGAACGTGCCATCTCAGCACCATTCAAACGACCAGAAATCAAAACTTTGATACCTTCAGCGTTCATACGCATAGAAGCAGCAATAGCCATTTTGATTGCACGTCTGTAAGAAATACGGCTTTCGATTTGACGAGCGATGCTTGTAGCCACAAGATACGCATCTAACTCAGGTCTTTTGATTTCAAAGATGTTGATTTGAACCTCTTTGTCAGTAACTTTCTTAAGTTCTTCTTTTAACTTGTCTACCTCTTGTCCACCTTTTCCGATAATGATACCAGGTCTAGCAGTAGTGATAGTAACGGTTACAAGTTTTAAAGTTCTCTCGATGATTACTTTTGATACACTAGCTTTTGATAAACGAGCATGGATATACTTTCTGATTTTGTGATCTTCGGCAAGTTTATCACCGTAATCATTTCCACCATACCAGTTTGAGTCCCATCCTCTGATGATACCAAGTCTATTTCCAATTGGATTTGTCTTTTGTCCCATGCTGCTTAAGAATTGCTTTGTGTGTTATTGATAGCTCCAAGCACGATTGTTACGTGGTTAGAACGTTTTCTTATTCTGTGTGCGCGACCTTGTGGAGCTGGACGAAGTCTTTTCAACATCATTCCACCATCTACTCTGATCTCTTTAACAAATAATCCAGCCTCTTCTAAATTACCTTCACTATTTTTTTGCTCCCAGTTGTTGATTGCAGATAATAATAGTTTTTCTAGTTTTCTCGAAGCTTCTTTAGAACTGAATCTTAAGATGTTAAGTGCTCTTTCTACCTTCTGACCTCTTACCAAGTCCGCTACTAAGCGCATTTTTCTAGGTGAAGTAGGGCAGTTATTCAATTTTGCGAAAGCAATAGACTTATTAGCCTCTTTTCTCGCATCTGCTGTTTCTCTTTTACGAACTCCCATTGCTTCTTATTTTTTACCTTTATTTTTTGCTCCAGCATGACCTCTAAAAGATCTAGTTGGTGAAAACTCTCCTAATTTGTGACCTACCATGTTTTCTGTTACGTAAACTGGTACAAATTGACGACCGTTATGAACTGCGATAGTTTGTCCAACAAAGTCTGGAGTAATCATGGAAGCTCTAGACCAAGTCTTTACTACTCCATTTTTTCCGCTTTCAATGTTTTCTTGAACTTTCTTGTCTAACTTATAATGAACGAAAGGTCCTTTTTTTAATGAACGTGCCATATCTTATTATTTCTTTCTACGTTCTACGATATACTTGTTACTCGGGTTTTTCTTAGAACGAGTTCTATAACCTTTTGCTGGTATTCCATTTCTTGAACGTGGATGTCCACCAGAAGAACGTCCTTCTCCACCACCCATTGGGTGATCAACAGGGTTCATTGCAACAGGTCTTGTTCTAGGTCTTCTTCCTAACCATCTTGTTCTACCAGCTTTTCCTGATACAACTAATTGGTGATCTGAATTAGAAACAGCTCCAATAGTAGCCGAACAAGTTAACAAGATCAATCTTGTTTCACCAGATGGCATTTTAATTGTAGCATATTTTCCATCTCTTGCCATTAACTGAGCAAATGTACCAGCTGAACGAGCAATTACTGCTCCTTGACCTGGACGTAACTCAATACAAGAGATTACAGTTCCTAAAGGAATTCTGCTTAAAGGTAATGTATTACCAATTTCAGGTTGAGACTCTGGACCAGAAACTAATTTCTGACCAACTTTCAATCCGTTTTGAGCAATAACATAAGTTTTCTCACCATCAGCATAAGCTAATAAAGCGATAAATGCAGTACGATTTGGATCGTATTCGATTGATTTCACAGTAGCCGGAATTCCGTCTTTAGTTCTTTTGAAATCAATAATACGATATCTCTGCTTGTGACCACCACCCGTATAACGCATGGTCATCTTTCCTTGACTATTTCTACCTCCAGAGTTTTTTATCGGCGCTATCAAAGAGCGTTCCGGCTTATCAGTTGTAATGGCGTCATAACCATTCACAACTCTAAATCGCTGACCTGGGGTAATAGGTTTTAATTTTCTTACTGACATTTTTCTATCTTAGATATTGTTGTAAAAATCAATTGTTTCTCCTTCTTGTACTTGAACAATCGCTTTCTTAATTGCATTTGTCTTTCCACTGATCAAACCACTTTTAGTGTATTTTGTAGTTCTATCCGGTCTAACGTTCATCGTGTTAACACTAACAATAGTTACTCCATAAGCAGCTTCGATAGCTTTCTTAATTTGAACTTTGTTTGCTTTTTTGTCAACAACGAATCCGAAGCGGTTTAAAACTTCACTTTCTTTGGTTACTTTTTCTGTTACTATAGGTCTAATTATGATGCTCATATTCCTATTATTTACTTAAATTTTCTTCAATTAACTCCAAAGAACCTTCTAAAAGCACTAAATTATTAGTGTTTAAAATAGCGTAAGTGCTTAATTCTGAGCTCTTTACAACATTTGAAGCCTTTAAATTGCGTGACGACAAATATACATTTTTATTCGTCTCTCCCAACACAAATAAAGATTTTTTATCTTCTAACCCTAAAGCTTTCAAAACGTTAATGAAATTTTTAGTGTTTGGTGTTTCAAAATTAAAGTCTTCAAGAACGATGATATTCGACTCTTTTGCTTTGATTGAGAAAGCTGATTTTCTAGCCAATCTCTTCAAGCTTTTATTCAATTTAAATGAATAACTTCTTGGTCTTGGTCCAAAAATTGTTCCACCACCTTTAAACAATGGATTTTTGATACTACCCGCACGAGCTGTACCAGTTCCTTTTTGTTTTTTAATCTTACGTGTACTACCAGTAACTTCAGCTCTTTCTTTAGCCTTATGAGTACCTTGTCTTTGATTAGCAAGATATTGCTTAACATCAAGATATACAGCGTGATTGTTTGGTTCAATTGCGAATACTGAATCAGAAAGTTGAACTTTTCTTCCAGTATCTTTTCCGTTGAAATCTAATACTTTTACTTCCATTACTTCTGAATGATTACATAAGAGTTTTTATGTCCAGGAACACATCCTTTAATAACAAGTAGGTTCTTTTCAGCCACTACTTTTAAAACTCTAAGGTTTTGTACTTTTACATTATCTCCTCCCATTCTTCCAGCCATACGCATTCCTTTGAATACTCTAGATGGATAAGAAGAAGCTCCCACAGAACCTGGCGCTCTTAAACGGTTATGTTGACCATGAGTTGCTTGACCAACACCACCAAAACCGTGACGTTTTACAACACCTTGAAAACCTTTACCTTTAGATACACCTTGTACATCTACAAATTCTCCTTCAGCAAAAATAGAAACATCAATAAGATCTCCTAATTTTTGTTCAGTTGCGAAATCTTGGAATTCAACGACTTTTTTCTTAGCAACAGTTCCAGCTTTTTTAAAGTGACCTAAAGCCGCTTTAGTAGAATGTTTCTCGTTTTTGTCATCGAAACCAAGTTGCAACGCTTCGTACCCGTCAACACCTTTGGTTCTGACTTGGGTAACAACACACGGCCCAGCCTCGATTACTGTACAAGGAATGTTTTTCCCGTTTTCGTCGAAAATACTAGTCATGCCGATTTTTTTACCAATTAACCCAGACATAAATATTAATTATTAATTACTAAAATTCCCTTCAATTTGAAAATAACAGAAATTTCCAAACAGGGAGTGCAAAAGTAGCTATTAAAATTGAATATACCAAACAGTTACAAAAATTAAATCGCTCATAATCAAAATCCAAGCCCGAAATCAAACTTCATCTACCGCATAATTATAGAAAAAATAAAAATATTTTCCTTAACCAAAAACAACAAAATACTTAACAATTACATCATAATTAAAAATAAAAAACGTTGCCAACAGCCTAAAATAAAGAC
Source organism: Flavobacterium sp. ABG (assembly GCF_001027725.1). Classification (NCBI taxonomy): domain Bacteria; kingdom Pseudomonadati; phylum Bacteroidota; class Flavobacteriia; order Flavobacteriales; family Flavobacteriaceae; genus Flavobacterium; species Flavobacterium sp. ABG. The sequence goes on from NZ_LEKS01000003.1 coordinate 361,426, forward strand.
CTTTCGCAAAAACAAACATTATTTTTACAAAAATAAAGCACAACAATTAACCCGGAAGAAAAAACTTAAAAGCATAAAAAAAGCGGAACATTTCTGTTCCGCTTTTTATTTATAAAATATAATAAAAAATTATACTTTGATCTCTACTTCAACCCCACTTGGCAATTCAAGTTTCATTAAAGCATCAATTGTTTTAGACGAAGACGAATAAATATCGATCAATCTTTTGTACGACATTACTTCGAATTGCTCTCTCGCTTTTTTGTTAACGTGCGGAGAACGCAATACAGTGAAAAGTTTTTTGTGAGTTGGCAACGGGATTGGACCTGTTACAACCGCTCCAGTAGTTTTTACTGTTTTTACGATCTTTTCAGCAGATTTATCTACCAACATGTGATCGTAAGATTTTAGTTTTATTCTGATTTTTTGACTCATTTTCTTAAGAATTAAGCGTTACCTTTTGCTTTTTTAATTACCGCTTCTGAAATATTAGAAGGCGTTTCTGCATAGTGAGAAAACTCCATTGTTGAAGTAGCTCTACCAGAAGATAATGTTCTCAATGTAGTAACATATCCAAACATCTCTGATAATGGCACATCAGCTTTAATAGTTTTAGCACCATTTCTGTCACCCATGTCATTAACCTGACCTCTACGACGGTTGATATCACCTACGATATCTCCCATGTTTTCTTCAGGAGTAATAACTTCCATTTTCATGATTGGCTCAAGAACAATTGCACCAGCAGCTTTAGCTACTTCTCTATAACCCATTCTAGCAGCTAACTCAAAAGAAAGTGCATCAGAATCGACAGGGTGGAAAGATCCGTCTGTCAAAGTTACTTTCAAACTATCCACTTGATAACCAGCCAAAGGACCAGTTTTCATAGCTTCACGGAAACCTTTTTCTACAGATGGAATATATTCCTTAGGAACGTTACCACCTTTTACAGCATTAATAAACTGTAATCCTTTTGGAACTTTACCATCAACTTCATCAGCAGGCTCAAGTGTAAATACGATATCACCAAATTTACCACGACCTCCAGATTGTTTCTTGTAAGTTTCTCTGTGTGTTGCAGTTCTTGTAAACGCTTCTTTATATTCAACTTGAGGCTCACCTTGGTTCACTTCAACTTTAAATTCACGTTTCATACGATCTACTAAGATATCTAAGTGAAGCTCACCCATACCTGAGATAATTGTTTGACCAGAAGCCTCATCAGTTCTAACTGTAAACGTTGGATCCTCTTCAGCTAATTTAGCTAAAGCCATACCCATTTTATCTACGTCAGCTTTTGTTTTAGGCTCAATAGCAATACCAATTACCGGTGCAGGGAATTTCATAGACTCAAGAATAATTGGGTGTTTTTCATCACACAATGTATCTCCAGTTTTAATATCTTTAAATCCAACAGCAGCTCCAATATCTCCAGCCTCAATATATTCGATTGGATTTTGTTTGTTAGCGTGCATTTGGTAAATACGAGAAATTCTTTCTTTACTACCAGAACGTGTATTCAAAACGTAAGAACCTGCGTCCAAACGACCAGAATAAGCACGGAAGAAAGCTAAACGACCTACGAATGGGTCAGTAGCAATTTTAAATGCTAAAGCTGCGAATGGCTCTTTAACATCTGGCTTACGTAAAATTTTAACTTGATCTTCTTCTAATAATTCAGCATCATCAGGGTGAATTCCTTCGATACCTTCTTTATCCATTGGAGATGGCAAATATTTACATACTGCATCTAACATGAACTGAACACCTTTATTTTTGAAAGAAGAACCAGCAATCATAGGAATGATAGCCATGTCAATTGTAGCAGCTCTTAAAGCAACATTAATTTCTTCTTCAGTAATAGAGTTTTCATCTTCCATGAATTTCTCCAACAAGTTCTCATCGTAATCAGCAACTGCCTCGATAAGAATTGATCTGTATTCTTTTACTTCTGCAACCATATCCTCAGGGATAGGCACAATATCAAAAGTAGCTCCTTGAGTAGCATCATGCCAAACGATTGCTTGGTTTTTTACTAAATCAACAACACCTTTAAAATCATTTTCTTCACCAATAGGTAAAGTGATCGCAACAGCATTAGATTTCAACATATCACGAACTTGTTGACAAACTGCCAAAAAGTTAGATCCTTGACGGTCCATTTTATTAACAAACCCCATACGTGGAACTCTATATTGATCAGCAAGTCTCCAGTTAGTTTCTGATTGAGGCTCAACACCATCAACAGCACTAAACAAGAATACTAAACCATCAAGTACACGTAAAGAACGGTTTACCTCTACAGTAAAATCAACGTGTCCAGGAGTATCAATAATATTAAAGTGGTAAGGCAATGTTTCAGGCAACGTTTTACCTTGCTCAGTTGGAAAATTCCACTCACAAGTTGTAGCTGCTGAAGTAATTGTAATACCTCTTTCTTGCTCTTGAGCCATCCAGTCCATTGTTGCAGCACCATCGTGTACTTCACCAATTTTGTGTGACTTTCCAGTATAAAAAAGAATACGCTCAGTTGTTGTTGTTTTACCAGCATCAATGTGAGCAGCAATTCCGATATTTCTTGTATATTTTAAATCTCTAGCCATTTCTTTACGAATTAAAATCTAAAGTGAGAGAAAGCTTTATTAGCTTCTGCCATTTTGTGAGTATCCATTCTTTTCTTAACAGCAGCACCTTCTTCTTTAGCAGCAGCTAAACATTCTGATGCTAAACGTTGTGCCATAGATTTTTCATTTCTTCTTCTTGAATAAAGTATTAACCACTTCATTGCCATAGAAATTTTTCTGTCTGGTCTAATTTGCATTGGAATTTGAAATGTAGCTCCACCAACTCTACGACTACGTACTTCTACGTGAGGCATAACGTTTGTTAAAGCATCTTTCCAAATTTCTAATGAAGATTTTTCTGAATCTTGCTTTTTAGACTCAATGATGTCAATTGCATCATAAAATACTTTGAAAGCTGTAGATTTCTTACCATCCCACATTAAGTTGTTCACAAAACGCGTTACCAATTGGTCATTAAACCTTGGATCTGGTAAAAGTGGTCTTTTCTTTGCCGCTCTTTTTCTCATGTCTTTTTTTTAATAAAAAGTTATAGGTTATCCGTTAAATGTTATGTGTCATCCATTTTAGCTTACGCTTTAATTTCAAACCCTTAACTCCTAACCTCCAACTCTTAACGTTTTAAATTACTTTTTTGCTTCTTTTGGGCGTTTAGCACCGTACTTAGATCTTCTTTGCGTTCTTCCTGCAACTCCTGACGTGTCAAGCGCTCCACGAACGATATGATATCTAACACCTGGTAAATCTTTTACCCTTCCACCTCTAACTAATACTATCGAGTGCTCTTGTAAATTGTGTCCTTCTCCAGGGATGTAAGCATTCACCTCATTACCATTTGTCAAACGTACACGCGCAACTTTACGCATTGCAGAGTTTGGTTTTTTTGGTGTAGTAGTGTAAACACGCGTACAAACCCCTCTTCTTTGAGGACAAGAATCTAAAGCAACCGATTTACTCTTCTTAGTTATCTGAGTTCTTCCTGTTCTTACTAATTGTTGAATTGTTGGCATAATTAATACTAAAAATTTATTATGTATATTAAATTCCCGCTTTTTACGGGGTTGCAAATGTATAAAATATTTTTCACTATACAAACGTTAATTCATTAATTTTCAATAACATTATTTATACTTATGATTTTACAAACAAACAATAGATATTTGCAATACAATTATTAAACTTAATTTAACACTTGAAACAGCTTCTAAACATATTGATTTTCATTTTTGGACTTAGCTGCCATGCCCAAAATTTTTATTTAAAAATAAATGGAACCAATCAAATTGAAAACAAAACTATCGATTCGCTAAATTACACAACAAAACACAACAACATAAAATCATTGTTTGAAGAAATCAACAGCACCTCAAAAAAGCTTTCTAAAAAAGGATACCCGGACAACAAAACATTAGAAACCAGCAAACTAAACGACAGCACTTATATATCGGTCATAAATCTTAAAAACAGAATAAAACAGGCCCGTATATATATAGGTAGAAATAATTCTTTTTTCAAAACATCAAAAAACCAAAACGACACTATCGTCATCCCCTATGTTGAGATAGAAAACTATCTGAACCAAAAAACAATTGAGGCCGAAAAGCTTGGTTACGCATTAAGCAAGATAAAACTTGAAAATATCACCCGAAAGAATTCAATAATTTACGCCGACTTAAACTTTAAATCCGAAAAAAAACGTGTCCTAAATTCAATTATTCTTAATTACACAAACAGTGATGGAAAAGATTTTTTTCCAAAAGGACACTTAAAACAACTCAATAAAAAATACATCAACAAAACTTTTAATCAGGAAATAACAAAAGAATTATACGACGATATAAACCGCTTTGAATTCATAACCCAAACAAAATATCCTGAAATATTATTCACCAACGATTCAACCAAAATCTACACCTACATAGAGAAAAGAAAAGCAAACACTTTTGACGGATACATAGGTTTCTCTAATGACGAAAACAAAAAAATCAACCTTAACGGATACCTCGATGTTACCTTGCAAAACATTCTTCATTCCGGGGAAAAATTCTCCTTGTACTGGAAGAGCGATGGAAACCAGCAAAAAACTTTTAACACAAAACTAGAAATCCCATACATTTTCAAAACTTCATTGGGAATAAAAGCGCAACTCAACATATTTAAGCAAGACAGCACCTTTCAAAACACAAAAACAGCAATTGATTTAGGTTACTACATCAACTACAATTCCAAAATATATCTGGGCTATCAATCTACCGAATCAAGCGATATTCAAAACACAAACAATTCTACTATTAGCGACTACAACAACTCCTACACTACCGCAACTTTTGAGTACAAAAAAATAGACCCTATCAACAATCTCTTCCCTAAAAAAGCTTCTGCAAACTTCATAATTGGCTATGGAAAAAGAGACACAAACAATGATCCGGATACCGCAGGATCAAGTAAACAATTTTTCATCAATCTGGACATTTCCTACAATTTTGAACTAAATGAAAAGAATTTTATTAGTATTAATTCACAGAATTTCTATTTAAAAAGCAAAAGTTATATTTCGAATGAACTATATCGTTTTGGCGGAATTAATTCCATCAGAGGTTTTTTAGAAAACAGTTTACAAGCCAATTTCAATTCGTTAATTCTTACAGAATACAGATATATCGTCTCTAAAAACTTATATCTAAATTCTATCGTCGATTATGGCTTATACCAAGACTTAACCAACACCTCAAACAAAAGCGAAATCAAAAAATTAATAGGAATCGGAATTGGAACTGCGATACAAACCAAAAACGGCTTATTAAAAATTACACTAACGAACGGAGGCGAGAATATTCAGGAAATGCAATTATATAACAGTATCATAAACATATGTTATAATGTTAAATTTTAGCGTTTATCAAAAAAAGATTTTTATTTATTAGGAAAGTTAACAAATTATTAAGAGTTTTGCGATACTAATTCAAAATATTTAAAAATGAAACTAAAGTTCAATGGATTCTTAGTGCTATTGCTAGTACTAGTGGCGCAACTAACTTTCGCGCAAGAAAGAGTTGTTTCAGGAATGGTTTCTGACAATACAGGAATGCCTCTTCCAGGGGTAAGTGTATTGATCAAAGGAACAAAATCTGGAACACAAACTGATTTTGATGGTAAATTCTCTATCAAAGCATCAACAAGCCAAGTTTTGGTATTCAGCTACATTGGGATGAAAACTCAGGAAGTAGCAGCAAGCTCATCCTCACTTAATGTAAAATTAGGCGCAGATGCAAACGAACTTGAAGCAGTTGTTGTAACAACAGCTTTAGGTATTAAAAGAGAGAAAAAATCTCTTGGATACTCTGCACAACAAGTAACTGCTGAGCAAGTATCAACAGTTCCTACAGGAAACTTCGTAAACAACTTATCAGGAAAAGTTGCTGGTCTTAACGTAACCAATGGTACTAACTTCGGTGGATCTACAAACGTAGTTCTTAGAGGTTTCAAATCACTTTTGGGAGACAACCAGGCTTTATTCGTAGTTGATGGGGTGCCAATTTTGAACAGTAACGTAAACAGTGCTGATCAAAAAAGTGGTAGAGGTGGTTACGATTATGGTAACGCTGCTTCAGATATCAACCCAAATAACATTGCAGATATAAACGTACTGAAAGGTGCAGCTGCAACAGCTCTTTACGGATCTAGAGCACAAAATGGAGCGATTATCATTACTACTAAAAAAGGAAAAGCAAGAACTGATTTAGCTGTAGAATTTTCATCGTCTTACACTATGTCTACTGTAGACAAAAAAACTTTCCCTGAATATCAAAGTGAATACGGACAAGGATATCTAGGACAAAGATTTTCAAGCTATAATGGACAACCAAGATCTATAACCGGACATGATGCCTCTTACGGACCAAAATTTGATGGTTCACCAGTTTGGCAATATGCTGCTTTTATTCCTGGTTCAGCAACAAATGGACAAAGAACTCCATGGGAAGCTGCAAAAAATGGTCCTATCGAATTTTTCGAAACTGCTACATCAACTATCAACAACATCTCATTAAACGGTGGAACTGAAAAGGCGACTTACAGATTAACTTATGCTAACACAAACAGCAATGACATCTTACCAAATGCCTTATTAAGCAAGAATAACTTTAACGCAAGTGCTACTTACAAGTTTAACGATAAATTAAGTTCAACTTTTAACGCTACTTACGTATCTCAAAACACTAGAAACAGAAATACTACTGGTTACGGTGGAAACAACATGGCTGGTTTCAGACAATGGTGGGCAACAAACGTTGACTTAAAAGAACAAAAAGATCTTTATGAATTAAGCCACCAAAACTACACGTGGAACATTAAGAGTGCGGCAGATATCGCACCTCAATATTGGGACAACCCTTATTTCACAAGATACCAAAATTACAACAACGACAGCAGAAAGAGATTTGCAGCTAATGCAAGTATAACTTATGATGTATCTAAAAGCTTAAGCTTTACCGGTAGAATGGGTACTGATGGTTTCACAATGAGAACTGAAGACAGAATAGCTGTTGGTTCAATTCCTGCAACTCTTGGATCAAATTCAAACGGTCAAAATTTACCTGTTCAACCATCTGGTTATGCTTTGGACATCTACGATTTCAGCGAGCAAAACTATGATTTCTTAGCTACTTACAAAAAAGACCTAGCTGAAGAATTAAATCTTAACGTGGTTTTAGGAACAAACTACAACGTACAAAGTAGATTTATCAACCAACAAATGACATCAGGAGGATTATACATCCCAGGACTGTATACTATCTCTAACTCAATGTCAGCTCCTGCTTTACCTAGAATTATAGACACAAGAAAAGAAGTACTTGGTTTATTTGCACAGGCAACATTAGGATACAAAGGAACTTACTACTTTGAAGGTTCTGTAAGAAGAGATGAGTCATCTGCATTACCTCAAGACAACAATGCATATTGGTACTCTGCAGTATCAGGAAGTGTTGTTTTCTCAAACTGGTTAAAAGATGTTGAATTCATCAATTTTGGTAAATTCAGAGCAGCTTATGCTCAAGTAGGTTCTGATACTGACCCTAACCAATTATTGGACACTTATACTGCAAGAAATCCATTTGGAACACCGGTTTACTCTTTCAACACTACTAAGAAAAATGCAAACTTAAAACCACAACAATTAGACAATGTCGAGTTAGGTTTAAACATGCAATTTGCAAAAAACAGACTTGGATTTGATGTTGCTTGGTTCCAAAACAAAGCATACGATCAAATTTTACCACTTCCTGTATCAACAGCTACTGGATCACCATTTAACACAGTTAACGCTGGTACATTGACAACTAAAGGATTTGAGGTTACCCTTAACGCTACACCTTTTAAAACAGACAACTTTTCTTGGGATGTAAACATTAACTGGTCAAATCCAAATACTAAAGTTACAAAACTAGCTCCTGGTATCGAAAACATCAACATCAACTCACTACAAGGTGGTATCAGTATCAATGCTCCTCTTAACCAAGATTACGGTCAAATTTGGGGAACAACTTATGTACTGGATGATGCTGGAAACAGAATTATCGGAGACAATGGTGCTTATGTAGTTTCTACTACAACTGACAACAAACTAGGAACCTACCAAGCTGATTGGACTGGTGGTATCAACAACAAATTCACTTACAAAAATCTTTCTTTCAGCTTCTTAATTGACATCAAGAAAGGTGGAGAGATATTCTCTCTTGATCAATATTATGGATACGGAACTGGTATTTATGCTAATTCAGTTGGAAATAATGACTTAGGAAACCCAATAAGAAATACATTAGCCAATGGTGGTGGTGAAATCTTAAAGGGTGTAATGGCTAACCCAGCTTACACACCAGGAGGTAACCAACCGCAATACATTACAAACACAACAAGATTAGACAAATCTCAATCTAGTCAAGTTTTAGGTACAGATCCTCCAGCTGCAGCATTTATTTATGACGCCGGATTTGTAAAATTAAGAGAAGTTGTTTTTACTTATAATCTTCCAGAAAGTATAATAGGAAAATCTATAAAAGGAGCTTCATTTAGCTTAATAGGTAACAATCTTTGGATAATTGACAAAAGCTTACCATATGCTGATCCAGAAGCTGGATTATCATCAGGTAACACGCAAGGATACCAATCAGGACCTATGCCGACAACAAGAAATATTTCTTTTAATGTCAAAGTTAATTTTTAAAAAAAATGGAAATGAAAAAAATCATAGCAATATTAACCATTGGTCTGTCGATGACAGCTTGTGTTAATGAGGACATAAATACAGACCCAAACAGTGCATACACCACTGTACCGGGATCGTTAATTAATTACGCACAAAAGGAACTAAGTGATTACGTTAATACTCCAAGTGTAAACGAAAATAACTTTAGACTGACTATGCAGTACTGGCAGGAAACAACCTATGTAAATGAAAGTAATTACGACTTTACAAACAGAAATGTTTCTAACCAAATCTACTCAGATAATTATGTAAACGTCCTAAACAATTTAGGTAAAGCTAAAGAAATTATCAAGAGCTATGCGCCAACTCCAACTGAGTTAGCAGGATGGCCAAAAAACCAAAAAAACCAATTGGCTATTATTGACCTAATGCAGGTTTATACGTATCAACTTTTAGTAGATACTTTTGGTAATGTTCCTTATACTCAGGCTGCAAATCTTGTTGCCTATCCATTACCAGCATATGATGATGCTGCTACTATTTATCAAGATTTAATTGCAAGAGTTAACGCTGACTTAACTAATTTAGACAACACTGCTACAGGTTTTGGAAGCTTTGATTCAGGTGATAAGTACTACAATGGAAATATTGCAAAATGGCGTGTATTTGCTAACTCATTGAAATTAAAACTTGCAATAGGAATCGCAGATGCAAACCCAACTTTAGCACAAACTACTGCGACAGCAGCTATTGCTGCCGGAGTAATGACATCTCCTGCTGATAACTGTCAATTAAACTACCTACCGGATTCACCAAATTACAGCCCTTTGTTTGAAAACTTATCAGCAAGCGGTAGAGATGATTACTTCGCAGGTAAAACATTAGTTGATTACATGAATACAACTAATGACCCAAGAATAAGCCATTATTATGATCCAATAACTGGTGGAACTTACGTTGGTCAAGTAATTGGTCAAGGTGGTGAGTTTGGAGATTTCTCTCATATTGGTGAATTTGCATATACAGCTACTACTCCTGGTATTTTATTAAACTACACAGAAGTTGCTTTTTATATTGCTGAAGCTAATGCTCGTTGGACTCCAGCAGCAGCTGCAACAGCTTATACTACAGCTGTAACTGCATCTATCGTAGAATGGGGTGGTACTCCGGCACAAGCTACAGCTTATCTTGCAACAAAACCATATGACGCAGCTAATTGGAAAAAATCAATTGGTGAGCAAGCATGGGTAGCTATGTTTAATCAGGCAATCACTTCTTGGAACTTCTGGAGAAGATTAGATTTCCCTGTTTTAACAGCTCCAACTACTGCTATTATCAATGCAGGTGGTAAAGTTCCTGTGAGAATGGCTTATCCTGTTCTTGAACAACAAGTAAATAGCTCAAACTGGAAAGCTGCATCTACAGCAATCGGTGGAGATTTATTGACAACAAAATTATTCTGGGATAAATTCTAATTTTATTCTCAAATAAATATACTAAACCACTCTGTTCATTCAGAGTGGTTTTTTTTTATATAAACATTATCCCTATATTTGCCCTATGGAAAAAGAACATCAAATATTTGGAATTAGAGCCATTATAGAAGCAATTCAGGCAGGTAAAGAAGTAGATAAAGTATTCATCCAAAAAGAGATTTCCGGTGAGCTAATGAAAGATTTGATGAAGGTGATGAAACGCGCCAACATAAATTTTTCCTATGTTCCTGTAGAAAAACTAAACCGACTAACACCGAACAATCACCAGGGTGCTGTAGCAACAATCTCCCCTATTGGTTTTATCGATTTAGAGCATTTGGTTGAATCAACAATCGAGTCAGGTACTAAACCTTTATTTCTTATACTGGATCAGATTTCAGATGCAAGAAATTTTGGCGCTATTATTCGTACTGCTGAATGTACAGGTGTAAACGGAATCATCGTTCAGAAAGCAGGATCTGCTCCTGTGAATGGAGATACTGTTAAAACATCAGCCGGGGCCGTTTTTAATGTGCCTATCTGTAAAGTTGAACATATTAAAGATGCGATCTTTTATTTACAAGGTTCAGGAATCAAAACCGTTGCCGCTACTGAAAAAACAGAGCAAACTATTTATGATTTATCTTTAAACGAACCTGTTGCAATAATAATGGGATCTGAAGATCGCGGAATAAACCCGTCTGTACTTAAAATTGTAGATGAAAAAGCAAAACTTCCAATGTTTGGAACAATTGGCTCTTTAAATGTTTCTGTTGCCTGTGGAGCATTCTTATATGAGGCTGTACGTCAAAGAAGCTAAATAGATCAGAAGTTTAGATTTTAGATTGGTAATGAATAATTTTAACTTAAAATCGAATGCATTCATACTTGCCGTTAAAACGATCCTTACAAAAACTTTTCATACTTTTATCCATAACAGTACTTTCAGATTACTGTTATGGACAAAAGACTACCTATAATCAATTCTGGAATGAGATTCAATTTACACGTACTTTAAACGAAAAATGGTCTGCAGAATTAGATCTCGCAAACTCTTTTAGCAGTACAGAATCCTCTTCCAATCTTTTCGAAAATAATGTACAGCGCTCTTTTAGATTTTGGGGAAATTACTACCTAACTCCGAGATGGAAGACTTCAGCTTTCGTAGCTTATTACGACAATAAGGATGTACCGGAAATTGGACAATTTAAATCCCCGGAATGGAGATTTGCGCTTCAGGGTACCTACTATTTTCACAAAATAGGTTATAGTTTAACCACGAGAATGCGTTTAGAGCTGCGACACATTAGAGATGAAAATCTAGAATATGAAAACGTTTTACGGTATCGGCAACAAATTAAATACCTAAAACCATTAAATAGTAAAGTACTACGAAAAGGAGTCATTTACGCAATAGCCTCTGATGAAATATTCTTAAAATCCGGCACAAAAGTGACTGGAGAAAGTTTCTTCGATCGAAATAGATTTAATATCGGAGCCGGTTATTTATTTAATGATGACATACAGCTTGAACTTACTTATGCCAATGAATACCTCCCAAGAAACAATGGTAATCAAATAGTAAATGCAGCTTCGTTAACCCTAACTTTTAACAATCTGTACAAAAACGTTAGAAAGAAACTATCTCACAAAAATGATCCCCCAGTTACTAAAGAGGACGAGTAACACATCATTCCTCTTCTTTCAAAAAGCAATTTAACTGCTGCATTATTGCCTTTTTATGTAATTTAAAAGCATAGTTTCTCACAAACTCTGTTCCTTCCATATTTATATCAGCTGAAACTGCTTCAAAAACAGAAAAGTCTTTTAAATCTTTTTTGTCAATCAGATACAGCACCTGCATAACAGAATCATGTTTTATATAACGGGTATCGAAATGCTGTAGTTTATACTTATTAGTATTTGACAACTCAATAATCAAATCTTCTTTTATCTTTTGTCCAGTTCCCTTAGAAGGAAATGGAATCGGCTGTAAGGCAATAAAATAGCTTTCTTTATCCGTAACAATTCCAATTTTTAATGACTTTGATTTTGTAGTGTAAAAAGTTGCCGGTTCCAAAAAATAGGACATCGATCCGTCAGCCTGCACTTTATTATGAATTTCACATTGGGCAACAACCGATACAGAAAAGAAAACCGAAAGAACTACAAAGATGATACTTTTCATAATTAAACATTTAGAAATTAAATCATTAAAACAAAAGTACTCATTTTATAAAAGCAAATTTCATCATATTAAAACTATTCAATTTCGTCGATTTCATCACTTTTTCTAATGGTATAATTAACCAAAACATCAGAGCTAAAATAACTCGAAATCACCTCTTCTTCTTCGATCTCGGTATTAACAAAATTTCCATTCTCATCAAAATGTTTCATAAATGCATCTCCTTGAGGATCAAAATCCGGCTTCTGCCAATCGTAAACAATTGGTTTTGCATATTCAGGTGCTTTATAAAACAAACTCAAAACAAAACCCGTGACAAATCCCGCTAAATGCCCTTCCCAGGAAATGGACTGATCTACATCCGGAAAAACATACCAAATCATACCACCATAAAGTAAAACAACAGAAAAAGAAAGAGCTACTAAACGGTAATAACGTGTCTGAATTCCTTTGAAAAAAATAAAACTAACCAAAACATAAATCAACCCACTAGCTCCGATATGATAGTTCTCCCGACCAATAACCCAGGTAATAAATCCTGAAAATAAAATCCCAAAACCAATAACACCTAAAGTCTGTTTGGGATAAAAAAATTGCAGCGCAGCCAATAACACAAACAATGGAATGGAGTTATTATACAAATGACCCAAATTTTCATGTATAAAAGGGCTAAACAAAACTCCTTGCAGACCCGAAAAATCCCGCGGATAAATACCATTTCGATAAAAATCCAAATCAAAACGAATTTGAAACCAATAAACAATCCAAAGAAAAAGGACAAAAAACAAAGGCAGACCAATTACGGCGGTTGAAAATTTAAAGTGATTGTCGTTCATAATATAATATTCCGTTCGATTGATAACCATCAAAAAACTATCCAATTACAATTTACTGTTAATTTGTCAGCTATCAAAAATATTGTTCCCAATAGCAACAAAATAGAATTGTACAACAGGAATATACTCCTAAAAATATAAAATTAAGATTGAAAATAGTAATTTTACAAAATGGAAGCACCTTTAGCCGAACGAATTCGTCCACAGAAATTAGAAGATTATATTAGTCAAACTCACTTGGTTGGACCAAATGGTTCCTTGACACAGCAAATTTCAAGAGGAGCTATTCCTTCTTTAATCTTTTGGGGTCCACCAGGTACAGGAAAAACAACCTTAGCCCAGATTATTGCACAAGAATCAAAACGCCCGTTTTATATTTTAAGTGCCATAAACTCGGGTGTAAAAGATATTCGGGACGTCATTGAAAAAGCCAAACAAAGTGGCGGCTTGTTTACGGCCAAAAATCCAATTCTGTTTATTGATGAGATTCACAGGTTTAGCAAATCACAACAGGATTCACTTTTGGCAGCCGTAGAGAAAGGCTGGATTACACTAATTGGTGCCACTACAGAAAATCCGAGTTTTGAAGTTATACCCGCATTACTATCACGCTGTCAAGTCTACATCCTGAATGCTTTTAGCAAACATGATCTGGAAGCTTTATTACACCGTGCCATGAAATCGGACACCGAATTAGCCTCAAAAAACATAACGCTCAAGGAAACGGAAGCACTACTACGACTTTCTGGCGGAGATGGCAGGAAACTGCTTAATATTTTTGAGTTAGTGATAAATGCCTCGCCAGACGGAGAAATTATCATTACAAATGATCGTGTATTTGAACTGGTACAGCAAAATACGGTTTTGTATGACAAAACGGGAGAGCAACATTATGACATTGTTTCTGCATTTATAAAATCAATTAGAGGCAGTGATCCAAATGGAGCCGTTTACTGGTTAGCACGAATGATCGAAGGTGGTGAAGATGTAAAATTTATAGCACGAAGAATGCTTATTTTATCGAGCGAAGATATTGGAAATGCCAACCCTACAGCTTTTATTATGGCAAACAGTACTTTTCAGGCTGTATCAACCATTGGGTATCCTGAAAGTCGTATCATATTAAGTCAATGCGCCATTTATCTGGCAACCTCACCAAAAAGCAATGCTTCGTACATGGCTATCGGGACTGCACAACAATTGGTCAAGCAAACCGGAGATTTACCAGTACCTATTCACCTGCGCAATGCCCCAACTAAGCTTATGAAAGAACTGGGATATGGTGAAGATTACAAATACTCTCATGATTATGCCAATAATTTTGCCGAACAGGAATTTTTGCCGGACGCCGTAAAAGAAACGGTTCTTTATAATCCGGGAAGCAATTCCCGAGAGAATAGCAACCGCGAATTTTTAAAGAACCGTTGGAGAGATAAATATGGTTATTAAAACCAGATCTTATATTTAGAATTTAACCGTCACTTTTTCAGATACCAGTTTATCGTTTTGATAGTACTCAAAATACCATTGATTGTCTTTGGCATTTAATGTACCCTGAACAGTATCCTTTATTGCTATAAAAGAATCCGAGCGAGACGTTTTAAACAATTTCATCACTACTTTTGGAGTCTTATCAATTAACTGATATCCGTTTTCTGTTGGCTGTGCGTATAGTAAATTTGGATCTGAAATGTCTGCAACAGGAGCTGCAACAGTATTTACAGCAGCAGTAGTTGCAACAGCAGCGGTAGCAACCACAGGTAAAGACGCAACAGTGTTCACCCTCGTTGCAGGAGCTGCAACCGGATTTCCACTATATTTATAATGTAAACTATTTACCGAAACAAAAGCGCCATCAAGAGCTTCTCTATAAGCAATTTCATAATCCTTCTCTTTGCTTTTTCCAATCTCCGAAGTGTAAATCACTTTCCCGTAACAATCTTTTAATTCAACAAAAAGCTTCGTTACTAAAAAGCCCCCCTCCTTCTTTACATCAACATATAAAAGCTGACAACGATCGTTTAATTCTGCAGGGATTTCTTCATTAATATAAAATGCATTAAAACCGGCTTTAAGCAAATTTGATTTAGTTCTAGTTGCCAATCTGTACTGATTATCTGTTTTAATAAAATCATATCGCAACGGAATAATGACAGCCTTATAATCATTAACGGATTGTGAAAATCCAATAACCGAAAATAAAAGTGCTGTCAGTAAAAATTTAATTTTCATAATTATAAATATTTTTTAAGTTCTAATAAATGATTTATTTGTTTAAAATTTGTCGGGGCTTCAATCTTTTTATCATTAAAAAAAATAGCATCTAAACCTGCATTTAAAGCACCATTAACATCTGCGTCAAGGTCATCACCTATCATAATACTATTTTCTCTTGTAGTCTGAGCTAAATTGAGCGCATAATCAAAGATAATACTATTTGGCTTTTTTACACCTGCCAATTCCGAATTAGTGATCGTGCTAAAATACCCCCCAAGAGCTGCATTATTTATTTTTTTATCCTGAACCTGGGCAAACCCATTGGTAATAATGTGCAATTTGTATTTTGTCTTCAAATATTCCAATACTTCAATAGCACCGTCAAAAAGGTGATTATTCTCTGTTAAGAGCTCGATATACTCATTTGCGATTAAATCGATATCTTCATCCGAAATCTCATAGTTTAATGCATCAAAAGAAAATTTCAGTCTATTATATCGCAGTTCCTGATGTGTGATTTTATCATGTTGATACAGTTTCCAACAGGCTTGGTTTATCGGCACATATTTATCAATAAAATCGGCTGTATTTATGTTTAGAGATTTCTCTTTAAAAATACGATTAAAAGTCATCTCAGAGTTTTTATCAAAATCCCAAAGTGTATGGTCTAAATCAAAAAAGATATCGGTAATAGTAGTGTTCATATATTAAAAAATTCCTTCATCTACAAAACTATAATATTTTGTTTCAGTAATAATCAAATGATCTAAAACTTTAACATCTAAGCTGTCTCCTGCCAATTTTAATGTCTTTGTAATTTTCTTATCTGCATCGCTTGGAGATAATGCCCCCGAAGGATGATTATGACACAAAATCAAGCCTGTAGCACCTTTTTCTAAAGCTAATTTAAAAACTAGGCGTACATCAACAATTGTACCTGCTATTCCTCCTTTACTTAGTTGTGATTTAAAAATTACTTTATTCGAATTATTTAGAAAAAGAACCCAAAATTCTTCATGTGGCAAATCACCAATTATGGGTTGCATAATCTCAAAGACCAACTTGCTGGATGTAATTTTAATCAATTCTACAGAATCCTCACTTCTACGGCGACGCCCCAATTCTAAAGCAGCGACAATACTGATTGCTTTCGCCTCTCCTATTCCTTTAAAATTCATCAATTGAGGAATCGACATTTTGCCCAATGTACTGAGATTATCAGCAGTGGTCAAGATTCTTTTACTTAAATCAACGGCCGATTCGTTTCTGTTACCGGATCCAATTAAAATTGCAATTAATTCTGAATCGCTCAAAGCACTTTTGCCTTTTAGCATTAACTTTTCACGTGGTCTGTCGTCTTCTGACCAGTTTCTTATAGGAAAATGTATTGCTTCCATCTGTAAAAATTTAGGTAAATATCTTATCCTTCAAATTTAAACAAAAACTAAGAAAATTCATTCAAAATAAATATAAATTATAATTTAAATTATTCCTACATTTAAATAAAAAACAATGAAATACTTTTCTATTCTTTTCCTTTTAATTATATCCTATTCCTGTCAACAAAAAAAGGAGAGTAAAATAATTTCATTGACTTCAAATCAGGCGATAAAAAAATTTGAAGAAAAACTATCTGATGCCGCAATTTCGATCATTGACCCCACAATAGAATATGATCCTGCTTATTTTTCTATACCCTATCCCAATGGAGATGTTCCTAAAAATAAAGGCGTCTGTACAGATGTTATCATTCGTTCCTACAGAAAACTGGGTATCGATTTACAAAAAGAAATACACGAAGATATGGTTGCAAACTTCTCTGCCTATCCCAATTTAGAAAAATGGGGAATGACAAAAACAGACCCTAATATAGATCATAGAAGAGTTCCAAATCTAGAGGTTTTCTTTGAACGAAAGGGGCAGAAACTTGCCATAAGTCAAGATCCGTCTGCTTATAAAACTGGCGAAATAGTTACCTGGATGATCAATGGTAAACTTCCTCATATTGGAATTGTTACCAACAAAAAATCAAAAGACGGGAAACGAAATCTGATCGTACACAATGTAGGTAGAGGCCAGGTTTTGGAAGATTGTTTATTTGATTATGAAATTGTAGGACATTATAAATATGTAAAATAAAAAAGCCAACTAACAAACTGTCAATTGGCTCTTAAAAAATATTTAGATAAAGGCTATTCGATTAGTCCTTTAACATCATCAAAATTTAATCCTCCATAATTTCCTGAACTCATCAAAAGCAGTGCAGAATTCTCGAGATTTAAATTGAACAGGTATTCCTTAAACTCAACAGGATTAGTATAAATAATTAAATCTTTTCTATTGAATGAACTTGCAATTTGCTCATAAGTAACTTCTTCAAGCTGTTTAATCTTAACAGCATCGGGAGAATAAAACACCACTGCCACATCGGCATATTCCAATGCTCCTTCATATTCCTTTAGAAACTCAGCATTCAAGCTACTGTAGGTATGCAATTCCAGACAAGCTACCAAAGTTCTGTTCGGATATTGTTCTTTTACCGCTTTGGTAGTAGCAGCTACCTTACTTGGCGAATGAGCAAAATCTTTGTAAGCCACCTTTCCTTTTCCTTCTGCAATTTTCTCCAGACGTTTAGACGCCCCTCTAAAACTGGCTATGGCTTCGTAGAAATCGGCTTCATCAACACCCATATTCTGACAAATCCATTTAGCTCCGGCAAGATTATTTAAATTATGCGCACCAAAAACTTCAATAGGCATATCTCCTTCGGGAGTTTTTAACAAAGTAACTCCATCACTAACGGTATATACGGGAGTTTCATAAGCTAATTTACGAATTGGATTTGTTGCTGCTTCGGCAACACGTTTTACTTCAGGATCATTTTCGTTGTAAACTAAAATTCCACCATTTGTAATTTTACCAATGAAGATTTCAAATTGCTCCACATAATTCTCATAGGTTGGAAAAACATTAATATGATCCCACGCAATTCCAGAAATCAAAGCGATATTAGGTTGGTACAAATGAAATTTTGGTCTTCTATCGATTGGAGAAGACAAATACTCATCCCCTTCTAAAACCACAAAATCATTCTCTTCTGTAAGATGCACCATGGTGTCAAAACCTTCCAATTGTGCTCCAACCATGTAATCCACTTCTATATTATGATAATGCATAACATGCAAAATCATCGAAGTTATAGTCGTTTTTCCGTGCGAACCACCGATTACAACACGGGTTTTATTTTTAGATTGTTCGTATAAAAATTCCGGATAAGAATATATTTTCAAACCCAATTCCTGTGCTTTTAGCAATTCCGGATTATCTGCCTTTGCGTGCATTCCTAAAATTATCGCATCAAGATCCGCCGTGATTTTTTCAGGGAACCATCCTAATTCAGCAGGAAGAATTCCTTTTTTCTCTAACCTTGATTTTGACGGCTCAAAGATAGCATCATCGCTTCCCGTAACCTGATATCCTTTGTTATGCAATGCTAATGCCAGATTATGCATGGCACTTCCGCCTATAGCGATGAAATGTGTTTTCATTTTAAATTCCAATTTTATCTTAAATTCCGAATCCTAATACTTTAAAAATCTATTTATTAGGCCTCGAATTTTTGTTTTAAATCCCGTGCTTTTTTGGGGTCTTTTAATTTGTTCAAATATAAATTATATAATTTTTGAAACGTCGTTTTTGATTTACCAATTTCATTCGCTTTCATATAATATTTTTCGGCCGAGTTATAGCGTTTAAAATATTCTTCAATCCTTCCTTTTGACAAGTATCCGTCTACCGCAGACAATTGCATTAATTCTACTGAATAAAAAATTGCCTTAGTCTCACTTCCTCCAAAAATACCGGGCAAATGCAAATAATATTCAATTAACCCCCAACGAGCCTGAAGGTGTCTTGGATTGAGTTCTATAGCTTTTTCAAATGATTCCCGCACTTCGGTTGCCATTCCTAAAGCTTTAAATTTATTTACTTCTGAAGCCCGCATTCCAAGAGCGCCGCCATATTTAAAATAATAATTAGCTTCAGTTGGTTTTAACTCTTTCAGCTTTTTATAATATGTAACCGCTTCTTCCCACGATTTATTATAAGAAGCAATATCACCTAAATACTCTATAACCTTTGTATCTGATGGTTTGCTTTTCAAAACCTCTTCGAACAGATTTTGCGCTTCATCGTATTTTTTTGCGTGAAACAACTTCTCTCCCTTTTCGAAATTAGATTGCGAGCACATTACTAATGGCGAAAGCAAAAATAGAAGTAGCAGTTGTTTCATGTTTCAAAAATAAGGAAATATAAAATGTATCATTTGCTTTTAGATATAAATTACTAATTTGTGAGAAAAATATTTTAATAGTCTCCCAACCTATTCATCAAAATCAGCATCTCTCTATTAAAACTCTCTTATGAAAAATATATTATTTGTATTCTTATTATTTTCAACAACGCTTTTTGCACAACAAACAGAGAAAGATTGGGATGCTGTGATAACTTATGAAAATGAAAGCAAAATAAAATCAGCCAATGAAAAAGTTGCTAAACTCTATAAAAAAGCGGTAGACAACAAAGATGAAGTACAAATAATAAGATGTTTCTTTTATCAATCCAAATACCTCCAGATTCTCGAAGAAAATGCGCAGACGAAGATTATAAACAATCTAAAAACAGAAATCAATCAGAGTACCGCATCTTCTAAAGCTATTTTGAATTTAGTTTATGCTAAATGTTTGATTGATTATGCTGCGCGAAACGAGTACAAAATAAGACAGCGAACTGCCATTAAAACACTCGATGATGATTTTCTGACTTGGACTCAGAAAAACTTTGATGATCAAATCGATAAAGCGATGAAAGAGTCACTTGAAAATGAATCTTTACTAAAAAAAGTCCCTTTAACAAAATACGAATCGATTTTTGACTACTCCACGGAAGAAAATTTTAAAACCGAAAACTTGTTTACCTATGTATTAAGGGAAAACATAACATTTTACACCAAAAAAATACATACTTGGGAAATTATCAAAGATGTTTTCACCCCTTTTAAAAAAGAGCTTTTAGGCAAATCTGACCCCTTTATAAAATTGAACTTCAGCTTTGTAGCCAACGAAAGCTTGCGTCTTGTACTTTCTCTGTATCAAAAACAAGAAGCGAATTATCCGACAGATGAAAATCAATTTAACCGCATCTTATTTTTCAAAAATTATATATTTGAACCGGACGCTGCTTATGCAAATGCGCTTAATGAACTTCAAAAAAGCACCAAGAATGAAAATTTATTTCAAAAAATTCAATTAGAGAAAGCCACTAACTTACAACTAAAAGCATCTAAAAATAATAATCCGGATTATAACATCAAAGCGCTTTTGATTCTGGATAGTATCCTAAAAATTAATAATCGGTCGAATAGTTACAAGTCAGCTCTTCTTCAAAAACAAAGTATTTTATCTAAATCATTAACCATTCAACTTCAAAAATATACTTATAATAATGAAACTACCAGAGCATTTATTGAATACAAAAATGTAGAACACCTGCAAGTTTCATTTTATAAAATCAGTCAAAACCAATTGATCTATTATAACACATTTTACAAAAACAGAGATAGTTTAGTTGACGCCATTATAAAAAAATCAAAACCAGTTTCTTCGGAATTACAACCGCTAAAAAGCAAAAATGACCATTTTGAATATTCTACAGAGGTTCTTTTGAAACATTTAAAAACGGGTACTTATCTGGCTTATTTTGAAAGTGAATCTGATGTTAAAGATAAAAAAGCAATTGCTTACGAAACCATTACAGTTTCTAATCTTTCTGTTTTAGCTATTCAAAACGATTCAAAAGAAACGTTTCAGGTTCTCGATCGAAAAAGTGGAAAACCTTTAGAGAATGTAGTGATCAAATCTCCCCGATCTAGTACTAAAACAGATAAAAACGGAGTAGCCTATTTTAAGAAAAACAACAATAACTACAATGAAGATCTTACATTGTCTCTGAATAATGATACACTCCTGATTCCAAAAAATTATATCCAACACAACAATTATTACACAGGAGTCAAGACAGAGAACTCCAAAAGAAAAGTAGAATTCTATTTGGACCGCGCCATTTATCGTCCCGGACAAACCGTCTATTTCAAAGGAATTGCGATACAAAAAAACAATACTATAACAAGTGTTATCCCTAATTCTAAATATGAAATTCTTATTGAAGATGCTAACGATACAGAATTAAAACTTATTGATGTAACAACGAATGAATTTGGTTCCTTCTCTGGAGAATTTACTTTACCAAAAAATGGAATAACTGGTGACTTTAAAATTACCGCTGAAGAGCCTGATAATAAAAAGAAAACAGCTACTAACAAAACTGATAATAATTCTTTTTTCAGGAATAGTCCCGATTTTGAATATTCTCAAATCCATTTTAAAGTGGAGGAATATAAGCGTCCAAAATTTGAAATAACTTTTGATTCTAAAAAAGAAACGTATCTGCTCAATCAATCCATAAAAGTAAACGGCACCGCTAAAGCTTTTGCAGGAAGTACTATTTCTGACGCTATCGTTACTTACCACATAAAGAGATATGTAAACTATAGCAATGATTCTTATGGACGTGAAGACGATGAAGAAATAGCAGATGGGGAAGTCAAAACGGATGCAACAGGTAAATTTGTTATTGATTTTATTGCTTCTCCTGCAGAAAATTCAAATAAAGAGAAATTACCCGTTTTCAATTATGAGATTTTCGTTTCTGTAACAGACATCAATGGAGAAACACGTACAGCATCAACTACCGTAAAAGTAGGATATCATGATTTAATTCTTGGTGTACAACTACCTTATCAAATAGAAACCAAAGATAAAAACGAAATTAAACTTACAAGTTCTAATTTAAATGGTGAATTTTTAGCAACAAAAGGCGAAGTCAAAATATATTATGTTCGTCCGCTTTCAAATAAATTTAAAGCAAGAGTTTGGACAAAACCGGAAATTGAAAACATCTCCGACCTGGATTTTGAACAATTGTTTCCCTATGAAATTAACACAACACAAACAGCAGAGAAACCTAAAGAAATTTTAGTTTTTTCGAAAAACATCGACACTGAAATAAATAAAAAAATTGATTTGGATTTTATTTCTGATTATAAATCCGGAGGCTATAAAATTGTCTTTGCCGCAAAAGACAGCTTTAACAACCCAATTGAAACCACAACAAATTTTGAACTTACGCAAAGTACTGATAAATTTAATCCCAGTAAATTATTTACAGCGCAACAAATTAATGAAGATCCAAAAAAAGATGGCTTTATTCAGATCAAAATAAAATCGGTAATTCCAGAACTTTATATAGTCACATCGGGGTATTATGATAACCAAATCTTTTTTGAAGAAACCAATCATCTTCTAAACAATGAAACCATTCTAAAAATTCCATTAAAAAGTGAATTTGAAAAAACACTTAAAATAAAATTCGAGAGTATTTTTGAAAATCAACCTTTCAAAGACGCACTAACGATAGTACTAAAAAACACCAAACCTAAACTGGAGTGGAAAATTGAAAGTTTTAGGAATAAAATACAACCCGGAAGCACAGAAAACTGGTCCTTTCAACTAAAAACAGACAATGCCAGAAAAGAAGCTGAAATTTTAGCCTCCATGTATGACAGCTCATTAGATCAGTTTACCACCAAAGAATGGAAGAACCTGGCATTTAATGATTACTATAACTACGACAGTAATAAATCACGTTTAGGTTTTCAGACTACTACTATCAATTTCCGAAATTTAAACACCTATTTAAAAGGAATGCAACTCAATAACGAATCGATCAGTTTGATCTGGTTTGGATTTGACTTCAACAACACTCATTCTGCCTATCTGCATAACCAATATTATAAACAATTAGGTAAAAAAGCAAAAAAACCCGCTAACGCAAAAGTAATTTCAGGCATTATAACAGACTTCACCGAAATAGGTGTTCCAGGAGTAAATATTGTAGTAAAGGGAACTAAAAGAGGTACCGAATCTGATTTTGATGGTTATTATGAAATTGAAGCTCTTGATGGAGAAGAATTAGTTTTTTCCTATATAGGCCTGAAAACAAAAACAATTAAGATCTCAAAAGAGAAAAATATCGACATTGTTTTAGAAAATGATTCGAACCAATTAGAAGCGGTTGTGGTTACAGCTTTAGGAATGAGAACAGTAAAAAAATCATTTACAGGTTCTGTTACAAGAATTAAATCTGAAGAGATTCAAGAAAATTCAGACTCAATACTAGATACACTATCAGGAATCGTTAGCGGAATTGCCATAAGTAGGGCGCCAGGTGCTGCAGACAACTTAAGAATTCGAGGCGCAGCAGGGGATCTCAAGGAAAAAATACTATATATTCTAGATGGAGAAATAGTCTCAGAAGATATCCTGAAAAATATAAATTCATCAGAAATTCTTTCAATGGAAGTCTTAAAAGAAGATAAAGCAACAGCTCTTTATGGCACTAAAGGAACAAACGGTGCAATTATTATCACTACAAAAAAAGCACTAGAAGCCTTAACGCAAGTAAAAGCCAGAAAAAATTTATCTGAAACCGCTTTCTTTCTACCCCATTTAAAAACAGATGCTAAAGGGAATGTAAATTTCAACTTTACTTCTCCGGAAGCTTTAACCAGCTGGAAACTTCGTTTACTGGCCCATAATAAAGAGGCAGCTTCGGGGTACTTAGAAAAAACGGTAGTCACTCAAAAAGATTTGATGGTATTACCCAATTTTCCACGTTTTTTAAGAGAAAAAGATACCATTGTAATTACTGCTAAGATTTCGAACATTACGAATGAAGTCAAAACCGGAATCTCCATTTTACAATTTTTTGATGCCACCACTATGGAACCAATAGATGCCAAAATGCTAAATGCTAAAAACGTCAAAAACTTCTCCGTTGGGGCTTTGGGGAACACGACAGCAAGCTGGACAATAACTATTCCGGAAGGATTACAAGGGGTTCAATATAAAATTTTGGCCAAATCCGGAGACTTCTCTGATGGCGAAGAAAATATTCTTCCTGTCTTGACCAATAATATGCTGGTTACAGAAAGTATTCCGATTTGGGTTCGTGAAAATTCTAGAAAAGAATACACTTTTGAAAACCTTAAAAACAATACTTCGACCACTTTAAGAAATCATCAGTTTACTTTAGAATACACTTCCAATCCATCTTGGATTGCGATTCAGTCTCTTCCTTATTTAATGGAATACGAGCATGAATGCGCCGAACAGACTTTTGCCAGATTCTATGCCAATGCTTTGGCGACAGAGATTATTTCGAGTAATCCCAAAATTGCTACCGTTTTTGAAAATTGGAAAAAAAACGGAAAATTGAATTCAAAATTAGAAGAAAATGAAGAATTAAAATCAATACTACTTGCCGAAACGCCTTGGTTTAATGATGCTCAAAGTGAAGACGAAAAGAAGAAAAATATAGCCCTGTTATTTGATTTAGAGAAAATGAAAGTGTCTCAGGAAACGACTTTCAAAAAATTAAAACAAAAACAGAAGAGCTCAGGAGGATTCCCTTGGTTTGACGGAAGTGCTGAAAACAACTATATCACCAGGCACATTTTGGCAGGTTTAGGCCATTTATCTAAATTGAGTAAAACAAAAGACAATCTTTCTAAAATGGATGCCATTGCAAAAACAGCAATCCCCTATTTAGACCAACAGTTTCTGGAAAATTACAAACTAAAAACCAAAAATTTAAAAGCTGCCGACAAACTACTTTGGATTAACCCAAATGCTGATTTACACCATTTGTATGCGAGAAGTTTTTATTTAGAGAACTACCCGCTTTCAGATACTTTAAAAAAGGCTTCCAAAATGTATCTCGATACCGCCAAAAAAAACTGGCTAACCTATTCTCTATATGAAAAAGGATTAGCGGCTTTAACATTAAACCGTTTTGGAGACGAAGCAGCTGCCAAAACAATCCTCGAAAGTCTAAAAGAAACTGCCTCCAACAACGAAGATTGGGGAATGTATTGGATTGCCAATAAATCGGGTTGGTACTGGTATCAGGCACCAATAGAAACACAAGCTCTATTGATTGAAGCTTTCAGCGAAATAAACAACGATACCAAAGCTGTCGATGCCATGAAAGTCTGGTTGCTAAAAAACAAACAGACTAAAAACTGGCCCACAACAAAATCTACGACCGAAGCCATTTATGCCTTATTGTTACAAGGAACAGATTGGCTTAGTGTAAAAGACAATACTGTTATTACACTTGGGGATGAAAAAATCATGACCAAAAAATTAACTGAAAACGAAAAAGAAGCCGAAACTGGTTACCTCAAACTGAATTGGAAAGCAGATGAAGTCAAAAAAGAAATGGCTACAGTAAAAATTGAAAACAAATCTAATGTTCCCGGTTTTGGTGGTATTTACTGGCAATATTTTGAAGACTTAGATAAAATCAAAACCAATACCGGAGCGGTTTTATCCGTATCAAAGGAACTGTATCATAATAAGAGTACTATAAAAGGAAATGAACTCGAAAAAATAACAGCTGAAAAGCCATTACAAATTGGTGATCTGATAACCGTAAGATTGCTCATCACCTCTAAAGAAGATACCGAATTCGTACACTTAAAAGACATGCGTGCTTCTTGTTTTGAACCTGTCGATGTGCTTTCAAAATACCAATACAGAGATGGATTGGGTTACTACACCAGTACAAAAGACGCCGCAACACATTTGTTTTTTGACAAAATAAACAAAGGGACTTATGTAATAGAATATAATATCCGTGTCAATAACAGTGGTGAATTTTCTAATGGTATTACCACAATCGAGAGTATGTATGCACCGGAATTTACCAGCCACACTAGAGGAATTCGGGTGAAGGTCAAATAATAATAATAATAATAAGGTAACTAAAGAAACCTAACAGGTTTTGAAAACCTGTTAGGTTTAGTTTACTCTTTAGAAATTATTTCACCTATTTAAAACAAAAAACCCGACAGGTTTTGAAAACCTGTCGGATCTATTTTATAAAAAAAATCGAATTATTTAATAATTGTCATTTCATCAATAATGTTTTTGGCACCTGCGTATTTGTCAATAATCCAAAGTACATAACGAATATCTACGTTGATGGTTCTTTGTAATTTAGAGTCAAAAATAACATCTCCGGCCATAGCTTCAATGTTTCCGTCAAAAGCAACACCAATTAATTCTCCTTTTCCGTTAAGAACCGGTGAACCTGAATTTCCTCCTGTGATATCATTATCAGTTAGGAAGTTTACTGGCATGTATCCTGCTTTATCAGCATATTGTCCGTAATCTTTGGTTTTGTTTAATTCTAACAATCTTGCCGGTAAATCAAATTCCTGGTCTCCTGCTTTATACTTTTTAACCATACTTTCCATGGTAGTATAATTGTTGATTTTAGCATCGTTACGTTTGTCTTCCGGCAAAGCACGAACTTTTCCGTACGTCAATCTCAACGTTGAATTGGCATCAGGATACTGAATCGTATTTAATTTAGATTCTCTTAAACCTTCCACTAATTTTCTGTAAGCTATTGCAAAAGCTTCATCAGATTTTACTTGATCATCAGATTTAGCACGGTATTTTGTCAATAAATCAGTAGAGATAATATACAACGGATCGTGTACAATAGCCAATGGCTTTGGATCAGCCATAAACGCCACTATTTTTTCTTTAGAAGTAAAGTAACTTGTTTCAGTTGCTTTTGCAACGTCTGCTGTAAAATCACCATTATTCAATGATTTCATTTTAGTTACTTGTGGGGCTAAACCGTATTCAGCTCCTTTCGCAGCGTATAAATTTAACTGTGCTGTTAATACATCTTTTTCAAGTGGAGCATAAAAATCACCATAAATGCCATCAATCATTGCGTTGATCTTTGGTAACATTTCTGCTTTTTTAGCATCATTCTCGTTGTAGTAAGCAATCAAAGCATTTCCTAAATTTGCAGGTCCGTTTGCATAACTTGAAGTACGCATCAGTTGCATTAAATAGTTATCATGAACTACTTTTACATTTGTACTTCTGTAATACTCATTAATAGTCGGAATTACATTCTCGTACTTTTCTTTATTAGCCGGCTTAGTTGCCCACTCATAAAACTTATCTTCTTGCTCTTCTTTAGTAGCTGCTGTTCCTGCTTTAGTCAAAGCATCAATCATTCCTTGACGGTTTTTCCAGTAATTAGCTGTAGACGCATATTTAGAAGCATACTGTAAACGAACAGTTGCATCTTTGTCCATATACTTTTTCATTTGGTCCATTCCGGTCTTAGCACCTTCAACCCATGCAGGATAAGCAAATTTTACATTTTGCTCGATTCCACCTGCCGGCATCCAACGGTTTGTTCTTCCCGGGTAACCCAAAATCATAGCAAAGTCATTTTCTTTAACTCCTTTAAGACTTATCGGTAAATAATGCTTCGGCTGTAAAGGCACATTATCTTTCGAATAAGTTGCAGGATTTCCGTTTTTGTCTGCGTATACTCTAAACATAGAGAAATCTCCAGTTTGACGCGGCCACTCCCAGTTATCTGTATCTCCACCAAATTTACCAACACTTTCCGGAGGTGTACCCACTAAACGTACATCAGTATAATCTTGGTAAACGAAATAGTAATATTCATTTCCTTGAAAGAAAGGGCGAACAGAAACCGTATATTTTCCACCTTCATTATTCTCCTTTTCAATCAAAGCGATCTCTTGTTGAATAATTTTGTTTCTTTCCGTTTCCGTCATTTTATCATCAACTTTAGACAATATTCTTTTCGAAACGTCATCCATACGAACGAAGAAACGAACATATAATGATTTTGGTTTCATCTCGGCACTTTTTTCTTTTGCCCAAAAACCATCTTTCAAATAATTTTTTTCTGCAGACGAAAGTTCTGCAATAGCATTATAACCACAATGGTGATTGGTTAAAACCAAACCGCTTTTAGAAACGATTTCGGCTGTACAACCTCCATTAAATTGTACAATAGCATCTTTCAAACTATGATTATTAATACTGTAAATCTCTTCGGCTGTTAATTGCAAGCCCATTTTTTCCATATCTCTATGGTTCAATCTTTCGATAAACATCAAAAACCACATTCCTTCATCAGCTCTTACAGGAAAAGCCATTAGGCACATGGTCAAGAATAAAATTATTTTTTTCATGTCAATTATTTTAAGTCATGCGAATATAGCTCATTTTCGCAATTATCTAATCGTTGAAGTTCTTAAAACTGTGTAGAACGAAGTATTATTGGCGTTTTTTTACGAATTTAACAGTATCAAAAACAAAAAAGGTGTTCTGTTTCCAGAACACCTTTTAAATAGTGTATTACTTTTTAGTCATTCAACATCTTCCAAAGTTTATCTTTAAGATCTGTTAAGCCTTGTTGTGCCACAGAAGAGATAAACATATAAGGAATATCTTTGAAAGCAACGTCTAATTCTGTTTTTAATTCAGCCTTAAGTTCATCATCCAGCATATCGCATTTTGAAATCACTAAAAGACGTTCTTTGTCCAACATCTCAGGATTATATTTTGTCAATTCGTTTACCAAAATATCGTATTCCGCTTTAATGTCCGGTGTATCAACAGGAACCAAAAACAATAATGTTGAGTTACGTTCGATATGACGCAGGAAATAATGACCTAATCCTTTTCCTTCAGCAGCCCCTTCAATAATTCCCGGAATATCGGCAATTACAAAAGATTGATAATCTCTGTACGCCACAATTCCTAAATTGGGTTTCAAAGTCGTAAACGGATAATCTGCAATTTTTGGTTTTGCAGAAGTCAGTACAGACAATAAAGTCGATTTTCCTGCATTAGGAAATCCAACTAAACCAACATCAGCCAAAACTTTAAGTTCCAGAATAACATCCATTTCTACTCCCGGTAAACCAGGTTGTGCGTATCTTGGAGTCTGATTGGTTGAACTTCTAAAGTGCCAGTTCCCTAAACCACCTTTTCCTCCTTTAGAAAGGATTCTTTTTTCTCCGTCTTCGGTAATTTCAAACAGGGTTTCTCCCGTTTCTTTATCTTTTACAACAGTTCCTAAAGGTACTTCGATAAATTTATCATCTCCGTCGGCACCGGTACTACGATCTCCTCCTCCATCACCACCGTGACCTGCTTTTACGTGTCGCGCGAACTTTAGGTGAAACAATGTCCAAAGACTTTTGTTACCCACTAAATATACGTGTCCACCACGTCCTCCGTCACCACCGTCCGGACCTCCTTTTTCAATAAATTTCTCTCTATGTAAATGTGTAGATCCTTTCCCTCCTTTTCCGGAAGAAACATATATCTTAACATAATCTACAAAATTTCCCTCTGTCATTGTTTTTAGTATTCAGTCGCAGTCGCAGTTTTCAGCACAAATGTGACTGAAAACTGAAACTGAAAACTATTTTCTTTTTGTTTATGTATAGTTTAAAGTTTAAAGTTTCAGGTTTCAAGTTGGTATATCACACTAAACTTGAAACCTGAAACATAATAAAACCTGAAACAAATTCTCTTTACTCTTTTAGCGCTTTTACCAGCACTTTATCAATCTTTACGCCATCCATATCGATGACTTCTAAAACAAATTTTTGCCAGATTAATTTCTCCCCTTCTTTTGGAATATGAGAAAGTTCCGTCATAATCATTCCGCTTACGGTATTTACCTCGTAATCGTTTGTTAATTCGTCCAGCTCAAAATAGGTTAAGAAATCGTGTAACGAATAATGTCCGTCTACCATCCATGAACCGTCTTCTCTTTCTATTAATTGGAATTCGTCTTTATAAAAATCAGACGCATCACCAACTAAGGCTTCTAATATATCATTTAAGGTAATTATACCTTGAAAAACGCCATATTCATCTGAAACCATAGCATAATGAATTCCTGTTTTTTTGAAATTCTCTAATGCCTTGTAAGCTGTTGTTTGCTCCATTAAATAAGGAGCTTCAATCATAATTGCCGCTAAATCAAAATGATCGCTTTCAATATTGGCGAATATATTTTTTAATGTAACTATCCCGACAATATCATCGTAGTTGTCACTATATACCGGGTAAACTGTGTGCAAATCCTGCAAAACCAGCTCTTTTATTTTGGCTTTATCTGCATTTAAGGGCAACATGTCTACCGATTTACGGTGTGTCATTAACGAATTTACCTTTCGGTCACCAATATGAAAAACACGTTCCACGATATCCTGTTCAATTTCCTGAACTTCTCCGCCTTCGGTTCCTTCTTTAATAATGGCTTTAATTTCTTCTTCTGTAACTTTCCCGTCTGCTGTGGGTTTAATTTGTAAAACATTCAACAGAAAATCAGTCGATGATGTCAACAACCAAATAAATGGCGCTGTAATAATCGAGACTATTTTCATTGGCATTGCTACCATTTTTGCAATAGACTCAGGATAATTTAACCCGATTCGTTTTGGCAATAATTCCCCTAAAACCAAAGAGAAAAAAGTCAAAACAACTACTACAATACCAACTGCGACAGAATGCGCATATGGTTTTAAAACTCCAAATCCACTTACAAATATTTCAACATCCATCGTGATTTTATCACCCGAATAAATACCGGTCAAAATTCCGATTAAGGTAATTCCGATTTGAACGGTTGATAAAAATTTATTTGGAGAATTGGCCAGATCCAGTGCTATTTTGGCACTTTTATTCCCTTTTTTTGCTGCAGTCTCCAATCTGTTTTTCCTTGCTGAGATCAATGCAATCTCAGACATGGAGAAAACTCCATTTAATAGAATTAGAAAAAATATTATTAGTATTTCCAATTTGTAATTGATTCGTTATTTAATAGTCGTTAAAATAATAATTTAAAGTTCACCTGTGTTACCATCCGGAAGTCAAAAGCTAAAAGCTAAAAAAAACTAATTTTTCCTCCCAAAAAACAGCAACTCGAAGAAGCTCATTTTATGGTATGGAAAAATAGTTTTTTATATCCCAATAACCCTCGGGATGTAACGACAGCCGGAAAAAGCTTCTACAAATTATCTATAACTGACGTTAATCGTTCTGTAATTTCTTCGATAGTTCCAATACCGTTTACCGCATGAAACTTATTCTGTGTTTTATAATATCCAATTAATGGAGCTGTTTTTTCATTGTATTCCTGATATCTCACGCGAATTTTCTCTTCGTCCTGATCATCCACTCTTCCGCTTGTTTTTCCTCTTTCCAACAAACGAGCTACCAAAATTTCATCATCTGCTTCTAAGGCAATTGTTGCGGTAACACTTGAACCAATTGTTGGCAAAAATTTATCTAAAGCTTCCGCCTGATCTAGCGTTCTCGGGTAACCGTCGAATAAAAATCCCGCAGTATCCGGATGTTTTTTCACTTCGTCAATTAACATTGCAGTTGTTACTTCGCAAGGTACCAACTCTCCATTATCCATAAAAACTCTTGCTTTTTTACCTAAATCTGTATCGTTTTTTAAATTAAAACGAAAAATATCTCCGGTTGAAAGATGTGTTAATTTGTATTTTTCTTTTAAAAATTCTGCCTGAGTTCCTTTTCCCGCTCCAGGCTTTCCAAATAAAACAATGTTAATCATAATAAGTGTGAGTGTTGCTTGACTTCTTATTTTCAAAGAAGTTTAAAATGAATATATAGTTGTGTGTTTGTGTTTTAAAATTTATTCGGCTAGTTTATATACTTCTGGCAGGTTTCTTCCCAAACCGTCGTAGTCTAAACCATAACCAACAATGAACTTATTCGGAATCCTAATCCCGACATAATCAATCTTAATGTCTTTTTTATAAGCTTCAGGTTTAAAAAACAAAGTGGCAATCTTAAAATGTTTTACATTTTGTGCCTTAAACAGTGCTTTTAATTCCTCAATCGTGTTTCCTGTATCCACGATATCTTCGATAAGCACTACGGTTCTGCCAGTCAAATCCTGATTAATTCCTATTATTTGTTTCACAGAATTTGTTGATTCTGTCCCTTCATAAGAGGCCATTTTGATAAATGAAACTTCGCATGGGCTTTTATATTTTTTCAGAAAATCGGCCACAACCATAAATGCGCCATTCAAAACCCCAATAAAAATTGGCGTATCATCTCCAAAATCATCTTCTACTTGGGCAACTATTTTCGTTAAAGCAAAATCAATTTCTTTTGCCGAAATAAACGGAACAAATTGTTTATCGTGAAGTTGTATCATTATTTTCATATTTAA
Source organism: Flavobacterium sp. ABG (assembly GCF_001027725.1). Taxonomy (NCBI): domain Bacteria; kingdom Pseudomonadati; phylum Bacteroidota; class Flavobacteriia; order Flavobacteriales; family Flavobacteriaceae; genus Flavobacterium; species Flavobacterium sp. ABG. Next base: position 394,185 of record NZ_LEKS01000003.1, read on the forward strand.
AATAATGCGCAAAGATACAGAATTACAACCAAAGGACAGTATCAAAATACAAGGTGAGTTAATTTTTTTCAGATTGTTTAACATCCCCTACCAATTACAAATTTTAAGTTCAAAATATTTCGATTCCGATTAAACGATTACTCTTCAAAACCTTAAGTAAAATCTAAAACCATAACACCCCATAAAAGACCGAAACACCGAACTCAAAAACCTTTAAATTCTCTCCCGATGACGACTTGATTGCGACTAAAAAACGTGCTTCCTGAGTTCAATCTAATAGTACAATAATCGATACTGCTTTGCCTTCATCTCATCAGACTGATATTCCTACAAATTTTATGAGATATTCTCACTAAATTACCTATTTTAGTTGCGTATTTAAAACCCAAACAAATGTCCTCTGAACTCCAATCAAAACTTAACTATTTAAAAGCTTACCGGGAAAACCGGCTTAAAATCGCACAGGACATTTTAGAAAACAAGGATCAATTCAAAGAATTGCTTTCTATCTGCTTTTCTCCTCTTGACAAAAACAACCATAAAGCGTGTTGGATTTTAGAGTTTGTCTCTTACGAAGAATTGATCTGGCTGCAATCCCATCTTGATTTTTTCTGTTCGAATCTTAAAATCTTAAAAGACGAAAGTGCGATTCGTCCCATTGCAAAAATCGTTCAGCTATTAGTAAAATCGCATTATAAGAAAAACGAAAACAGCATTTTACTTTCAGAAGAAAACCTTCAGGATTGTATCGAAGCCTCTTTTGACTGGCTTATAAACGACACAAAAGTAGCCGCAAAAGCCTACTCCATCAGAACTTTATACGTTTTAGGAAACCATCACGACTGGATTCATCCGGAACTGCAAATCATTCTAAACAAGGATTATGCAGCACATTCGGCAGCATATAAAGCCGTTGCCAGAGAAGTTTTAACGAAAATAAAATAGCGTTTTCCTATTCAATCATTATAAAGTATCTTTGCGCATCACAAACACACAACAATGAATTATTTTTCTTCTGATTTTAAATTAGGAATTTTAGGTGGTGGACAATTGGGCAAGATGCTGTTATTTGATACCCGAAAATTTGACATACAAACTTATGTATTAGATCCGAGTGACGAAGCACCCAGTAAAATTGCCTGCAACCAATTTTTCAAAGGCGATTTAATGGACTATGAAACGGTGTACAATTTTGGAAAACTGGTTGATGTTTTAACTTTCGAAATTGAATTGGTTAATCTGGAAGCTTTAACACAATTAGAGAATGAAGGCCTAAAAATCTACCCTTCTCCAAAAACTTTAAAAGGAATTCAAAACAAAGGAATTCAAAAAGAATTTTATGCCGCAAACCATATTCCAACGGCTCCTTTTGAAAAATTTGAGAATCTGGAAAGTCTAAAATCAAAAATCAACGATCTGACATTACCATTTGTATGGAAATGTACGGAATTTGGATATGATGGAAATGGCGTAAAAGTGATTCGTAAAAGTACCGATCTGGATTCTTTACCAAATGTAGAATGTATTGCAGAAACGATGATTCCGTTCAAAAATGAACTGGCGGTTATTGTTTGTCGCAATCCGTCCGGTCAAATAAAAACATATCCGGTTGTGGAGATGGAATTTCATCCCGAAGCCAATCAGGTAGAATATGTAATCTGCCCTGCCCGTATTGATGAAAAAGTAGCGGAAAAAGCCAGAGCGATTGCCTTAAATGTTTCTGAAAAATTCAATCACGTTGGACTTTTAGCGGTCGAAATGTTTCAAACTAACGAAGATGAAATCCTGGTAAATGAGGTCGCACCGCGTCCACACAATTCCGGTCATTATTCTATTGAAGCCAGTTATACTTCACAATTCGAAAATCATTTACGTGCCATTTTAGATCTTCCATTAGGAGATACAGAAAGTAAAGTTGCCGGAGTAATGGTAAATTTAGTCGGCGCAGAAGGATTCTCTGGCGATGTCGTATACCAAAATATAGAAACCATTTTAGGATGGAATGGTGTTACACCGCATATTTACGGTAAAAAACAAACACGCCCGTTCAGAAAAATGGGACATGTTACGATTGTAAATCAAGACATGACCGAGGCAAGACGAATTGCAGAGGATGTTAAGAATACTATTAAGGTTATTAGTTAGGAAAGTATACAGTCGCAGTTTTCAGTCACAGTGTGAAACTTGAAACTTTAAACATAAAAACAGACACAGTTTTCAGTCGCAGTCTAAAACTTGGAACAAAAAACGGTCTCTGTTTTCAATTTAAGTTTTTAAGAATTTAAGTTTTATCAAAATATAAAAATGGATTTTTTAGACTTCTTAAGTAACCTCAGCAGCGTAAATAGTAATTCAAATTTGATTAAAGACAGTTTTAAAAGATTTACGGATAGTACGGAATATCTAGGTGAAAGAATCAAAAGCTTTATCGCATTCCTTATTTTAGTACTATGTTATATTGCAGTCGCTTTTGGAATTCTATTTTTGATTTATAAATTCTTCAAATAACTTTAACTAAAAAAGTTTTTATACAAAGACAAAAACCTGAACGTGAAACTTGAAACAAAAAAAACAGTCTCAGTTTTCAGTCACAGTCTAAAACGTGAAACGTGAAACATGAAACTTTTAACTTAAAACAAAACACACAACAAAAAAACAAAAAACATGAGCAAAGTAGCTATCATAATGGGAAGTATCTCAGACATGCCGGTCATGCAGGATGCCATCGACATACTAAAACAATTTAATATAGAAGTAGAAGTTGATATTGTTTCGGCACACAGAACACCGGAAAAATTATTTGATTTCAGTAAAAATGCGCACACTCGCGGTATTTCGGTGATTATTGCCGGAGCAGGTGGTGCAGCGCATTTACCGGGAATGGTTGCTTCGATGTCACCGTTACCTGTAATTGGAGTTCCTGTAAAATCAAGTAATTCTATTGACGGATGGGATAGCGTATTGTCTATTCTTCAGATGCCGGGTGGAGTTCCTGTAGCAACAGTTGCCCTAAATGGAGCAAAAAATGCCGGAATTCTGGCCGCACAAATCATCGGAAGTCACGACAAAGCGGTTCTTGAGACTATTATCTCATACAAAGAAGAACTTAAAGCTGCCGTTAATAAAGCTGCTGAGGGTTTAAAAAAATAAAAAACTAATTCCCGCAAGATTTCCAAAATCCTGCGGGAATTTTAGATTTCAATTCAAATGGACCTTTACGCTTATTCTCTTTTGACAAACAATCAGATTTAAAACACTTTAAAACTTAAAAGAAAAACTTAACTTTGATAAAAAAGCAGTAATGAATATCCAAGCCTCTAAAATAGAATTAGCTAAAATTGTTCTGGACATAGACAATCCTGATTTGATTCAGGAAATTGTTGATTTCATTCAATCGAAAGAAAGTTTATCAGAAGAGCAAAAAAGCAAAATCAATGAAGCTATTTATTCTTTAGAAAAAGAAGAAGGAATCCAACATGATGCCGTCATGGAAGAAACCAAAATCCGTTATTCAAAATATTTTAAATAATGGATGTAATTTGGGCTCCACAAGCTAAAAAAGATTTTTGGAACAACATCGATTATCTTGAAGCAGAATGGTCTGAAAAAAGTGCTTTACATTTTATTAAAAAAGTAGACACAATAATAGCCCTTCTAAAAAATGACACCGTTTTATTCCTAAAGACCAACTACAAAAACGTCTACAAAATTGTCATTACCAAACACATTTCACTTTATTACCGAATAGAAAACGAAACAATCCAATTACTACGTTTTTGGAACAACTTTCAAGATTTAGAAAAATTCAAATTATGACTTTAACTTTTCAGGCTCCTAACAATCAAAATTAAACCGCTAAATTAGCCCGAAACGTCATAAAAAATCAGTAGAATAAAAAACAATATCAATGAGTATCTTAACACAATATTTCAACACCAGACATAATACAGCCCCATTTTCGCAAATCAAAATCGAAGATTATTTTCCTGCTTTTCAGGAAGGAATTGCTCAGGCCAAGGCCGAAATTGATGCCATCGTAGACAATCCCGAAACACCCACTTTTGAAAATACGATTCTTACATTGGAATATTCCGGTGACATTTTGGATCGTATTTCGAGTATTTTCTTCAATTTAAATTCGGCTGAAACGAATGACGAAATGCAAAAAATCGCTCAGGAAGTTTCGCCTTTATTATCGGATTTCGGAAATGACATTACGTTAAACGCCGCTTTATTTTCTAAAGTAAAAGCAGTTTATGATCAAAAAGAAAGTTTGAATCTAACTCCGGAACAAACGACACTTTTAGATAAAAAATATAAAAGTTTCTCCAGAAATGGAGCCAACTTAGCCGAAGACAAAAAAGAGCAATTACGCGAAATCGACAAAGAACTTTCTAAATTAAGTTTACAATTTGGCGAAAATGTTTTGGCAGAAACCAATGCCTTCGAATTGCATTTAACAAACGAAAGTGACTTAGCCGGATTACCGGAAGGAACTATTGAAGCAGCCCGGTCACTGGCAAAAAGTCAGGAGAAAGAAGGTTGGATTTTTACTTTAGACCACCCAAGTTATATTCCGTTTTTGACTTATGCTGACAATCGCGAATTGCGTAAAAAAATGGCCATTGCCTTTGGCGCAAAAGCATTTCAGGGTAACGAATTTGACAATCAGGAGAATGTTTTAAAAATAGCTAAATTACGTTTCGAAAGAGCCAATTTGTTAGGCTATAAAACACACGCGCATTTTGTTCTGGAAGAAAGAATGGCAGAAAGCCCGGAAAAAGTTTTTACTTTCTTAAACGATTTATTAGCGAAAGCAAAGCCTGCCGCTCAAAAAGAGTTTGCAGAATTAACGGCTTTTGCAAAAGAACTGGACGGAATTGAAGAATTGGAGAAATGGGATGGCTCTTATTACTCTGAGAAATTAAAACAACAACTTTTCAACTTAGATGATGAAAAGCTAAAACCTTATTTCCAGTTAGAAAAAGTATTAAACGGAGCTTTCATCGTTGCCGAAAAACTATACGGATTAACCTTTACAGAAGTCTTTGATATTGACAAATACCATGAAGAAGTTACCACTTATGAAGTAACAGACGCTGAAAATAACTTAGTTTCGATTTTCTATGCGGATTTTTTCCCAAGAAAAGGAAAACGAAACGGCGCCTGGATGACCTCCTTCAAATCGCAATATGTAAAAAATGATGTAAACGAAAGACCACACATTTCTAATGTTTGTAATTTCACTAAACCAACAGAAACAAAACCTTCTTTACTTACTTTTAATGAAGTAACGACTTTATTCCACGAATTTGGTCACGGGTTACACGGAATGTTGGCCAACACCACCTACCCAAGTCTGTCCGGAACTTCCGTTTTTTGGGACTTTGTAGAATTACCAAGTCAGATTATGGAAAATTGGTGTTACGAACCGGAAGCTTTGGCTTTGTTTGCCAATCATTATGAAACGGATGAAATTATCCCAATTGAATATGTTCAGAAAATAAAAGAAAGTGCCAGTTTTCAGGAAGGACTAGCGACTTTACGTCAGTTGAGTTTTGGATTATTGGATATGGCTTGGCACGGACAAGATCCGACCAACATTACGGATCTAAAAGCTTTCGAAACGAAGCAATTTGCCGATACAAAATTGTACCCTGAAGTAAAAGAGAATGCTATGAGTACGGCATTTTCACATATTTTCCAAGGCGGTTATTCTTCCGGATATTACAGTTACAAATGGGCCGAAGTTTTAGATGCAGATGCTTTTGAATATTTTCAGGAAAAAGGAATCTTTAATGCTGAAGTAGCTTCAAAGTTCAAAGAAAATGTACTTTCAAAAGGAGGAACAGAACACCCGATGCTTTTATACAAACGTTTTAGAGGTCAGGAACCAAAACCTGAAGCTTTATTGAAACGTGCGGGATTACTTTAAAAAGTTCTCCGTTTTCAGTCGCAGTTTAAGGCTGTGACTGGAATTTTAATATTAAAAAATAGCTACTCTTGAAAAAGTATTTTAAACTATTCCTTTGCCTTTCTGTTATAGGATTGGTTGCGATTATTTCTGTTAATTACTATGTAAAATCAACTACAGAAGAACTTATTTACCACTCTTTAGAAAAATCACCAAAAAACGATATTGGAATTGTTTTTGGTGCGGGAATTAATGGTGATCAGCCAAGTAAATATTTAAAGGACAGACTTGATGCCGGAATTCTACTGTACAAAACCAAAAGAATTAGCAAAATTTTACTTTCGGGTGACAATGGACGTGACGAATATGATGAATTAACGGTCATGAAAAAGTACTGTTATAGAAACGGTGTTGATACGACTAAGATTTTTGTTGATTATGCCGGTTTCGATACGTATTCGACGATGTATAGAGCGAAGCATATTTTTAAAGTTGAAAAAGCAACTTTAATCTCTCAGGAATACCATTTAAACAGAGCCATTTACATTGGAAACAAACTTGGTGTAAAATCAATTGGTTTCTCTGCAAACAAAGGGGAATATAGCGGCTATAAATATGTCCGATTTAGAGAATGTATTTCTATAGTGAAATCCTTTTTTGATGTTCTGAGAAATCGCGAACCTCATTTTTTAGGAAATCCTATCCCTCTTGATGGAGAATCTAATTATTCCAAGGAAGACAAAAGATAACTAAAAAACCGAAGCAATTGCTTCGGTTTTGATTTATACTACTATAAATGGAGCTGCTTGCTATTGCGAATAGCTCCGTTTTTTTTTATGCTTTTACTGAAGCTTATTAATGATTTCAACTTGCTCCGGAAATTTAATTTTAAGCCTTTCAATTTGTTCAGGAGTAGGAAGAAAACTATCACTTTTATCCCAGGCTGGAGCAAGACTACAGCTCGATAAGGCATAACCCGGACCTAATAATTCGGCACCAAACCAATGGTTATGCGGTGCAGCTCCCATTAGAAGTTGTCCCTGATCGAGATCACTGCCAAAAGTTATCGTAGAATAAACGCCCTCTTCTGAGAATATATGCAGTTTGATCGCGCTTCCCTGATGGAAAAACCATTGCTCATCTTGATTCAAGGCATGAATTTTAAGCACCTCACCTTCTTTTAAAAGAAAATAATTGGTAGAATAAGCCCTACGATCACCATCAAAACGTTTCGGTAAAGCTGCTTCCGGGAGGATGATATCACTTTCGGGTCCATGGGCTAAATACCCTCCGATTCCAGTGGGAACCATATTTAACTTTCGAATCAATCGATCGGCCTCGATATTGGCGTTAGGAAATCGTTTAGAAAAACACACGGTGATTCCTATAATTTCGTCGCCACCTTTCTTCCGTAAAAGCCCTTTTTGAGTAACGATTTCTAAATCGGCAACTGATCCGTCTGGCTCGGTTATTTCAATGGTCTCATAGTAATTCAACAATGGGATACCACTTTCCATAACCTCTTTGTCATGGGCCACATGTGCGGCACGACTATCTCTGGTCCCGATAAGGTCTTCTTGCTTTTGCCCTAATAGATCTGCAAAATCTTTATTGACCCACAAAAAGACAGCATCGTGATTCTTGATACAAAAATATACACCATCTGTTTTATCGAGTACATCTCCCACTGTCATGGCAGGAATAGTATCTAATGGTATATTATTTATATCGGTATCGAGTTCGTTTATAGCTTGACTTTCCATGATTAATTGGAGACAAAAGTTTTAGATTCGCTTTTAACCTTAATATGGGACTCCTGGTGCAAATTATCTGCCAAATCCTGAGCCAGTGCAACCATAGTCATTGTTGGATTCCACGAACCACTTGCAGGCCAAAGTGCTCCTCCTGTCACATAGACATTCTCAACACCGTTTGGACGGTAATCCAAACCAACAACTCCTTCGTCTCCTTTGCCAATCCAAAGACTTGAACCTTCATGAACCAATCCGCCCACTCTGCGTTGTTTAACCGGTGGGTGCTCACTCATCCAGACTCCTTCATCTGCATTACCATGCCAATATTCTACAGCAGTGTGTCCTTTTGGTGATAAAGCCTCTTCTAACATTTGAAAAGTCCCATGATCCATGGTATCCCAAGTCTGCAAATCTGTTTCACCGGCTACCGCCTGCAACGTTACATTTGTTGTAGGATCAGATTGCCCGTTAAGACGCAGGTAATTCTCCGGATTTCTGAAATCCATTTCGCCCAGTACTGCACATACAAATACCAAATAATCCTCAGAACTTGTAAGCTGTGCCATAGAGGCAGTAGCAACAACATCCGGCATATAACGAGCTGCTTTCTGAGCATTCTTAAGCGGATTTTTATCTGAAAGAACCGAAAGTTGTACGTGATATTGCATACCACTTTCTTTATTTACACCTGCCATATAGATCGCCGCTAATTCCAATTCACTTAATTGATTCGCAAAATCATAATCTTTACGCGGGATACGTGCTACTACAGAGGTAATAAAATGTGCCGTAAAACGTTCTCCTGCTCTTTTTACCTGAGGAAAAGAATTTAAGATCAACGTAGCCGGAGGAAGTGTTCCCATTGCCAAAATCACTTTAGCATTACCTACGTTTACCATTCCTCTGGAAGTTTCTAAAGCAGTGGCAACGCCGTCTTGCTGATGAATACGGTTTACAATACAATTGCCTACCATTTGCAGCGGACTACCTTGTCCTTTTTTACTTAAATCAGATTGTTTTATCGCAAGATCCAACATTACAGATGGGGTAGAGAATTTAGCAAAATCCAAACCTTCCTGTACCCCTGACCCCGCTGCTAAAGGCGCTGCTATACTTCTGGTTGCTGAAGTCACTTTCCCTAAATTAGCAGCCAACATTTCCTGAAGCTCGGTTTGCAATAGTCCGTACACAGGGCGTTGCAAAGCAACATGTTTTAAAACGGCAGGATCTAAATCACTATCGATCTGATCGGCCGGCACTACATTTAATAAAATTTCTGCCGATTTAAAATGCGCTTTTGCAGCATCTATAGTTTCTTGCGGCCAATATTGCATTTCTTCCTGTGTAGGTCTTGGACACCAGGCACTCCACATAATACTTCTTCCTCCAAAAAAAGGAATCATTCCGTGTTGAAACTGGATATTCCCTGCAGGTTGTGTTGCCGTTTTACTCGAAAGTGTCCACGGAAATGTTTCTGACAATCCACCTAACACATGTTGATAAGGAATAGGTAAATTTTGAAAATGTTCCGGCAGGAAAAAAGGACCTCTTTCTACAATCAAAATTTTAGACATTGGGTTTTGAGCTAAAGTTCGCTCAGCAAAAGCCAAAGAACAAAAACCACTACCAATTATAATAAAATCAAAATGCTCTTGTTCTCTAGCTATTTTCCAATCTGTTTCTGAAAGAAAAAAAATATGATCGAAAACTTTTTGGGGTGTCGGATCTTGCGGTCCCGGTGTCGGGTAACCATTCGCAAAATTCGGACTTGATGAAAATGTTGTCATAATACTTCTTTTTTAGGTTAATTGTTGGTGTTTGAGATTTATTATTTAGAAAGACAAAAACAGCAAAAAAACCGAAACTGTTGCTTCGCTTTTTTTGCCATTCTTATTTTAGGTGATCAATCGCTTTTTGACGACAATACCATTTTTATTTCACTTATATTTTTTTCTTACTAGAGGACGATAACGGTATAATTTCACCGAAAACATGACTCAGGATTTTGGGTTGCAGACTAGGACTAGTATTATTACTATGACAAGAAAAACAAGAGATTGCCGTGCTGTCTGTCGAAGCCGTTGATGGAGATTGAACAAACGTTTCCATGGTACTATTAGACAACTGTCCGGTACCAATTGCATCTCCATTAGGAATTGAGTCAGCTGTCCCTCCGTAGGGGTAAACATTCCCGTTTGGTGCCGCACCTCCAAAAGTCCATGTTGCTCCTATTAACAGATAATTTTTTCTGACATCTTTGCCTACCAACATCTTACGAACGGCATTATTTATGGAAATGATCTCACTGTTGGAATCAGCCGGTGTTTGATCTTCTCCGTTAGGAACGGTATTAGAAGCCACTCCCCAAGCCATAATTCTTCTTACATTAGGAGTCTTAATCGTTGTATCTTTTACCTGAATCGTATTACCTGAAACAGTCATACTTTGAAAGTTTTGATTTCCTGTTGTATCATTGGCATTGACATTAAAAAGCCATCCTTTACCGGTATCGGCTCGCACCTGTTTTATATTATTTTGTTTGTCGCGATACGCATATGCATCATTTGGTGAATTTTTCTCATGTTCAAAAGTGGCCCAAACCATTTCAGGATGTCCGGCTACACTTCCTACAACATGCATTCCTACCAATGCTAATGTTGTTGTTTTTTGCCCCTTTTCAACCCATACCTTTGGATTGGACTTATCATAAGTAGGGATTACCGCTTTTATCGTAACATAAGTATCCGCGTTTGGTAAATCTTTGACTTCTACCCATGACGTTTTTAATTCCATTGCCAAAGCATCCGGATCGGGAGGTGCGGCCCAGCCTTTTGTTTTTGCATAGGCCAAAATACTATCTCTGGCGCTGGCTGTGGTTGGAAATTGATTTCCGTTTAATTTACCCTCGTTAACTCCTGTTAAAAAATAAGCGTAAACATCATTAACCATAGTGATATAATATACTAATGATTTATTTTCTCCCATTAAAGCGCCATGAGAACCTGCCTGTCCTTGTTCAGACTGCACTTCTCTACCTTTAGAATCAAGAAAAATTGATTTTGCCCCTATTTTAAATTCCTGTACCACCGCAGACGGGTTAATTTTACTGTCGATAACAGGTTTTGGATTTTTGATGACTTTTCCTTTTGTATCAATAAAAGAGTGTAATCCTGAGGCATTGGTCGAAATATGATCGAACTGGATTAATTTGTTAACGTCGTTTTTAACTTTTTCATCCTTTTTCGCTGCTTCAATTTCAAACCTTCTTCCATTTTTATCGATCAAAATAGGCAATCTGTTTGGTCCGCTTTGATTAATGTTACTTACCGCACGAAGCGCTTCATTGGCTTTGTGTTGTGTCAGCGTACGTTTGTTTAAGGAATCAGGAGGTGAAACATTGTAGAATACGGAAGATTCTAAAACAGTTCCTTTTCCGTTATATCCTCCTGAAGCCGGAGACGTTAGCCATAAGAACATCTGCTCCGACCATTTATAAAAATCACAATTGTTTTTACTCGGAAATAATACACTGTTCGCCGGTTTGACTAATCCGTTTTCAGTTACGGTACCTGAAGCGAACCAAGACTTAAACTCGGATTCAGACATCGTACAAGTTTCTTTTACATCTTGTGGTAAATACTCATAATCATTAGAAGCCAAAAGGCCTTTCTCTTTTTTACATCCTAAAAACAGGATTACTATTACCATAAATGCTACAGCAATAATTTTTGTGGTTGTTTTTTTCATCTTTTTCACAGTTTAGATTTGGTTTATTTAGGGATATAATTAAGCAGCAAAACATTTATTTAAATTCACATTACGGGCAGTAAAATGATCAGGCGCATCTTTTTTAATTGATACCAAATTCCTCTTTCAAATTTTCCGCCAAAGCAACAGGTTCATTTTCGATCTGGTGATTGTGGCACGAAAAACCTCCCGTTCCGTCCCAGCAGTTGTTAATCGCAAAATAGGCATCAAAATCAGCCAAAAAAGAGTCATTCTCCGATTTCTCCAGCGACTGTCTGTACTTTCCTTGCAGGCTGACTACTTTTGTGAATTGTCCTAATCGCGTAACATTGATTTTTCCTTTAACCTCAACGGCTATATCATTTTCAGCATCATCTACGGTTTGTTTAATGATAACGGTACCCGTCACAGAATTCTTCAATGGCTTTACTATCAAACTAAACGTAGCAATTGGAGCACCCGGCATCCCAACATTTCCTATAGTTCCTTCTGCTAAATAATCTTCTGTTACTAAATTTTCCATTATGGTTTGGTTTTTGGTTTTTGTCATGTTTAATTAGAACTTTTCAGAATGGAGCTGGTTTCTTTCGAGTGGTTGCTCTTCTCTTTATTGAAAAGTAAACGGGCATAAAAATGGAACGCTATTCTGTACTCCATCTCTTAAATTCCCTATCAAAGCTATAACAGCAGTCGTTCTTTGTGTAAAAAAATGTCATGGGGCAAATTTTTTTTGTCATGAAAGAGCTAAAAAATGCCCCAAGAGTCCTTTTAAATGTCATGAAAGCCCTTCTTACCTATATGAGATAAATAGTTTAGTAAATGAATTCAAAGCAAACACCCCTAACTTAATCGCAGAATAGCAGTGCTTTTAAAACTTTAAAAATGCAGTTAGCACACCATTGTAAGAGGCAATGCTATTCTATTTTAAAATTATCTTTCAATTATTTTTGAAAGTTTAAAAACTTTTGCCTACATTTGATCTATGGAATTCAAAGAAGCAAAAAATAAATTCATACAGACCTGGGGAGCTTTAGGTTCTCAATGGGGCATCAATAAAACCATGGCACAGATTCATGCTTTACTGATGGTTTCTAACGAACCGGTTTCTATGGAAGATATTATGGATGAATTGCAGATCTCCCGTGGTAATGCAAGTATGAACTTAAGAGGTTTAATGGATTGGGGAATTGTATATAAAGAATACAAAGCCGGAGAAAGAAGGGAATTTTTTACTGCTGAAAAAGATCTGGACGAATTGGCCGTAAAAATTGCCAGAGAAAGAAGCAAAAGAGAAATTAAACCTGCTCTTAAAATCCTAAAAGAAGTTTCCTCAATAGAAGCAAAAGACACTGCCGAAGAAAAACACTTTATCGATCAAACCAATAAATTGTATGATTTTGTTTTAAAGGCAGATAATATGCTGGATAAAATAACAGAGTTTAACGAAAACTGGCTGGGTCGTCTGGTCTTAAAAATCATGAAATAAAAAAATTTAATTAAAAGTTTCATTTTTTTCTGAAAGTTTAAAACAATCAATAACTATAAACAAACAGACCATGAATCTCAACATTACTGGCTATCTGATTTACCTCAGCATCACGATTTTCATCATTTTCAGAGTTGGGAAAATCTGTTACAAGAATGGGAACATTTATGTCCGCGAACTAATTCCGGATCACGTCGAAATCTGTCAAAAAATCAATCAGGTATTGTTACTGGCGTATTATCTTTTGAATAGTGGTTATTGTGCCATGACTTTAGTTTCCTGGCAGAAAATCACATCATCAACACAACTTATTGAAACCATCGGAATAAAAACGGCGATCATTATTTTCATCATTTCAATTTTACATTATCTCAATATTATAATTCTTACTAAATACATTCAAAAACTAATTAAATAACACCTTAAATTTAACTCTCATGGAAACTACAAAAATCTTAATCGGTTACAGTATTTATTTGCCAATTGCATTATTCCTTACCTATTATGTTTCTAAAACGCTTTTTAAAAATGGGAAAATCTTTATGCTTGATATTTTTAAAGGAAGAGAAGATATCGCTCAGGCTACTAATAAACTTTTTGAAACCGGTTTCTATCTTTTAAATGTTGGATTCGCTTTAATGATTTTACAACTTGAATTGAGCAGAGACAGTTACCAGGAATTAATTGAAAATTTAAGTTATAAAATTGGCGGGTTTTCTATTTACTTAGGTATAATGTTATTCATCAATTTGTACTTTTTCTTCAGAGGAAAAAGAAAAGCAAAAGAAACAAGAGAAGAACGATTAGTATTTAAAGCTTAAGTCATTCCTTACATCTGGCGGGACCTATAAAACCCGTCAGATTTACTAAAAACTAACTGTCATGAAAACACTGGAAAACCAAACTTTACTGTATGACGAAGACTGTCCGTTATGTCAAGTTTACACTACGGGTTTTATAAAAGCAAAAATGCTGGACGAAAACGGTCGTAAATCGTATTGTCAATTAGATGAAAACGAGCAAACTTTTGTTGACATAAACCGTGCTTCCAATGAAATTGCGTTAATAGACAACAAAAATCAAACGGTGCTTTACGGAATTGACAGTTTGCTAAAAGTCCTTGGATTCTCTTTTCCTTTAATTGAAAAAATCGGAAATATAAAACCTGTTAAATTCTTTTTGAAGAAACTGTATTCGTTTGTTTCTTATAATCGAAAAGTCATTATTCCGAGTAAAATCAATACAGCCGCGAAGTTACAATGTGTACCGAATTTCAATTATAAGTATCGCTTTTTATTTATTGGTTTTGCTACTGTTATGACCACAATCGTATTGTACAACTATTCTTTTCTGATTCCGAGTTTGCCAAAAGCAAGTATCACAAGAGAGTTTATGATAGCGATAGGACAACTCTTTTTTCAATCTTTGTTTCTTTTGAAATCAGACCGAAAAACAATCCTCAATTATAACGGGAATCTAATGACGGTTTCTTTAATGGGATCCTTACTATTGCTTCCAATACTGGCATTGCAGACTGTTGTGAATCTTTCAGCTAATGTAACCTTAATTTGGTTTGTTCTTACCGCTTTTATTATGTTTATGGAACATTACAGAAGGATTAAAATACTACAACTACCAACTTACTTATGTATCACGTGGGTTGTTTACAGACTTATTGTTTTACTCTTAATTTTAAATTTCTAATGATCCGAAATAAATTAATCATCGCAGCAGGAACCGGCTTTTTAGGTCAGAGTTTACTAAGTCATTTTAAAGACAGATTCGGAGAAATCGTAATCTTAACCCGAGGGAAATCAAAAACGATTGACGGAATTAAATATATCAATTGGAATGCTAAGACATTCTCCGGCTGGGAAAAAGAACTGGAAAACGCAGCCGTTTTGATAAACCTTGCCGGAAAATCAGTTGACTGCCGGTACACCAAAGAAAACAAAAAAGAGATACTGTTATCCCGAATTGAAAGCACCAAGATTTTAAATAAAGCGGTCTTAAATTGCAAAAACGCACCAAAACACTGGCTGAATTCCTCAACCTCCACCATATATCGTTTCTCTTTAGACAAGGAAATGGACGAAAGGAACGGCGAAATTGGCAATGATTTCTCGATGAACGTGGCGCAATCCTGGGAAAAGGCTTTTTTTAAAACCGAAACGCCAAGTACCTTAAAAACGGCTTTGAGAACTTCTATTGTTTTAGGAAAAAAGGGAGGTGCATTAGTGCCGCTAAAAACCCTTGCCCAATTTGGCTTTGGCGGAAAACAAGGAAATGGAAACCAAATGGTAAGCTGGATTCATGAAACAGATTTTGCCAGAGCAATAGATTTTATAATCGACAAAGAAATAACCGGAGTACTGAATATTGTTGCTCCAAAACCCGTGGCAAATAAAAATTTCATGTCCTTATTACGAAAAGCTGTTCAGGTTCCATTTGGGATTCCAATAACGGAATCGCTATTAAAATTGGGCTCTCTGCTTATCCGGACAGAACCGGAATTGGTTTTAAAAAGCAGGAATGTGATTCCGAAACGATTGCTTGAAGAAGGTTTTCAATTTGAATTTGACACTTTAGAAAAAGCATTAAAAAATCTAATACAATGACAACAATAAACTTAGTCACCAAAATAAAAGCCTCAAAACAAATTGTTTTTGATACCGCCAGAGATATTGATTTACATCAGAAATCAACAGCGACTTCAAACGAAAAAGCCATTGCCGGTGTTACATCGGGCTTAATTAATTTCAATGAAACCGTCACCTGGAAAGGAAAACACTTCGGGTTTTATCTGACGCACAAAAGCCGAATCACCAAAATGGATCTTTATGATTATTTTCTGGATGAAATGGAGGAAGGGAAATTCAAAACATTCAAACACCAGCATTTTTTTGAAGAACAAAACGGGATTACCATCATGAAAGACCATTTACAATATGAAACACCCTATGGAATTTTCGGGGAATTATTTGATATTATATGTCTCGAAAAGCATCTGACTAATTTTCTTTTAGCCAGAAATAAAATCCTCAAAGAAACAGCAGAAAACAGTTTCTTATAAAAAAGATCGTCCACGTCAGAAGATTTTTTGACACGAATTTCACGAATTGGCACGAATTATTCTTGCCATAGATTAAAAAGATTTACACGGATTTTTTTAATCATTTTAATCCTTTAATCTGTGGCTAAAGGCTCGCCACGAACTACACGAATTGGCTTGAATTATTCTTACCACAGATTAAAAAGATTTGCACGGATTTTTTTAATCATTTTAATCCTTTAATCTGTGGCTAAAGGCTCGCCACGAACTACACGAATTGGCTTGAATTATTCTTGCCACAGATTAAAAAGATTAGCACAGATTTTTTAATCATTTTAATCCTTTGATCTGTGGCAAAAATTCCCCGCCAAGAATCTCATTAATTAATTAGTGATAATTCGTGTAATTCGTGTTAAAAAAAAACTACTGAAGCTTATAGCAGAACCAACATCAGCCACCAAAAGATCGGCACACTTTCTACCCAAAAAGAAGTATAATACTTAGATCTATTGGTGTTTGCAAATACAATGAACAAACACAACATTGTGATCATGATAATATTAATAAAAAGATCTTGATAATTAAAGGTCGAAATTAAAAACTCCAACAAACAAAACGGTATCAGCAATAACAGCCCTAAAATTTTGGTTTGTTTTACACCTATCGTTTGTGGTACAGTTTGCAGATGCGGATCATCATTGGCTAAATCAAGAATTTCGAAAACCAAGATCAAAACAAAAACCAGAATAAAACGCTGAATGCATTTGATAAAAAAATCAGAAGTAAAAGGAATTTCAGCATTGATTAAGGGCAAAACCAAAGTCGCTCCCACCCAACAAATGGCAACCATATAAATTTTTACTCCGGCCCAGTTTCGGGCATTTCTTCTGTTCGGAAAAAACGGAAGGGTGTATAATGCGGTAATCGCAAAAATTCCAAACGAAACAACTTGAGTAATTCGCTTTAATTGAAAAAAATAATAACCAACCAAAACCACCGAAATAAGACTCAAAAGTGCAATAATTTTCAACTGACTTCCTATCGGATTTTTTTTCACCCGAACTAAAGCATCGTATTTAACAAAATTATACCCCACTATTGTTCCGAAAAAAACAAACAAAGCCATCGGCTCATCGTACTGAATATGAAAGACATGGAATGTAATATGCACCAATGCAAAACACGATAAAGCTACATGAATGCTGCTGTTTAAATAAAAATCTAATATCTGTTTGATAAGTTTCATGACTCAAATCTAATCAATTATTAAGAAATCAACCCATTAGTTATAAATTTCACAAAATTTGAAGTTAAAAATACCGAATAAATTATTATTAATACTTAATTTTGCACCACAAAAAAACAACACTTTTACAACTATATGAAAACAGATGCTTTTGCTTTAAGACACATTGGTCCAAGAGAAACAGATCTTCAACACATGTTACAGACAATTGGAGTTGAATCGATCGAACAACTTGTTTACGAAACCCTTCCAGATGACATTCGTTTAAAAGCACCTTTAGACTTAGACCCTGCGATGACTGAATATGAGTTCTCTAACCATATTCAACAATTAGGTAACAAAAATAAAATCTTTAAAACTTATATTGGTTTAGGTTATAATCAGGCGATTGTTCCTGCTGTAATCCAAAGAAATGTTTTTGAAAACCCGGGATGGTATACGGCTTACACACCGTACCAAGCTGAAATCGCACAAGGTCGTTTAGAAGCCATTTTAAACTTTCAAACTACTGTTATCGAATTGACCGGAATGGAAATCGCTAATGCTTCTTTGTTAGATGAAGCAACAGCAGCAGCAGAAGCTATGGCACTGTTGTTAGATGTTCGTTCACGTGACCAAAAGAAAAACAATGTAAATAAATTTTTCGTTTCAGAAGAAATTTTACCTCAAACGCTTTCTGTTTTAGAAACTCGTGCAACTCCAATTGGTGTTGAACTAGTAATTGGAAACCATGAAACTTTTGACTTTTCTACTGAATTCTTCGGAGCTATTTTACAATACCCTGGGAAATACGGACAAGTAAATGATTATACTGCTTTTATTGAGAAAGCTGCTGCAAGCGAAATTAAGGTTGCCGTTGCTGCTGACATTTTAAGCTTAGTAAAATTAACTCCTCCGGGAGAAATGGGAGCTGCTGTTGTAGTTGGTACTACACAACGTTTCGGAATTCCGTTAGGATACGGAGGACCACACGCTGCTTATTTTGCAACTAAAGAAGAATACAAACGTAGTATGCCGGGTCGTATCATTGGGGTAACCATCGATACCAACGGAAATCGTGCATTGCGTATGGCGTTGCAAACCCGCGAGCAACACATCAAACGTGATAAAGCAACTTCTAACATCTGTACTGCACAAGTATTATTGTCAGTAATGGCTGGAATGTATGCGGTTTACCACGGACCAAAAGGATTACAATATATCGCTGACAAAGTACATGCTGCGGCAGCTACTTTGGCAAACGAATTACAAAAAATAGGGGTACAACAACTGAACTCTGCTTTCTTTGATACGATCTTAGTACAAGCAGATGCTAAAAAAGTAAAAGCGGTTGCTGAAGCTAAAGAAGTAAACTTCTACTATGCTGATGAAAATACAATTTCGATTTCATTAAACGAAACGACAAGTATTTCTGATGTAAATGACATCATTGCCATTTTTGCAGAAGCGCTTTCTTTACAAGCTACCACTATTTCTGAATTAACAGAAATCAATCATTTCCCGGATTCAGTAAACAGAACTTCTGCTTTCTTAGAGCATGATGTTTTCAACAAATACCATTCAGAAACCGCTTTGATGCGTTACATCAAAATGTTAGAGCGTAAAGATTTAGCGTTAAATCACTCGATGATTTCGTTAGGTTCTTGTACGATGAAATTGAATGCTGCTGCTGAAATGTTGCCATTAAGTAATCCAAACTGGAATAATGTTCACCCTTTTGCGCCACTTGACCAAGCACAAGGATACCAGGAAATGTTGAAAAAACTGGAGCAACAATTAAACGTTATTACAGGTTTTGCCGGTACTACTTTACAACCAAACTCTGGTGCACAAGGAGAATACGCTGGACTTATGGTAATTCGTGCGTACCACCAATCACGTGGAGACGATCACAGAAATATCGCTTTGATCCCTTCCTCTGCTCACGGAACAAATCCTGCTTCTGCAGCAATGGCCGGAATGAAAGTAGTGGTTACTAAAACATTAGAAAACGGAAATATCGACGTAGAAGATTTACGTGAGAAAGCCATTCTTCATAAAGACAATTTATCTTGTTTAATGGTAACTTACCCATCTACACATGGTGTATTTGAAAGTGCTATTCAGGAAATTACAAAAATCATTCACGATAACGGCGGACAAGTTTATATGGACGGTGCGAACATGAATGCTCAGGTTGGATTAACAAATCCTGCTACAATTGGAGCTGACGTTTGTCACTTAAATTTACACAAAACTTTCGCTATCCCTCACGGAGGTGGAGGTCCTGGAGTTGGTCCTATTTGTGTAGCACCACAATTGGTTCCTTTCTTACCTGGAAACCCGGTAATCCCAACAGGAGGAGAAACGGCGATCACGGCTATTTCTGCCGCACCATGGGGATCTGCACTAGTTTGTTTGATTTCTTACGGATACATTTCGATGTTAGGAGCTGAAGGTTTAAAAAGCGCTACAGAGCATGCGATTTTAAATGCGAACTACATCAAAGAAAAATTAAACGGACATTACGACACTTTATATTCAGGAGAAATGGGTCGTGCAGCGCACGAAATGATCTTAGAATGTCGTCCATTCAAACAAAAAGGAATCGAAGTTACCGATATCGCAAAACGTTTAATGGATTATGGTTTCCACGCACCAACAGTATCTTTCCCAGTTGCAGGAACTTTAATGATCGAACCAACTGAAAGTGAAAACTTAGAAGAATTAGATCGTTTTTGTGAAGCTATGATTTCTATCAGAAAAGAAATTGAAGCAGCAACAATCGAAGACAGTAATAATGTATTGAAAAATTCTCCTCACACTTTAGCTATGCTAACAACAGAGACTTGGGATTTTCCTTACACAAGAGAACAAGCTGCTTTCCCATTAGAATATATCGCTGAAAACAAATTCTGGCCTTCTGTTCGAAGAGCAGATGATGCCTTCGGAGACAGAAACCTAATCTGTAGCTGTGCTCCTATTGAAGCATATATGGAAAATTAAAAAAAAATAATTTTTCGGCATATCAATAAACCCGATAACTTCAAAATTATCGGGTTTATTATTTTTATAACATTATGCAAAGAACTTGTTATTTTACTACACAAATAAGAATGTTTTTACAAAATAAAAATACGCCCAAAAAACAATCGCAAACGTTTGAAATCTCATATAAAGCTAAAATTCATTATAAAATAACCAATAACTAGAGCTAAAAATTCTTATTTCATAATTATATGCACGCATAGTATGTTTTATGATAGTTATCATCATTTTATTTATAATTTAGCAATAAATTTACCGGCTAATAAAGGAATAATGAAAATTAAAATAATAGGTATCGGAAGTTACATTCCGAATAAAGAAGTAAGCAATACAGACTTTGACAAACATGTTTTTTTGAATGAAGACGGAACTCCTTTTGCTTATCCAAATGAAGTAGTAATTAAAAAATTTAAAGGAATAACGGGAATCGAAAACCGCCGTTATGCCGAAGATCAACATACCTCATCAGATTTAGCGTTTTTTGCTGCTGAAAGAGCCATTGAAAATGCTAAGATCGATCCTGAAACTTTAGACTATATCATCTTTGCGCATAATTTTGGCGACGTAAAATCCGGAACACACCAAACGGATATTTTACCAAGTTTAGCGACACGCGTAAAAAATAAATTAGGGATTAAAAACCCAAAATGTGTTGCCTACGATATTCTTTTTGGATGTCCGGGCTGGATTGAAGGTGTACTTCAAGCCAATGCTTTTATCAAATCCGGTATGGCAAAACGCGTAATGGTAATTGGTGCAGAAACTTTATCAAGAGTGGTTGACGATCATGACCGTGACTCGATGATTTATTCTGACGGAGCAGGAGTTTCAATCCTGGAAGCTTCTGACGATGAAACGGGATTGCTATCTTACGAAAGCGCTACTTTTGCTAACGATGAAGCCAATTTTTTATACTTTGGAAAATCATACAATGCTGATTTAGATCCGGACATTAAATACATTAAAATGTACGGCCGTAAAATTTATGAATTTGCTTTAAGTCAGGTACCCTGTGCCATGAAAAACTGTTTAGACAAAAGCGGTATCGCCATTGATGACGTCAAAAAAATCCTGATTCACCAAGCAAACGAAAAAATGGACGAAGCGATTATAGATCGTTTTTACAAATTATACGACAAAACAGCTCCAAAAGACATCATGCCAATGAGCATACATGATCTTGGAAACAGCAGTGTGGCAACGGTACCTACACTCTATGATCTTTTGATACAAGGAAAAATAGAAAATCACGAAATAAACAAAGGCGACGTCGTAATCTTTGCTTCAGTTGGAGCAGGAATGAACGTTAATGCATTTGTGTACCGATATTAATTATATCCAAAATTTTCATTTATAATCAGAAGCCCGTTTCACTTTTTCATAGTTTAACGGGCTCTTTTATATCGAATACTGAGATATAGCTAACCCGGATTAATCACACTCCTGATTCGCTCTTTTAACTAACTGTTTTGCAAATCAATAAAACAAAACTTTAATCGCGAAGAGTAAAGAAATTATACTTAAGACACATATAACGATCCCCACAAAAGTTAGTTTATTGGGTATTTTACCGAAAATATCATTTTCCTCTTTTTTCATCACTCTCCTAATTCTAATTGGTTTTGTATCAATTCAAAGTATTTCCCTCTATTTTTAATCAACTCATTATGAGTCCCGATTTCAATCATTTTTCCGTTATCTAATACGACTATTTGATCTGCATTTTTTACAGTAGACAACCTGTGTGCGACTACAATCATTGTTTTATTTTTAAAAAAAGAGTCAATATTTTCAACAATTATTCTTTCGTTTTTTGCATCTAATGAATTCGTTGCTTCGTCAAAAAACAAATAATCGGGATTTTTATAAATCGCTCTGGCAATTAATATACGCTGGCGTTGCCCATGACTAATACCAACCCCCTCTGTCCCGATAAGCGTATTTAATTTAAGAGGTAGTTTGTCTATAAAGTCTTCAATATTTGAAAGTTTAACCGCATTTACTAGTTTTTCGTGATTTGGATTTTCTTCTAAAGAAATATTATACGAAATAGTGTCCGAAAAGATGAAACTATCCTGCAGGATTACGCCACATTTATTTCGCCATAGTTTGTTATCAACTTCTTCGAGTGCTGTTTCATGCAAAAACAAATCACCTTGTTGTGGTTTATAAAATTTAAGAAGTAATTTTAACAGGGTAGTCTTTCCACTGCCACTTACACCAACAATGGCGGTCGTTTTTCCTTTTGGAATTTTTAAAGTAATATCTCTCAGAATGTAATTCGAATTATCATAAGAAAAACTCACGTTTTTTATATTGATATCCTCTATTCCATCAAGCTTTACAATGCCGCTTTTATTCTCCTCATCCGGTTTGTTGTGAATCTCATTGAGTCTTTCAAAACTTACTTTCACTAATTGATACTGCATCACAAAATTTATCAATTGGCTTATAGGCGTATTCAACCCTCCTATTACATACATAACGGCCAACATACTTCCAATAGTCAGAGTTCCGTCCATAACTGCGATTGCAGACACAAACACAACTAATATCGTCTGAAGAAAACTAATAAACCTATAACTCTCGTATTGCTGATTGATCTTAAGTTTATCAATATTATTTAAATAAATGTTTGTTTGTATCTTCTGCCACTCGTTTCGTTTTTTTTCCTCCAGATTATTCAATTTAATTTCGTGCATTGAATTGATCAGCTCATAAATCTTATTCTGGTCTTTAGAATCTAATGAAAATCTTTTTTTATCCAGAATTTTAATTTTCTTAAAAAAACTAAATATCCATAACAACTCAACTGTTGTGCAGGCGCAAATAATTAAAAAAAGGTTTAAATTGAAATAAAGCAACACAAAAGAATAAATGACAATCGTAAAAATGGAGAAGACCGTCTGTATAAGATCTTTCGACAGAAAAGCTTCAATCCGCTTATGATCGTTAATTCGTTGTACCAGATCACCAATGTTTTTACTGTTAAAAAACTTTAGTGGCAACTTCATTAATTTGACAAGGAAATCAGAAATGATAGACAAACTTATCCTACTGCTTATATGAATAAAAAGCCAAGATCTGTAAAACTCCAAACCTACTCTACTAATGAATAAGACTATTTGAGCAATCAGAATTAAATAAATGAGATCTATTTTTTTTTGCCCTACTCCCTTATCAATAATTTTTTGAGAAAAAAACGGAAAAACAAGTTCAATGCAGGAAGATATAAATAAAGTTATAGCAATTAAAAATAACTCTTTTTTATGCTTTTTTAAATATTGAGTGACGTATTGTAAATTGCCTCTTGTATTCTTTTTTTTCTTTTTTAATTGGTCATCATTTTCTTGAGCCTCCAACAACAAGACAACACCTTCATCCTGATTTTGCGACCAGCCTTTTAAAAATTCGTCTTTGGAATAAGTAGTTTTACCAAATGCCGGGTCAGCCACTTTAACTTTGTCAGTCGCAATGTCTGATACTACTATAAAATGATTCTGATTCCAAAACGCTATAAAAGGAACGGGAGCCTTATCCACCAAAGAGACATAATCCGTTTTGGCAACCAAAGTACCAAAACCAAGAGACGAAGCAAAAAGCTCTAATTTACTTAATGAAACTCCATTGTATTGGACTTCATCGTTAAAATTTTCATTCGTATAAGCCTTACCATAGTACTCACTAATCATTCGCATACAGGCGAGTCCACAATCTGTACTTGATAATTGAAAATAAAAGGGGATTTTTTTTAAGCGAAACCATTTTTTATTAAGCATAATTCTGCAAATGTTTTTTCATTTAAAATTCCTTTATACGGATTAAGATCTAACAACAAGAAACCTTTGCTGATTAATTTTAATCGATCATTTCTATAGGTTTCAGATATCTGAACTCCATATTTATCCCAAAAATGATACAAACCATACCAAACGTAAATAGCCTGCACTAAATTTCGGATTGTTATTGAATTATTGGACCATGGCGAAATTACTGTCCTTCCTATTTCACTCGAGATTTCCCGACTTGGCTGCCAAACATTAAGCTCATCGATCATGTATAATAACCCATGAATTGCTTCATGAACCAGTGCATCTACAATTACGCTGTCTTCAACGGTATGACCATTACATACCACTATTCGTCCGACATACTCCCCATCTGATCCCGACGTAAAGAGATTCTCTTTTTCCGGTATTTTCCTTAACAATAGGGCATATACATGCTTTTGAATTAAACATTTTACTATTGGATAAAAACCATTATAGATCTGCGTTAGATTGTCTGTCAGACTTTCTGCCTCTTCATAATCATAGGTCGTCGATAACCACTCTTTTGGCATATGTTCCTCATTCATCCTGTTGTACACACTAAAACAATCAATCGGGATTTTGGTGTCTGCTAAATAAGGAGTAGAGAACGTTTCGAAATTATCATTTCCTGTGTGGCTGATAAAGAACGATCCGTCTAACGTCCAAGAGCTATCAGAGTACTCCGCGTAGTCGAATTTCTTCTTTAACTTTGCCCCTTCCATTTCTATGGCATAAGAAAAAAACACTTTCAGCTGGTTCTGATCAAAATTACTTTGCCACAACAGTTTACTTATTACCTCAGGAGTTCTTAACAAATTCTTTTTTTCTTCTGCATTTAACTCCTCATAATTTTCTTCTAAATCATTCTCTTTAATGAATTTAAGGAAACGCTTTTCTAAAAAATGATTAAATTTATTTTCTACCGTTGTAAAAATACCACAGCTTTCGTCAGAAAATAATAACGCATGGCGTGCAAGCGATATGTCTATAAATTGCTCTTCCATCTTAATTAGCTTATACTTGTTACATTATTATATTCCAATTTTGTAATCATCGTATCTTGTATTACATCCTCAGGCAGATTTGATATAATACTGTTTTGAATGTGAACGATTAGTTTCATAAGGCTATCGCAGTAAATACTAGGATTATCGAAACCTTTATCATGAGAGAAACGATGCGGTAAATAACCTCCTCCGCATATTTCTTTAACTTTACATTTTTTACATACCGGAGATAAAATCTTATGACTTAACTGGTATATCTTTGCCAAGGGTGTCTGTAAAGCCTCATCAAAGCTGGTAAGACTTACATTCGCATCTCCTTTTGTAAAACCGTCTCCACATATTTTTAAGACATCTAAAGATTCTATATCACCGTTTGTCTCAATAACAAGAACATCTGTATTTTTATTCCCCATACTATCCGCTGACACATCATAACCTAAAATACTCAACATAATTCTTTCAAAGTAACCAATCTTCAAATCATTTGTAGTATCGTTAAACCATAAATCAAAGATTTTTATCATCCAGTCAGCATGCAAAGTACTGTTGTTTTCTAAGTCAATAGCAAGCTTCTCCGGTATATTTTCATAATTGCCATCCGGTAATAAAATATCGACAGACGATACATTTAAAGAAATATACATATCATATAGCATTTCAGGTTCAATGTCTATATTAATAACCGAAAGTACCCCAACAGGTCTTTCTAAGTGTACATTGGCCAATTCAATTCCCTTAACAATATCTTTATAAGACCCTTTGCCGGAATGATAAATACGAAACATATCATTATATATTTCCGGACCGTCTATACTTATTCCGATAGAAATGTTCAGTCTGTTAAACAAATCACACCATTCTTTTGTGAGAAGAACACCGTTTGTCTGCATAGAAAATCTCAATTTAATATCTGTATCCTTAAGGATTTGCTCCGATACGGTAATTAAATTTTCATAAAAACTTTGAGGAGCTAACAATGGTTCCCCTCCATGAATTATAAATGTAAATTTTTTTATGCCATGTTGTAAACAATGCTCTTTTATTCTGTAAATAAGATCCTTAACAACATTGGGGCTCATCACTTTTGGCTGAGTCAGGTAGGTTTTATCCCCTTGATTGTAAACATAGCAATAGGTACAATTCAAATTACATCTGCTTGCAACTTTAACTACTGCAAAACGACATTTTAGATTTTCAGTGGTATTTGCCATAATTTTTTTATTTGGGAAGGAGGGAGTTAAACGAACTCCCTCCAAAAAATTAAATTTAGACTCTTTCTATTGATCTTTCCCAAGTTGATCTGGAAAATCCAACAGCACGTGCTGTTGCTCCTGATAAATCAACTATATCTTTCAATCTGTTATTTTTAAATAACGATAAAGATTTAGTAAGCACTTCTTTGTCCTTTTTTGAAAATTTTGTCTTTTTCATGATTAAAATTATTAAAGTTTTAATTAATCAAAGTTTTAACACATTAGATTCGATTTGGTGTATCCTTGCAAGTATATTTTTATTTTTTTTCTGCATTATCAATTACAAAATGTTTAGTTTATAAATTCAAAAATTAGTTCGTTCTCTTTTTTTCTTCGTCATTACTAAATTTTTTCTTTTGCTCTTTAATTGACTTCCCAAAATTCCATACTAGCGAAAATCTTATTCTTTGTGAATCCCGATAATCAAAATTCTTTTGTGCTATACCATTTACCGTTTGTTCAAATATTCGTTTTTGCGTTCTGAATACATCCATGAAATTAACTGCAGTCTGCAGCTTCTTTTTAAAAAATAAAAAACTAAAACCCGTATCAAAATAATAAAACCCTGAAGCCTTATAACTCCCGACAACAGCAGGAGATTTGCAAACAAAATTTAATTCAGATTTAATCGTTTTCGATTTATTTAAAACAAAAACATTGATGGAATTAAAAGAGCACGTCCAATTTTCGATATTAGAAACAATGTCCGGAATCTCAGAAGTCGTTTTGGAATAATAAACATTCAGCTGATTGTTGCTCTCCCACCATTTCCATTTAGTAAACGTATAACTCTCCACCAGTCCAATACTCTTTTCTGTATAAAAATTAACCGGACGAACAACTTGCGTAACAGAACCCGGAGAAACATAAGCAAATTCGTCAAAACCGTTTTTCAGATAATACGCATAAACAGAAGTATACAGATTTTTATAGGTATGCGATAGTTCTATATTATCAGTAAAATAAGGCTGTAAAAAAGGATTACCTTCCGTATAATTAAAAGAAGAAGTATAAAATCTAAATGGATTTAACTTGGAGTACCCTGGCCGGTCGATCCTGCGATTGTAGTTAAATCCAAACGTATTGTCTTCAGCCAATTTATACGTTACATATAAGGTTGGGAAAAGCTTTAGATAATCGTTAGTATTGGCTTGGCTTAACGTTTCAGAAAATCCTTTTGTTTGTGTATTTTCTAATCTGAAACCCAGCTGCAGCTCCCATTTCTTAGTTAAGGTTTTATTTCCTGAAATATAAATCGCTTGTGTATTTTCCTTATAGTCGAAAATATTACTTTTTGACAAATCTAAAATGGGATGTAAATCGGTCGTATTAAAGTAAGAAACTTTACTATCACTATTGATAAAAGAAAGTTTTCCGCCAAAAGAAAGATTCACCCATTTCAAGGGTAACTCATAATCTATTTTACCAGAATAGATGTCAATATTTTGATTACTTAAATTATTTGCGGCAATATACCTTCCGGCAATTTCTGTTCCATCAGATAAAAAAGTATTGGTACTGAAACTATTGTTTAAATCCGAAGTGTATTTAAAATAATCTATATCAGCAGAAAGTTGCCTCCCGCTACTGTCGATTTTTGTTATGGTATGAAAATTTACTGAATGCATTTTCCGCTCCACTTCTAAACGGGAAGGAGTAATGATTAAAGAATCTAAAACAAAGTTATTATTGGTAATCGAAGAGTTATTTACGCCTTTACGAATAGGCTTGCTTAATACTCCCGAATATTGTACCCCCATAACGGTCTTTGAGCTAATTTGGTAATCTACTGTAAATCCTCCACTCAAACTGTTTTGAAGGCTTCTTACTTTGTTGGTTTCAAACCAGGTATAATTGGGGTAAAATATTGTATATTCCTGATATGGGGCGGTGCTACCATTGCTGTAATTAACATTCGAAGTAATTGTTACTTTATCCTTTTGATAGTTTAATCCTCCTCCAAAATTTTCTAAAGGATACTTGGCTTGCGAATAGGACGTTTTTAAATTACCGCTCACACTATTTCCTTTTGCCTTTTTTAGTTTGATATTTACAATTCCACTATTGCCCTCTGCATCGTATTTCGCAGGTGGATTAGAAATAACTTCTATACTTTTGATGTTATCCGAAGGAATTGATTTTAAAAACACAATCAAATCTTCTCCCGAGAGTTTTATGAACCTATCATCGATCATTACAGACATTCCGCTTTTGCCAATCATAGCAATTTGATCCTCTTCTACTCTTAGCCCGGGAGTTATTTTCAAAGCGTCAATCGCATCACCTCCACTGGCAGAGACAGAATTCTCTACATTAAAAACCAACCTGTCTACTTTTCGCACTATAAGTTTTTTCTTTGAAGTAACGGTAACTTCCTGAAGTTGTTGCTGATTTTCAACTATTCTAATTTCACCTATATTTAAATCGTGATCAAGGTTAAGTCTCTGTTTATGTACCATTTTACCAAATTCTTTTATAAGCATTAGATATTCTCCTTTAGCTATCGTAACTGTAAAATCCCCATCAATCCCTGTTAACTCACTTTTTACTAGCACACAGTCTTTATCTTGAAACTGTACTTCCAATAATTCTAACGATTTATTATTCTGATTTTTAACCTTCCCGCTTATCTTTACCTGTGCCAATACTTTATATGGTAGGAAAACTGTTAAAAACAACACTAAAAAATATCCTTTATTCATTCCTTAGTTATTATACTTTTAATAAACAATTTGAAATCATAGCATCACATAAAGAAAAAAATGTATTTCATACCTTTTTTGAACAATGATGGTTAAAATAATTAAGTACTAACTTAATTTTGCAAAAAAGTAGCTTTTAACTTACTTAATACAAATTAAGGGAATAAATTCCTACAAATAAAACAAAAAATGTTAATTAAAAGTTATATTTACAAAAGTAATTACCTACAAAAATACAATCCTCATACAGCTTTACAAATTCAGTAGTGTAATGAAAAGATTACGGAACATTTTTTTTAACTTTCAACTGTTTAAAATTTCCATATTTTTAAAATTAAAATCTATCGACTATATAAAAAATGGACAACAATAACGATACGAAACGACTTTCCAGACTAACTGCAATTCTCTTACAATTGCAAACGAAACGACTTATAGCAGCATCAGAATTGGCTTCCAGATTTTCAGTAAGTACCAGAACCATTTATCGTGACATAAAAGCATTAGAACAGGCCGGTGTTCCCATAGTGACAGAAGAAGGAAAAGGGTATACTTTAATGGAAGGGTACAGAATTCCGCCCGTAATGTTTACCGAAAGCGAGGCCAACGCTTTAATCACAGCCGAGCAATTGATTCTGAAAAACAAAGACGCTTCCTTTGTCAAAGAATACTCCGGAGCCATCAATAAGATAAAAGCGGTTTTACGAAACGACACCAAAGACAAAGCTAATTTACTTTCCAACCGGGTGCTGTTCAGACAAAATATTGACAACGACCGCACGAGCAATTATCTATCGACGCTTCAATTAACATTGACCAATTTTAACCTAGTCAACATAAGCTATTTTTCGCCCGACAATAACCAAACCACCCAAAGAATCATTGAACCTTTTGCAATTTACTCCACTCAGGAAAATTGGTTGCTCATTGCATTTTGCAGATTAAGAAAGGAATTCAGATCCTTTCGCCTAGACCGAATCGAAAGTTTGTTTGTGACGGATCAAACATTTGAACCTCACAAAATCACCTTTGAAGAATACATTCAATCGTGTAGAAAAAGCATTCCCACACCCTTGACATAAGGTTGTCACAACCACATTCTAAATTTACCTTGTTATTAACTGTAACCCCTTGGGTGCAATTGATTTTAGCATTCACGGAAAAAAATAGTATGACGGTGATGCTGCCGAGGTAGAAACTTTTATATCGGTAAAAGAATAAAAACAGCAAATCAAAAAACACTGCATGCCCTCCTTTTTAGATGCGGGCATTTCATTTTCGTATCAGCTAAAAACGCAAAAGAAGAAGATATCTTTGTATATTTGCACCTTTGCCGATAAAAAATAAAAAATGTACGAAAAAACGTTTCCAAATAAAAGATTCAAACTTACTTTAGAATTTTTACAAAAACACATTACTACAGCTGAAACAATTTTGGATTTAGGAGTAGAAAATCCTTTTTCTAAAATCATGAAAGAGGCTGGATTTGCAGTCAAAAACACTACCGGAGAAGATTTAGATTTAGACCAAGCTGTTTTTAAAAACGAAAAAACGGATGTTGTAACGGCATTCGAAATCTTCGAACATTTATTGAATCCGTTTACTATTTTAAACGAAATAAAATCAGACAAACTGCTAATTTCTATCCCAATGCGTTTGTGGTTTTCCCCGGCATACCGTAGCAAAACCGATATGTGGGACAGACACTACCACGAGTTCGAAGACTGGCAGCTGGACTGGTTACTGGAAAAAGCAGGCTGGAAAATTATCGACAGACAGAAATGGACTAATCCTGTAAAGAAATTTGGTATACGACCACTACTTCGCAGTTTTACCAATAGATATTATATTGTTTATGCTGAAAGAGCATAGATAATAAATTCCAAATTTTTAAAATTCCAAATTCCAATTTTCGCAACTTCAGTTGGAATTTGGAATTTAGATTTTGAAATTTTATAAAAAGTATATGAATTATTACATCGTCATTCCCGCGCATAACGAACAAGAACTTATTGGTCTGACTTTGCAGTCTTTGATTTCGCAAACCGTTTTACCTAAAAAGGTGGTGGTTGTAAATGACAATTCTACCGATAAAACAGAAGAAATTGTTTTAGAATTTGCGAAAGAAAACCCGTTTATTTCTGTTGTGAATAAAACTTCAGATGCCATACATATGCCCGGAAGTAAAGTAATTCAAGCTTTTCAAAAGGGTTTTGAGACTTTAGATTCCGATTACGATATTATTGTAAAAATAGATGGTGATTTGATTTTTCCTCCTAATTATTTTGAAACTGTTATAACGCACTTTCAATCGGATGCAAGAATCGGAATGGCCGGAGGATTTTGTTACATCGAAAAAAATGGCGATTGGGTACTTGAAAACCTAACCGACAAAGATCATATTCGTGGTGCCTTGAAAGCGTATCGAAAAGAAACTTTCCAACAAATCGGTGGATTAAAACCTGCCATGGGCTGGGACACCGTAGACGAGTTGTTATGTAAATTCTATAATTGGAAAGTTGTAACAGATGCGTCGCTACACGTAAAACACCTTAAGCCAACCGGGGCAAATTATAACAAAACAGCGCGCTACAAACAAGGCGAAGCTTTTTTTACCCTTGGATACGGTTTTTGGATCACCGCAATTGCATCGGCTAAACTGTCGATGATGAAGAAAAAACCACTTTTATTTTTTGATTATATTAAAGGATATTGGAAAGCTAAAACTGCCAAAACACCTTTATTGGTCACTCCCGAACAAGCTAAATTCATTAGAAATTATCGTTTACAGAAAATGAAAGAAAAGCTTTTTTAAGCCAAACCTTAAAAAACTCTAAACTGAAACTCTAAACTGTAAACTAATCCTTAATTTAGCCAATATTTGTAAAAACTATGATGCTCATTCGTTATTTATCCCAAATAGGAAAATATTTTTTAATGCTGAAAGAAATTTTCAACAAACAGACCAAATGGCCTGTAATGAAAAAATTAATCTTCAAAGAAATAGACGATCTAATTATTGACTCTCTCGGAATTGTATGTTTTATCTCTTTCTTTATTGGAGGGGTTGTTGCCATTCAGACCGCATTAAATTTAACTAATCCGTTAATTCCAAAATATTTAATTGGTTTTGCTACACGTCAATCCGTAATTCTGGAGTTTGCTCCTACTTTTATTTCTGTTATTATGGCAGGAAAAATGGGATCTTACATCACTTCCAGTATTGGTACAATGCGTGTTACAGAACAAATCGATGCGTTGGAAGTTATGGGGGTTAATTCCTTAAACTATCTTGTTTTCCCTAAAATAGTAGCCTTATTAATGTATCCTTTCGTAATCGGAATTAGTATGTTTTTGGGTGTTTTTGGTGGATGGTTAGCTTGTGCTTATGGAGGATTTTCGACCAGTCAGGATTTTATTCAAGGTGCTCAAATGGAATTTATTCCTTTTCATATTACTTATGCTTTTATCAAAACTTTGATTTTTGCCATGTTACTAGCTACAATCCCTTCTTTTCATGGTTACTATATGAAAGGTGGCGCACTTGAAGTTGGTAAAGCTAGTACGGTATCGTTTGTATGGACATCGGTTTGTATTATTCTTTTTAATTACATATTAACTCAATTATTATTAGGATAATGATAGAAGTAAAAAACATAGAAAAATCATTTGGTGACAGTAAAGTTTTAAAAGGGGTTTCGACCGTTTTTGAAACCGGAAAAACCAACTTAATCATTGGACAAAGTGGATCCGGAAAAACGGTTTTATTAAAAACATTATTAGGAATTCATACTCCTGACTCGGGAACTATCGAATTTGACGGACGTGTTTATTCGGCATTAGATCCGGATGAAAAAAGAGAATTAAGAACTGAAATTGGAATGGTTTTTCAAGGAAGTGCTTTATTCGATTCGATGACTGTTGCAGAAAATGTGGCGTTCCCTTTGAGAATGTTCACCAATGACAATAAAACAAAAATTAAAGAACGTGTTGATTTTGTTCTGGAAAGAGTAAACTTAGTTGATGCGCATCAAAAACTTCCTTCCGAAATTTCGGGTGGAATGCAGAAGCGTGTGGCCATTGCCCGTGCAATTGTAAACAATCCTAAATACTTGTTTTGTGACGAACCAAACTCAGGTCTGGACCCGAACACCTCAACTTTGATAGACAACCTAATTAAAGAAATTACCGAAGAATACAATATCACAACCGTAATCAATACGCACGATATGAACTCGGTAATGGAAATTGGAGAGAACATCGTTTTCCTCAAAAAAGGACTAAAAGCATGGCAGGGAACAAAAGAAGAAATCTTCAGAACAGACAATAAAGACATCGTAAAATTTGTTTACTCGTCTAATCTGTTCAAAAAAGTAAGAGAAGCTTATTTAAAAGGGTAAACCTTTTTAAATTCCAAAAAATATAAATCCCAAATTCCAATCTTAAAAGCTGGAATTTGGGATTTTTTTATTGGAATTTAATACTTCTAGTATTTTTTGCTGAGGCCGAAACCTACTGATACTCCTACTCCTGCAAAGCTGTAGGTGCCGATATGTCCGAATAGTTTAACACCTACACTTGGTATCATGGCATTGTAGATTAGTTTGGATTTCTTTTTTCTGTAGAACCATTTATAGTTTGCCTCAAAGGGAACAGCCCAAAAATTCTCGTAATGCGCGAAACGATTGCCATCGATATCTTTAACAGCCAGTTCTAAATTGTTATAACTTATTCCGGTAGAAACACTATACGAATGATTGTCCATTAGCCAGCGTCTACCGTATAACAAGGCATACTCGCTATTGTCCTCTGATTTATAATAGGCAGGAAATACTATTACAATATTTGACTTTCTCGTATAGCCAGCCGAATTGGTATATCTAAAACTAAACAGACTTTTTCCGGACTGATAATTCAATTCAACACCACCCGAAACCCCAACATTCTTAACCACCGACGGACCACCAAAACCCTCTATATAAATAATAGGATTTGAGTCTTCTTTTAGTTTAACATCACTTGTTTGCTGACTAAACATGGAATTCGAAAGAACAAATGCAAGAACAATTTTAAGTGTTTTTTTTACCACAATCTTTTATTAAAGGTTAAATCATATTGACAAAATGACAATACAAAAATCCCAAATTCCAACCGTAAAATTTGGAATTTGGGATTTAAATTATTGGGATTTAATTGCCACTCGGCAGTAACTCTACCTCAGCGTTTGGATTAAACAGATACATTTTTCCGGAACTTAACTCGATGCATTCAAAACGTTTGGTTCGTACGGCAAGTTTTTTAAATACCTTTCCGTTTTTAATTCTGAAAACACTTCCGTATGGGATCTCAAAAACATAGTTTTTGTCGTCTCTGGCATCGTATTGCTTCAAAGCCAGTGACAAAGTAGTATCGGTATCGCTACTGGCGCTAGGGTTCTTAAAATGCCTTGCTAACAGCGGCAACAAATGACCGGGGAATATTTCGGGACGAATAAACGGCACCATCAAACGTTGAAACGAATATTTCCATTCATTCCCATGAGGTTTTATATTTCGTCCAAACTTTTCAAAGGCGACCAAATGCGCAATTTCATGAACCAGCGTAATCAAAAAACGATACTTATTCAGACTTGCATTTACCGTGATTTCATGTTTACCACTCAGTCCTCGTCTGTAATCTCCATGACGCGTTTGACGCTCATTTACGATTTTCAGATGAACCTGATTGGCAACAATCAATTCAAAAACAGGCTTTACAGCATGTTCCGGTATATATCTGGCTAAAGTTTCGTTCAAAATTAGTTATGAGTTATAAGTTATGAATTATGAGTTTTTCTTGCATGAAATTTTGATGCTCTTAATAATTTTTAGCACTTCATCATATTCTTTTTTTGTGATTGATAATTTATAATTTAAAAAAAAAATCGCTTTTTACACTAACACCCTCTCGTACATTCTGCCTTCGATAAAAGTAACATAGCGTAAAAATTGCTTGCTCATGACAAAATTCTTTTCTTTCGGATATGAACCACTTACAAGAATCCATCTTTCTTATTGCTAACTCAAAACTTTTAACCTTCACAATGCTTTCACTCATAACTTATTAACTATAAGTTTTTTTTGGACGTAATTATGATACTTCTAATAATTTTCAGCACTTCGTCACATTGCTTATGAATTGAATCGAATTCGGCTAAAGAGATGTAATCTGTTTCTCTTAAGATTTCAAGCCAGTACATAGATTCGTCGCATTCTTTTTGTGCGATTGATAATTTATGAATAAAATCAGGTTTGCTTTGTGCATTAACAGCTTCACGGACATTGGCTCCGACAGAAGTAACAGATCGCAAAAATTGCTTGCTCATAACAAATTCTTTCCTTTCGGATACAAACCACTTATAAAAATTAACACCTCTTATTGCTAACTCAAAACTTTTAACCTTCACAATGCTTTCACTCATAATTCATAACTTATAACTCATAATTATTTACGGATTCGTTGAAGAAACTTCTAAAACTTTTCCGTTAAAGTATTTATTTCCGTTTAGGGTAAAATCATAAATATAAGTGGCCATTCCTTCTGCTGAAATTGGTGCCTGATATCCCGGGAAAGCTTCTTGTAACATTTCAGTCTGAACAGAGCCTAACGCCAATACGTTAAATGAAATCCCTTGTTCTTTATACTCTTCCGCCAATAACTCTGTCAACGTAATTACTGCACCTTTACTGGAACTATAAGCAGCCAGACCTGCGAATTTCAAACTACCGCGAACACCACCAATCGAACTAATGGTTACGACGTGGCTTCCCTTCCCAAGAAAAGGCAAACAAATTCGGGTAAGATTTGCTACTGCAAAAACATTCACCTTATAGATACTTTCAAAATCTGCTTGTGTGGTTTCTGCGAAAGGCTTTAGCAACAAAGCACCTGCGTTATGTACCAAAGCATCCACTTTCTTCCAGGTTGATGAAAGAAAATCTTCCACTTTATATAATTCTGACTCGTTTGATAAATCGACTGATAAACACGTTACATTTTCATGCTCCAGAAGTGCCTTGGGTACTTTTCTGGAAATAGCCAATACCTTGTTACCGGCATTTGCAAACTGCAAAGCCAATTCATAACCGATACCTCTACTCGTTCCTGTTATAATAATATTTTTCATGAAGCAAAAATAAGCAAAACCCTTAAAAAGAAGGGTTATTTAGTCATGGTAATTTCTTGTGTTTTAGAATCGGTAATTTTAGTTACGGCAGGAAGAAATTCTTGTATAAAGGCAGTCATGTGTGGAATATCCATCGCTTTGAATTCATCTGAAGGGTGATGATAAAACTCAAAATTCTCAAAATCGAAAGTACTTATGGACTGACAAGGCTTCTTGAAAACGTCATAAAACGAGTAGTTATCAGATCTGTAAAACAATTCATATTCAGCTTCTTTTGGAAGGAAACCAATTGTTTTTTTACCTGTATACTCATTTATTTTTTGAGCCATATTCGATTTATCAAAACCGGTAATGTAAGCCAAATAATCTCTTTTCATTGGCACACCGATCATCTCGATATTTAACTGGGCATACAAATTGAAGTTTTGCACTTTTAGTTTTTGCACTAAACTTTTAGACCCTAACAATCCTTTTTCTTCTCCGGCAAAAAACACGATAAGAATACTGCGTTTATTAGATTTCGTTTTACTGAAATACTTTGCCATTTCGGCTACAGCAGTTACTCCCGAAGCATCATCGTTTGCTCCATTGTTTATATTGTCTCCTTGTTTGCTTTTATCGATACCGATGTGATCATAATGAGCACTCAAAACCACAAACTCTTTTTTAAGTTCAGGATCAGTACCTTCCAGAACTCCAACAATATTAAAAGCCGGCGAATCAAAATTCGTCAATGTATCGCGATAGGTTTTAAAATAGGGCTTTACATTGTTTTTCTTTAAAAAGTCTTCCAGAAAAACAGCTGCTTTGTTAATTCCTTCCGTTCCGGTATCACGGCCTTCTAATTCGTCAGAAGAAAGATATTTCAAGAAATCCGAAACATCGGTCTGATTGACCTTATAGCCAGTCTCAGTTGGTTTTGAAGCTGTATTGGCTACAGTTGCATTAGTAGATTTACAAGAAAGCAAAACAAATGGAAGAAGAAGAAAATACAGTTTTTTCATGAATAGAATTTTAGCTTTAGAAGCTAGAATTCCAAAGCGGTTGATTTAAAATATTTTTTGTACACTTTAAATACCTGAATACCTCCCAGAACAATAAAAAACAACGGAATAAAAACAGGCATTACATACTTTGAAAATGGATTTGCTTTTTGAAAAACAGTCTGTAAAATTAAAATCAAACTTAACATTCCTAAAAACACACCTACCAAAGTTCCTGCAATATAATAATATTTTAACTTCTTTTCCGTAGTGATAAATTTTGCATTCACTAAATACAAATTCCAACTGGTCCAGAAGGGTAACTGTAAAAAATTAAAACAGTTTAAGATAACTCCAATTACAAATGGGGAGTACATTAAATATTGATTCAAATTGTTATTCACTCCGGAAGTTTGTTTTGAATTGGCGTAAAACAAATAAGCCAGAACAAACATAAAACCAACTGCAAAAAAATCAATAATTTTCATCAGTTTTCTGTTTTCTACCAATCGTTTTGCGAAAAGCAGTGTAAAATAAATCACAAAAGTTTCTACAAAAACGACACCGAACAAAAACAAAATCAGATTATCGAGCCCTGATTTGGAATAGATTTCCAAACCAGCCAGATTGAGGTAGCCCAATGGAATTGACCCGATAAAACTTACCAGAAATCCGACAGCCATATTTTGCGCCCTCTTTAACATCCTTAAAAATTTAGAATTTTACTGTTTTGAACCTGATGCAAACGGTATTGTTCCATACCGTCTTTATGAGGTAAATAGTCAAAACCTCTTTTATGATTAGCAGCACTTATCTCATACATATAAGTAATGTGACGTGCGAGTTCTTTCCAGGCAAACCAAATAGAATGTTTCGGGTCATAAATATGAGTTGGCTCACTTGCCGCACCATTTAATTCGACAATTTGAAAATTCTCGCCTCTTTCCAGCTCTTCAAAAGTGTTGTACATAATATCAAATCTTCCAAAATAAAACTCGGGAATCTCCGCACAAATTTTATTCATAGTCTCCGTTAATTGGGGTGTAATCCAATGACTGCCATCTAAAAATTTGGCTCCGCGGGCATGATTCCCAAATGGGACTAAATTTAAGGATTCACCATTTGCCAAAGTATGCTGTAACAAATCGCCATATTCTTCCTGCAAAGCTTCCAATTGCAATTCAAACCTTGGCGTTTGGCGAATTAAATCTTCAATGGTAGAAACTCCATCTCCAATTACAATTAAAAATTCTTTAGAAACAATTCCGGTAATTTTACCTTCTTTTTCGTCCGGATGACGAACATAAAAGATTCCTACTTCATTTTCAAACAAAATCAAATCTTGCAGTAAAAAGTCGAAATTGGCTTTTTCTACATACTTTTTCAACTCCGAAACAGTGTATATTTTTTTTACCCCCGAACCACGTAAACCAATATCCGGCTTCGCTATAAAGGGAAAGTAAATTCCTTTTTCGACAACCTCAGCAACAATTTTCTCCAAATCGGTATTCTCTTTTACCAGCATCGTTTTAGGATAATACCTATTGGGAAGCAAATCATAAATCTGTTTTTTACTGTCCATGATAAATCCTCCATTTCTAATATTTGGATTTGATGCACTAAAGAAAAAAACAGATCGTGCCTTGATTGCATAGAAGCCCCAAAGAAAATAAATGGGGATGTATATCACCTGAAATGGCCAATACTCCCAATTTGTGATTTTATGATAGAATAATTTCATATTAGACATCTTTAAATACTAATAAATGTGTTAGAAAATTGCTTATCGTCGACTAAGTCATGATAGGCTATAACGCCTTTGTTCTGCTCTATAAGAACCTGAGTAATACTTAATGTTTTTAAAGTATTCTCTCTATTTATCACCAAACCATTTTCAGAATCATCGTCTTCTGTATTCCGGTGAAATTCGAGCATATCTGCGGTTGAAATTTCTTCTCTTCCTCTTAAAAAATCAAAAAACCAACCCGATCGTTTCTGCCGGATCGAATCAGAATACAAGGTTACGGACGACCATATGTGATTTTGATTTTCATCTAATTGGGTCCTTCTTTTGGTTATCCCATCCCAGATCAATTCGTATAGCTTTTTTTCCTGATACAACACCAAGGTAAAGGG
This sequence comes from Flavobacterium sp. ABG, assembly GCF_001027725.1. Taxonomy (NCBI): domain Bacteria; kingdom Pseudomonadati; phylum Bacteroidota; class Flavobacteriia; order Flavobacteriales; family Flavobacteriaceae; genus Flavobacterium; species Flavobacterium sp. ABG. The sequence goes on from NZ_LEKS01000003.1 coordinate 433,469, forward strand.
CTCTATATCCTCCAGATTGATCTCTTGCCAAAAATCCTTGGGAGAATCACTGCAAATAACATCCAATGCAATTAACCCTCGGCTCTTTCGATATAAAAACTGATTTTTATGCTTGGTGATTCCTCCGTTTAAAAGTACTAAAACAGTTCCCTTGGCATCTACTACAAACCAAGTTCCACCGGCTTTCGGGTCTTTCGGGTACATCACATTTTTGCCGTTACAGGTATAAGTTCTGGGTGGAATTGCACTTGGCCGAATCACTTGCTCATCCCGATTAGATGTTATAATAACCGTTCCGTTATGAGATACAAAACTTACTGTACACATTGATTTCTATAGGCTATGGTAGAACGCGCTACACCAAAATTTTCATCCAGTAAAATATCCTCAATTGGTAAAACGGCCACTTTAATCAAAGCCTGATGGTGAATACAATGTTCTAAATTGTATAGCAATTCTCTGTAATAATTACTTTGAATTCGGAACACCAATCCATCAATCATTTGTTCTAAGTAGAGTATTTTGTTCTCTTTTCTTAAACCGGATTTAACATCCAGAATAGACTGTTTTGCAAATTCTATTTCGGTTTGGATTCTTTTATTTCGTTCTCGATTATCATAATTCAAAATCCCGGAATCGTAGCTATTTTCAAGGCATTGAAACATTTCGAGGATATGACGGGTATGCTCACCTATACTTGAGTTGCTTAGCGCCTCGCAAGGTTTGGAGTAGGACTGATCTGATAATTGAGTCAACAAATTTGTCAACTCTTCTAAACTGTGGTTGATTGATTTTAGTAGCATAATTATTTCGTTTTTAAAAGGTTAATAATTATATTTCTATTTTGATAAAGCAATATCAGGCAACATAACAATGTAATCAGAGCAAGAGAAAAAAGAAAACCTCCATCTCCTTTTACTTCAATTCCTAAAACAAATAAATGCGAAAAAACAGCACCTGTCATAACGCCACATCCGCCTAAAGCTCCAAGCCACGTTGTTTTAGGAATTAAAATTAAGATTGCAACAATCAGTTCGGCAATTCCGGATCCGATTCTTCCGTAAGGTTCAATTCCCAAAGTCGAGAAAATATACACACTTTCGGGCGCAGCAGTAAACTTAAAATATAAGGTTTGCAATAAAATAGCCGAAGCAATTATTCGTAAAATCCAGGCAATTTGTTCCGTTTTCATGAGCTCTCTATTTATATACTTTTTTCCAGTTAACTTCAGCCTTAGCTTTCAAATTGGCCTCGTCTTTGTTCCAACTTTTTAGTGTATTGTTAAAATAAGCGTTGTAAAACAAATACAATTTTCCGTTTGAGATTTTAAAAGTTTCAGGATTTATATCCACTTTATCCCCATCACTTCCCATTGCATAAGCACACCAACCACCAAACTGAGGCTCATAAACAGCAGGATTTTTTATAAAAAGATCTTTATTCGCTGCCGAGATAAACTTATACACAACTCCCATATATGAAGTTACGAAATCATTGTTACCCTTTAACGCTTTTTTTTGCACAAAGTAAGCTACAGGATCATAGCCTTGAATCGCTACTTTTTTTTCTAAATTATACTGAGAAACTCGTTTTGCTTCTTCTTGTGAAAAAGAGGAAATCGAAGTAAAAACTAATAGTAATACAATTAACTTTTTCATCTTATTTTATTTTAGGTTTTTTAAAACTGAAAGTAATAATTCCGATGATATCCTGTTTTTGTAGTCCGGAGAGATGTATTCGAATAAAATAACACCTTCAGTATCTACAACAAAAACAGATGGAACAGGCAAAAAGTCCTTGTTCACCCCATTAGAATGTACGTTAATAACTGATTTATAGTTTTGCGGAGCTTTGTAAGAAATTCCGAATGCACTACTTAATTCTCCTTTTGAGTCAGACAGCAAAGTATATTTTACTTTATCTTTTCCTTCGGTAATTTTCAGATTCTCGGCAGAATCAGGACTTACTGCAATAACCTGATATCCTTCGGCTAAAACCTGATCTTCTATCTGAGCCAGATTAGCTAAATGCAGATTACAGTAAGGGCACCAGCCTCCACGGTAAAAAACCAAAACGGTTTTCTTTTTTCCAACTAAATCAGAAAGACGAACGTCTTTGTTATCTGCTGATTTTAAAGTTTGGTTTGGAATTTTCTCTCCAATCAATAAGGGCGAAATATCGGTTGCTGTGTTTGCAACTGTATTTTGTGCACTAGCGATAGTACTAAACGTTACGAATAGAATAAAAAGTGTTTTCTTCATTAGTTCCATAGTTTTTCATCTTTTATGATGATGTAAAACTACTTAAGAATGAAAAAGCAAAATGTCAGCTAATTTACACTTGAGGTAAAATAATCTATAATTGTGTAATATCCTGTATAATAATCTCTTTTCGGGTATAACTTAAAAGATGATTGGTTTCCATCTCATTGAGTAATTGCGTGGCAGTTTGTCTTGAAGTACAGATAATCTGAGCAATATCACTTTGGGTCAGATAATTTTCGATCGCGACCGATTTACCGTCAACAACGCCTTCTTTTTCTGCCCAGTCTTTTAAAAACTGATACAGTCTTGTTTTCGCATCTTTTGAAATTAAATTGGCATAACTGTTTTTGATGCGTTTCATTTTTAAACCAACAAACTTAGTATAGGAAAGTGCCAAGTTTGGATTTCTCAATAATAAATCTTCGAAATCCGAAAGCAGGAAACTGCAAATGGCAACATCATCAGAAAGTACTTTTGCATATTCGTTGTCTTTATCATCTGTTTCTAAAGTTAACTCCCCAAACAAATCTCCTTTCTGGATAATGTCTTTTATCGTTTCGTTTCCTTCTTCATCAACCGCAACAATTTTGATGGTTCCTTTTTTAAGTAAAAAAATACGGGGCACTTCTGATGAAGAAAAATAAATAATTTCTCCCTTGGAAGCTTTTTTAAAACCGGTGATAATACACAATTGTTTGATCTGTCCAAAGCTCAAAGTTCGGAACAATTTATGATCTCGCAAATACCAATATTTTAATTCTTCATACATAATCAACAAATTCTAGTATTGTAAATGTAGTTAAATTTTTTCCTCAAAAACAAAACCCTTTTGAAGCCTGAACTTCAAAAGGGTTTTTTATATGAATTAATTTACGAAAAATTATCCTGCGATAACGGCTCTCGAAATTACTATTTTCTGAATTTCTGAAGTTCCTTCATAGATCTGGGTAATCTTAGCATCACGCATAAAACGTTCTACGTGATATTCTTTCACATAACCGTTTCCACCATGAATCTGAACGGCTTCAACAGCGGTATCCATTGCCACTTGCGAAGCAAAAAGTTTAGCCATAGCACCACTTACATCATAGTTTTTATGCTGATCTTTGTCCCAGGCTGCTTTCATACACAAATGACGAGCCGCTTCAATATTCACCGCCATATCTGCCAATTTAAAAGCAATTGCCTGATGGTTACAGATTTCTGTTCCGAAAGCTTTGCGTTCTTTTGAATATTTTAAAGCCAGTTCGTAAGCACCTGAAGCAATACCCAAAGCTTGAGAAGCAATACCGATACGACCACCGGCTAACGTTTTCATAGCAAATTTAAATCCGAAACCATCTTCACCAATTCTGTTTTCTTTAGGAACTTTTACATCACTAAACATTAATGAGTGTGTATCAGAACCACGGATTCCCATTTTTTGCTCTTTTGGACCAATTGAAAACCCCGGCATGTCTTTGGTCATAATCAAAGCGTTGATTCCTTTGTGTTTCAACTCAGTATTTGTCTGAGCAATTACCAAATATACAGAAGCAGTGTTTCCGTTTGTGATCCAGTTTTTTGTTCCGTTTACCAGATAATGGTCTCCCATATCAATAGCTGTAGTTTTTTGTGAAGTTGCATCACTACCGGCTTCCGGCTCACTTAAACAAAAAGCACCGTGAATTTCACCTGAGGCTAAACCCGGTAAATATTTTTGTTTTTGCTCTTCCGTACCAAACTCCTGCAATCCCCAGCAAACTAATGAATTGTTTACTGACATTACTACAGAAGCGGATGCATCAACTTTAGAAATCTCTTCCATCGCGATTACATAAGAAATAGCATCTAAACCACTTCCTCCGTATTTCGGATCAACCATCATTCCCATGAAACCCAATTGTCCCATTTTTTTTATTTGCTCTGTCGGAAAAATTTGTTTTTCGTCACGTTCGATAACACCCGGCAACAATTCGTTCTGAGCAAAATCTCTTGCAGCTTGTTGAATCATTAAGTGTTCTTCGGTAAGATTGAAATCCATAGTCTTGTTTTTTTGTTTTTTTCTTATTCTTTTTACTAAACCAAATTCAAATCATCAGTTTAGGTGGTATTGTTTGTGTTTTTATTTAATTGCTTTTTTCTCAAAGAAAGGCTTCCAAAGATAATTTTTAAATACGAATTAACAATGCATGCATATCTTTTTAAGATATTATCGCAATTCACGATAACGATTTCGTAAAAATATTAAATTTTAAACCTCCTTATCCCATTTTTTCAACATTTTCTTCAAAAATTAAGAATTAAAGTATGGATCAAAAAAGGCATTTTCCAAAAATCTTAAATTATTATAATCTCAAAAACACAAACCCAGTAAAAACGCCTATCTCAACGTAAAACAAGTCTTACTATTTTGATTTTGAATCCCCTACAAATACAGTAAAATAAATTTCCTTAAAAAAAATATTCGTCATAAATAGCCAAAAATTATAAATTACGTTATTTTTGCCCTCAAAAATTAAATTATTGATAGCGTATGAAAAAGATTTTACTAGCATTAACATTACTTTTAAGTTTACAATTTTCTACTGTTTCTGCCCAGTCTCAGTTAGATGTTAATGGTGTTACAGTACCAAGAAAAATAGACTTTCAAAATAAATCTTTGCAACTTAATGGTGCAGGCGGAAGATCAAAAATGTGGACGGAAGTTTACGTACAAGCCTTATATTTATCTCAATTGAGTCAGGATCCAAAATTCATTATTGACAGTGACACCGAAATGGCGATCCGAATAGAAATTACTTCTTCATTGGTTTCTTCCAACAAACTTACTAAAGCAATGAATGCCGGTTTTGAAAAATCAGCAGGGAACAATTTCGAAGAATTACGACCAAGAATTGAGGATTTCAAAAAACTTTTAAGTGATGTTATTACTGAAAAAGATGTTTTTATATTGGCTTACAATCCATTTGACCAAACCATAAATGTATACAAAAATGAAGTCTTGAAAGGAAAAATCCCTGGATTTGATTTCAAAAAAGCATTCTTCGGAATCTGGCTTTCTGACAAACCAGTTGATGAAACCTTAAAGAACAACTTACTTGGGAAATAAAAATTTCTAAGTTTTTATACCATTTTAAAGCCGGAAACTACATCGTTTTCGGCTTTCTTGTTTTGTTTAAATAAAATTGCCTCCAAATACATTATTCGCATTATTCTATTTTATACTTTTACGCAAAATAAACATACGACAACAAAATGAAAGATTTATTACAACAATTTGAAAATAAAGAACCTGAAATTGTTTTTAACTGGAAAGATTCTGAAACAGAGGCAGAAGGTTGGACAGTAATTAATTCACTTCGTGGAGGAGCCGCAGGTGGAGGAACAAGAATGAGAAAGGGCTTAGACATGAATGAAGTTTTATCATTAGCCAAAACCATGGAAGTTAAATTCTCCGTTTCGGGCCCTGCAATTGGTGGTGCTAAATCCGGAATTAACTTTGATCCTAACGATCCTCGCAAAAAAGGAGTTTTACAACGTTGGTACAAAGCCGTTTCGCCTTTATTAAAAAGTTACTACGGTACTGGTGGAGATTTAAATGTTGATGAAATCCATGAAGTAATCCCAATGACAGAAGAATGTGGTGTATGGCATCCGCAGGAAGGTGTTTTCAACGGACACTTCAAACCAACCGAAGCTGATAAAATCAATAGAATTGGTCAATTACGTCAAGGTGTTATTAAAGTAATTGAGAATCCTAAATTCTCACCTGATGTTACTCGTAAATATACTGTTGCTGACATGATCACCGGTTATGGTGTTGCTGAAGCAGTTCGTCATTTTTACACTACATACGGTGGTGATGTAAAAGGCAAAAAAGCAATCGTTCAAGGATTTGGAAATGTTGGTTCTGCAGCTGCTTTTTACTTAGCAGAAATGGGAGCTAAAGTAATCGGAATTATTGATCGTGACGGAGGATTAATCAAAGAAGAAGGTTTTTCTTTTGAAGAAATCAGAAGTTTGTTCTTAAACAAAGACGGTAACAAACTGGTAGCTGAAAACATGATTCCTTTTGAAGAAATCAACTCTAAAATATGGACAATTGGTGCGGAAATCTTCACTCCTTGTGCTGCTTCTAGATTGGTAACTCAAGCTCAGATTGACGGTTTAATTGCAAACGGATTAGAAGTTATTTCTTGTGGAGCGAATGTACCTTTTGCTGACAAAGAAATTTTCTTCGGTTCAATTATGGAGCAAGTAGACAGCAAAGTAAGTTTGATTCCTGATTTTATTTCAAACTGTGGAATGGCAAGAGTTTTTGCTTACTTCATGGAGAAAAAAGTTCAAATGACAGATGAGGCGATCTTCAATGATACTTCAGATATTATAAAAAATGCGATTGTAAAAGCGCATGCTTTAAGTCAATCTAAAACAAATATCAGCGCAACTGCTTTTGAAATTGCATTGAAACAATTAGTATAATTTTTCTATACTTCATTCTAAACGAATCAAACGAGATTTTCTAATCTGTTTGATTCGTTTTTTTTTTATGTTCTTTTGGCTCACACAGATTTGGCAAATTAAGCGGATTCTTTTTCTCTTTCCTCAATCCGAAATCAAATAAAATCTGCTCCATCTGCCAAATCTGCGTGCTAAAACATTATACGAAAATCGCCTGTTATACCTTTTAATCCAAAACGAATCAAACATCTTTAAATTTGTTTGGTTCGCTTTTTTATGTTCATTTGACTCACGCAGATTTGGCAGATTAAGCGGATTATTTTTCTCTTTCTCAATCCAAAATCAAATAAAATCTGCTCAATCTGCCAAATCTGCGTGCTAAAACAGCCACTCATACCCTTTTCATAAACAAATCAAACCTCCTTAAATCTGGTTGGTTTGCTTTTTGCCACAGATTTTAAAGATTAAAAAAAAATTATAAAGCTTTGGATTTTGCCTCTAAACTTAATCAAAGACCTCTATTTAACACTTTGATGAACTTTACGTTTAAATTCTATACTCCCTTTAATTACAAACAATTTTTAGTACTTTTAAGCGTTTTTATTTAATACAATTACAAAATTCAGAATCAAAATGACTTCTACGGATTCTTCAGATAAAAAGAAATCACTACTCCTCTCGACTGCTATATATGCGGCATTATTGCTATTGCTGTTTTTCATCCGTTTTTGGCCTCCTTATAATCCGGAAAACAATGTTGCACTTGCTGCCGGTGGCGGAGGTGGTGGCGTAACTGTCAATTTTGGAGACAGTGATTTAGGCTCGGGTGCAAATTACAAAAGCGAGGTTCTCGAAGTCAAAAACGAAGCCAAACAAACTCCTGCAAAAGCAACTCCGGAAGAAGCTATTATCACACAGGAAAACACCTCAACAGATGAAAGTGTCGTAATTCCAACAAAAGAAAAACCTAAAAAAAATACTCCTGTTGAAAAACCAACAGTAAAACCCGTACCGGAAAAACCAAAAGTTTCCAATTCGACTAATGATGCTTTATCCAGCATCTTAAAAGGATCAAACAAAGGTGGTGACGGAAATGATAAAACAGCCGGAAACAAAGGAAAATCCACAGGAAGTTTAGGCTCCAATGGCTATTACGGCGATGGAGGTTCGGGTGGAGGGACCGGAGGTGGTCACGGAACCGGAAGCGGCATCGGTACTGGAAGTGGCTACGGAGCTGGAAGCGGCGGAGGCTCCGGCGGTGGATCGGGTTATTCCCTTGGAAACCGAAAAGCATTATCTAAACCTAAACCAAATAGTGAATGCAGCAATGAAACAGGGACAATAGTTGTACAAATCACCGTTGATAAAAATGGTAATACTATCAGTGCCATTCCAGGAGTAAAAGGAACTACAATTACTGCTAAATGTTTAAGAGAACAGGCTAAAATGGCCGCTATGAACACTAAATGGGATGCTAACAGTAATGCTCCGACAAAGCAAACTGGAACAATTACTTACAATTTCAGTTTAAACTAAAAAAAAACAAACCTGACAGGTTTTTGAAACCTGTCAGGTTTGTTTTTTTTATACGTTACCTCAGTTATTTAGGACTTGTAGCAATCACAAACTTCAAATTATTCTTGACTCCTATCTGCAACACATCAACTAAATCCTGTACTTGTAAATTAAACGGAATACGAACTACAACCGTTTGTTGTTTGTCTGCTCCTATTTTTGACATTAAAGAGGTTTCCAGATTTTCAAAATCTACCGGTTCTTTGTCTATATAAAACTTTTTATCTTCTGTAACCGACAAACTAATCAGTTGTTTGTTTGTTTTTTCATTGGCTTTCGCTTTAGGCAGCGTCATTTTAATAACATTCGGATTTGCAAGTGTTGAGATAATCAGGAAAAACAACAGCAGGAAAAACATAATATCACTTAATGACGATGTTGCCACCTCAGCATGAAATCTTCTTTTTCTTTTAATAGACATAGCTTATGCTCTTTGAATTATATTGACAAATTCTAATATCTGTTTTTGAATTTTTAAAGCAAAATCATCAATTTTTCCGTTCAATAAATGGTAAGCACTATAGGCAATAATACCCACGATTAATCCGGATCCACTACTGATCATTTTTTCGTACAAACCTCCCGAGATATTACCAATACTAATATTTTCCGTAACCGAAATGCTATAGAAAATCTTAATAACTCCCGAAATAGTTCCAATAAAACCTAAGGTTGGCGCAATACCGGCGATAAGTCCTAAGTGACCTAAACGTCTTTCCATCTCACCAATTTCAATATCGGCAGCACGATCCATATTCGATTCGATCTCGGCAATAGGTCTTCCAATCACCAGTACACCTTCTTTCAGGATATTGCCGGCAGCAGTATTACTTCTTTCCACAATTGTTCTGGCCAATTCAATATTTCCAGCATTCAGTTTATCGCCTACATCCTGCATCAATCGATTGTCAATCTTAGAAGCCTTACTGATATACAAATAGCGCTCTATAATAACATAAAAAGTATAAAACAATAAAAGGGCAATTGGGATCAGAAAAAAACCTCCTTTTAAGATAAATCCTAAAACTGAGATTTCCGTATTTGGAGCAATTTTTTCGACAACTAAACCAGATGCGGCATTTGCAATAGTATCAGTTTGTAATTGAATGAGGCTAAACATATTTTAATTCTTGTTTTTAATAATTAATTCTAAAAAATATTTCAATTTTGCACTAAAGATAATTTTCATTGTAGTATTAAACTAAAAAAAAGGGAAATTATTTCAATTCAACACCATTTTATCCAAACAAAATGAACTATCAAGAGACTACAAATTGGATGTTTAACCAATTGCCCATGTATCAGCTTCAGGGCGCATCGGCATACAAAGAAGATTTAACTAATATCAAGTTACTTGCGGAACATCTTGGCAATCCGGAACGTCAATTAAAATGCATTCATGTTGCCGGAACGAACGGCAAAGGCTCTACATCACATATGCTGGCTTCGGTACTACAGGAAGCCGGATACAAGGTTGGATTGTACACTTCACCACATCTAAAAGATTTCAGAGAAAGGATCAGAATAAACGGCATCGAAATTTCAGAAGATTTTGTTTGTGCTTTTATCGCCAAACACAAAAGTTTCTTTGAATCTAACGATATGAGCTTCTTTGAAATGTCGGTTGGATTGGCATTTGATTATTTTGCATCTGAAAAAACAGATATTGCCATCATTGAAGTCGGCCTTGGCGGACGTCTTGATGCCACCAATATTATCACGCCACTAGTTTCTGTTATCACCAATATAGACTTAGATCACACACAATTTTTAGGAAATACTCCGGCAGCCATTGCCGGTGAAAAAGCAGGAATCATAAAACCAAACGTTCCTGTTGTTATTGGGGAATACACTTCGGAAACTCAACCTGTTTTTTTAGCCAAAGTCAAAGAAAAAAATGCTCCGATATACTTTGCATCTGATTTGATCCAGGATGTTTTTCCATCTGATTTAATTGGTGATTATCAATTTCACAATAAAAAGACAGTACAGCAAACGATAGCGGTTTTAAACAATCAAAACGAATTTAAAATTACGGTTGAAAATTTAAAAAGCGGACTATTAAACGTCAGTAAAAATACCGGACTCCAAGGAAGATGGCAGCAGTTGGGCGAAAATCCGAAAATAATTTGCGATACCGCGCACAACAAACACGGACTGGCAGTTGTCATGAACCAGATTCAAAAGGAGACTTTTGATACGCTTCATATTGTTTTGGGTGTTGTAAACGACAAAGATCTCGACTCTATTTTACCTCTTTTCCCCAAAAAAGCACAGTATTATTTCTGTCGACCGGATTCGTCGAGAGGTTTAAGTACGGAGATTTTACAAAATGAAGCAAAAAAATACGATTTACAGGGCGAAAAATACGACACAGTTGCAGCCGCTTTTTCTAAAGCAAAGCAAAATGCCTCCCAAAATGATTTTATTTATGTTGGAGGAAGCACTTTTGTCGTTGCCGAATTGCCTTTGAATTAAGAAAAACTGAAATGCTGGTAAAAATTCAAAATTTTCACGTTCTATAATAAATTCAACACCAGCGGTATATAAAATTTCAAGAAAAAACTTTAAAATTTTACGGGATTTTCTTTGCAGAACTCAAAAACAAGAGTATATTTGCACTCGCAATCACAAATGATAGCAACCTAGTAAAATAGGGCGATTAGCTCAGCTGGTTCAGAGCACCTCGTTTACACCGAGGGGGTCGGGGGTTCGAACCCCTCATCGCCCACAAAGAAACTCCTTAAAAAATAAGGAGTTTTTTTATCAAAATTGATTACACCCTATAAAAAGGGCGATTAGCTCAGCTGGTTCAGAGCACCTCGTTTACACCGAGGGGGTCGGGGGTTCGAACCCCTCATCGCCCACCAAAAAACTCCTTAAGAAATTAAGGAGTTTTTTTATGTCTATACCTCACTTAAAAAAGCAAATTGCGACAGCGGAGTCAAAGAACAAATTCAAGCTCTACTTCATAAATTATAAAGGATTGTTTCTATATTCGCATTAAATAATATCATACTCTTATTGAGGTATGATATAGATCCAAGATATTTTTAGGTTTAACTAACGCTAAAAATATCAAACAAATTTAAATAGTAATAAACATTAGAAGCAAAAGAAATGCGTATCATTTTTGGTTGGAGTGAGTTTAAAATAAAAAAATACACAAGCGTTGAAATTGGAATTAAAGAATCTGTGTTACCAAAAACAGAGATTCAATTAATACAAAAATATTTTCATTTATTCTTTATTCCCTTTTTTTCAACTGGTAAAATTTGGAATTATAACTCTAATGGTTACTGGCTAAAATTACATCCTGAACAAGAAGCTCATATAGCACCAGAATATAAGCATCAATTTGCGCCATGGTATGCTTTTTCGGGAATTTTATTATTACTATTAATTGGAATTAGTTTCTCAATTTATGATATGACAAACAAGATCAGTCAACATAATTCTGATGAACGTGATTTAGAAATAACTAAAGACAAGTTAACAAAACAAATAAATCATCTAAATGAGCATTTTTATATTGGTTTGGAAAACAGAAGTGACGGAAGTACAGTTTCTACCCTTTTTTTAAAAATTGAAAAGATAAAAAATCAAAAGATTATTTGCTCGATAATAGAACCTATTAATACTTATGAACCTGCACCGCTTTATATAGATTCTTTGTATAATAATAGCAAAGACAATTTTGATACAATTTCAATTACTAAACAAACCCTATTGAAATCTATTCCACTGAAAAATAATGAAAAATACAATACCTCTATTTCCGGTATTTTAATAAAGGGGAAAAACTATTCAATAACTGATGTAAAAGAACATGACAAACCTTTATTGATAATAGGTAATCGTAGAAGTAGAGATACAGAAGGAAATTTTATGTTTTCATTTATTAATCAATTAGACTCAGGAACTTTAATAGGAATCGAAAATGACAAATCAACTAAATTAAACTGGAAAATAACATTCCCTTTTGCTATTCCTGCAGGTTGTATGACAAATGATCTAAATGATTTAAAAAGTATTTTTGAGTTATATGGAACTGGTTATAAAGCAAATCAACCTTTTCAATTTGTATTAAAATGTATTGATAAAAAAAACAAAAAAATCAATTTCTTAGTAAAAGGTAACGATTCGGAACATACCATTGAAGAGGTATACTAGATATTTTCTATTTATCAGGGAATATTCAAGCTCAAATTCAACAATTTTACATTTTAGAATCCCACAAAAATATTCTTCAAAAAACCAATTTTCCTTAAACCTTGCAAAAAATGATTCGTAAACAGACTCATAAGGATCACAAAAATATAATGGTATTGAATGTTAATTTTTCTATAACTTTAAAATCAACCGTTATATAAACTTTTGTGAGTTGATTTAGTTTAATAGATTATTTTAAATTTCAACTGAGCCAAGATAATTACCAAGCGTAATCTATTTCTTAATATTTATGTTAATTAGGATAATTTTACCAGAATCTACTTTGATCCTACTTTCTGTTTTCCTTTCCTCAACTAAAGAAACATAGCTTCTTCATTTTTAAAACTCTACTTTTCGACCAAATAACTAAGTCATCGATAATTCCGTCATTTTGTGTTTTATACCAATAATGATTAGTAACCATAAAGTATGTCAACGGCAAAATTCTTTAAAAAACAAAAGACAAATCCGAAGTAAAAAAAATACTACTTTAGTCTTTCCTAAACACTAACAATCCAATCACCATCATTCATGCAACTCAAAAAGAGCATTACCGGCTTTGAAAAAAAACTCTTAAGCCTTTAAAAGATTGAAACGAAAAACTAACTACAACGCAGACCTTATAAAATGAATCGAGCTTTATTGTTATTTCTATTTCTGGTTTCAATTACTGCACAAAGTCAAAAAACAGTAAACGGCTTGGAAGCTTCTGTCACTAAAGCACGCGAGATGATGCATGAAAAACAGATTACTGATTATGTAGTATTGACCAATAGTCACTATGCTAACGTTACGACTTATTATCAAGATTCTGAAGGAAAGAGAGAAAAGGAAGAGACTTACTTGACCAATATGTTTGAGGCTTACCTCTTTTGGAAGGAAAATTCTAAGTGTTATCTACAACTAACAGATATGAATTTTACCTATCAGCCTTTGCTACTTGATCAATGCGGTTTCTTAAAACTGGATGCTAAAACTATCGATCAAATCTCGAAAGAAGAAGTGCTTCCGATTGTAATCCTAGAAAATGGAGCAAAGACCTATCTGGATATCCCAAATCATTTTCAGAGCCAATTTTATTTTAGCAATGGAAATTCAAAGGAATTTCCCGCTTTTTATTTGTCTGAACCCGAAAAGAGAAACTCAAATAACACTAAAAACAGCAAACTTCAGATCACTAAATTATACAAAACCTGCGAAAAAATAATACGCGACAATTCGGATCTACTACATAGAAATAAACAAAAAAATTAACTAATCTAAAACAACCATAGAAAACGCTATTATGCAAAAATTACAAATCACATTAATTCTGTTTATTTTCACTCAATTAAATTTTGCACAAAAATTAGAGATCATAAACAATCAGGCTATTTTATTTTCTTTAAAGGAGAAAAAAGACACGATTAATTTTATTGTAATTGACACAAAATTGGAAGAGAAAAAACCAATCTTTTTATTCTGTCAGGGTTCTTTACCAATCCCTTTGTTTATTAAACCCGAAAAAGAAGAAATGTGGATGTACGGTGGCGGTATAACTAATTTTGACTTTGCTGAAATAAAAAAACACTACCATCTTATCGTAATTTCAATGCCGGAGACTCCGGTAATTGCTAACGAAAAAGACCTCAATTCCTCTTTTAGTTATGTTCCGGATCCAAGTGAGCCGCGAGCCCTCTCCCTCGCCTATGAACAAGCGGACTATTTAGAAAATTACGAAAGCAGAGCCAATAAAGTGATTCATTTTTTGCAGCAACAGAAATGGGTAGACCATTCAAAACTTATCGTTGCAGGGCATTCCCAAGGTTCTAAAGTGGCAACACTAATTGCCTTAAACAATAAAAAGGTTACCCACTTAGGTTTGTTCAGCACAAATCCATTTGGCAGAATTGACCAGCTCCTGCGAGAGGAGAGAAAAGCAGCCGAAAGTAAAGCAATCACTTGGGAAACAGCAGATAAAAACATGGAAGAAACCTACCAGATGTATCGGGATGCATACACACCGGATAGTGTGAAGGTAAAACCCTATTTGCTGGCTTGGAAATCTTTCTCAAGACCCTTGGTAAACGATTGGTTAAAAATAAAAATCCCTACTTATCTGGCATACGGAACAAATGATACCACAGCAGATTTATGTGATTTGGTTCCTTTGTTTTACATTCAAAATTCAAAAAACAACTTAACCTATAAAAGATATTTAGGCTTAGACCATAATTTTTATGAAAGAAAAGAAAACGGACAACCGGATTACGATAAAGAACATTGGCCCGAGGTTATGACTAATTTTGTAAAATGGACTTTAAAACAAGTACCTAAAACCACTAATTATGAGTCGTTTGTAACTACTCGTACGTTTTCATTAAATACTCGTACCAATTTCACTAACAGAAATTGGTACGAGTATTTTCTTTCGGTCGCCTAACGAATATTTCTAAAGCATCTTTGCCTTCAGTTACTAACAACACAAAAATTTAGAAATCATGAAAAAAAGAAACTTACTTATTTTTTTACTACTACCTTTATTCTGTTTAGCACAAACTTCATTGAAAATAAAAAACGAAAAAGAGACAACCTTTCCTCTAAAATCCCTGATTGATAGTACAGCAAATAAAATGGTCGAAAAACCACTCATTAATGCGGTATCAATCGGAATGGTATACCAAGGCCAAGAATTTATTGGACATTACGGTGAGCTAGAAAAAGGCAAATCAAATGTACCCACTAATCAAACTATTTATGAAATTGGCTCTTTGAGTAAAACCTTCACAGGAACATTAGTAGCAAAAGCCGTTTTAGATAAAAAAATAAACCTTGATGATCCTGTTCAGAAATACTTAACAGAAGACTATCCAAATTTAAGTTTTAACGGTTCTCCTGTTCGTGTAAAGGATTTACTAACGCACACAAGTGGTTTACCCAATATGATCCCATTGGAATTGACTGCAATCATAAAAGACTTTACCAATATAGACACACCAAAAAAGATGAATGATATTCTGGTAAACTATACTCAAAAAGATTTTTTAAGAGACTTACATACCATTAAAATTGACACTATTCCGGGATTTAACTTTTCTTATTCAAGTGCAGGAATTGAGCTTTTGGCTCTTATTCTTGAAAAAACATACAACAAAAAATTTGAGGTACTGTTAAAAGAATACTATTCTGAAAATGCTCAAATGAAACCTGTCCAACTCGTTCTGTCGAAAAAAGAAGAAAAAAACCTTGCCGTTGGTTACCATTGTGATTATCCTTCTATAACTCTTCCGAATCAGAAATTACCCTGGGGTGCTGCTGCAAACGTAAAAATAACAGTTCCCGAAATGATAAAATACATTAAATACCAATTAAAAAACAATGTCGATGTAGCAGAATCTCACAGAGGATTGGTAAAAGTCAATGAAAAATTTAGCGCAGGCTACTGCTGGAGAGTGCTAAAAGACGAAAAAATGGGAGAAATCTACATGCATCACGGAGGAGTTCCACGATCACAATGTTTCATTTACATACTCCCAAAATACAATATGGGTGTATTTATTATAACCAACCAAAGCGGCGAAAATACACCAAAAGACATGAAAGAAGTATTAAACACCATATTTGAAAAAATACAGAATAAGAATCTCCTATAGACAATGACTCGTAAGATTATCAAAAACTCCTTAATTTCTTGAGGAGTTTTTTTTTACGCTTTTATTTTTCCTCTCATTTTTAAACTATTATAAAAATGATCCCTTCAAAAAGCAATTCCTTTTCGCACAAAACAAGAATAACATTACTTTTAAAATTAGGAATAGCTATAAATTGACACAAGGTTTTTCAGGCAAATAATAAAATAAGCAAATAAATATTGAAAACAATTACTAAAAAAGCGATCAAGACATTTCTAGCTACTAATTATTTACAATTCAAGCCGACCCATCAGAAGCTTTCTCTTCCTATAATAAATAGAATTTATAAGAAAATGGCAAATGGAATAAAGTTTGACAATATAAAAACATGTGATCACTTAATAATTGACGGACATCATCGATATGTAAGTTCATTAATTGCAAAAGTTGAAATTAAAAACTCAAAATATCCAAAAACAATAGCAACGATCGAACATGAATGGCAAACAGTTGTTTTTACCGAAACTGAATGGGATACAGAATATAAAATACAACAATTCAACAAGATAGACGCTAAACTCAACAACATGACGATCGAAAGAATAATTGAAATAATTAAATAAAACAGTAACTTTGCATTCATGTTAATCTTTTTAGACATAGATGGCGTTATGGCTCCTGCTAACTCCTGGAAGAGACCTGAATTTTTAAGCGATGGTTTTCCTGCATTTAGTCATAGGGCAACTCAGGCACTTCAGAGAATCATTTCTGAAACAAGTGCTGATATTGTATTGACTACTTCCCACAAATCTAATTATTCAGTAGAAGAATGGAAAAATATCTTTGCCATAAGAAAACTAAAGACCAACAAAATTACTCGTCTTACTGAAAACACAAATCATTCGAGCCGAAAAGAGGAGATCTTAAATTGGTTTAACAGCAATACTGTCTTTGAAGATTTTATTATTATTGATGATGATAAATCGCTGAACTCTTTGCCGGAATTATTAAAAATGAATTTAATTCAAACGAGCGCTGCTGTTGGATTAACAGACGAAATAGCCAGTGAAGCATTAGCATTACTAGAAAAAAAACACATTCATTTACATAATTCAACAGTCTAAAAGTCAAGTTTCGGACTTTTTATAAATTGAATACCAAAAACTCCTTAATTTCTTGAGGAGTTTTTGGTTTCTTTATCAAAAGAATATTTCGTAGCACAATATCTAAACCCAATAAATAGAACTCTTTTTTCAATTTTACATAATAGCTTCTAATTTTTGAACCATTTCTTTTGCCGATTCTAAGTTTGGGTTTAATTCCAGCGCTTTTTTATACGATTTTAAAGCATTTTCTTTGTCCTTATTTATAGAATACGCTTCACCTAAGCTGTCCCAGGTATTTTCATTTGTTGGAAATAACTTTGTGTTTTCCTGAAATACAATTATAGCATCATCAAAAGATTTTTCACTTAAAAGGGCATAACCAATTTTATTTAAAATACCATTTTTACTTCCTGTAACAGTTTTATTGACCGCATCGATATAAGCATATACAAAAGCATCTTTTCCCATTGTTTTAATATCGGGTTGCACACCTTTCCCCTCCCAGTTCGTTTTTGTTACCGGGTGAATTGCTTTGATGTAGGGAACAGAAATCGTAAACCCATCACTTAAGTTAATTCTTTTGGCACGATTGGCACCACCTTCAGTAATTTCACCAACAACAATTGCTTTACCTAAATGTTTTAGCGTATAAGTAAAAGCCTCGGCAGCAGAAAATGTATGTGCACTTGTTAGAATATAAACCGGTTTGTTTACACTACGTTTTCCTTTAACGGTTGCAAACGTATACAATTGCGTTTTGGTATCGGTCTTGCGTTCGTAGAAATCGCTCAATAAAACCGGAGTTTCGTCAAAAAAATAACTCGCTAACAATTGCATCATACTGGGAACGCCACCTCCGTTATTTCTCAAATCAATAATAATCGCATTGGTATTACTTAAAAAATTCATTGCCGCTGTAGCCGTTTCTTCTGCATATTTTATATCTGCAAACTGAAGTAAATTTAAATAACCAATATTTCCTTCGAGTATTTTGGCATCCTTAAAACCATAATTCGTTTCTGCCATTTTCTGGGCTATCATTTTTTCTCTTTTTTGCTTCTCTTCCTCTGTAATCTCCGGTTTATTCTGAGCACTACGCTGTGGTTCAAATCGAACCAGAAGATGCAAATCATTACTGACACTTTGCAGATCTTTTGTTACCGCTTTAGAAAATTCGGCAGGACTTGTAATCATCTTATATTTGTTAGATTTTGAATTTTTATCCAATTCAATTATCATCTTTATTGATAATTCTAAATCAACATAGGATTCCTTTATATTGCTTTTTATCCCTGATAGAATAGCGTCTTTCTGTTTTGTGTTTAGCCCATTTTTAAGGTCCTGTGCAGTGCTATTTTGCGTCATTGCAAATGATAGAATTAAAAACACGATTTTAAAATAATTTTTCATAATACTTTTGTTTAATTGATATAATTTCCCGCAAACATAAGAGGGAACCAAAAGCGTATAAAACATTTTTCACCAACACATCAGTACTCGTCACATACAATTGTTTTATACACTTAAATCGGCTTGAAGTCGAAAAAAACACTGTTTATGCTGTTTTTTAATGTGTTCATGCAAATTGTACCAGAAAAAAAGCAATAATCCTTACTTTTGAAACATGATAAAATTTCTAAAAAAATATAAAGCATTCCTTTACGGGTTGTTAATTCATCGAATTATCGTTGTTGCTTTGTTGTATTTTAAACTTATCCATATTGAGAATTCAGAAGTATTGACAAACACATTGAGTTTTGTTTTTAGTTGGTTGTTAATCTCACTGCCTATTTATTATTTTTCGTTTCTAAAACAAAATAGAACAACCTGTTTAAAGCTGTTCGCATTGCTTCTTCTTTTTTTCATTATCATAATCAATGACCTGAATTCCAAAATAGCCGATAACCCAATTACTTTTGTTGGATTCGTAATCACAGGGCTGAGTTTTTTTTCGATACTAGCGCCACTATATTTTAGAAAACATGCCCTACTTACCATCGTATTCTATATTTTGGCTTTAGGTTATTTCTATTATATAAGAATTTATGCCGAGGACACAAGCAGCTACCTGCAACAAGAAAAAGAAATTAAAATTATCTTAACCATTCCCTTTTTTGCGTTGACTTTAAATTGGTTTTATCAGCAATGGAAATGGCTAAAAACCCTGGAATCAAAGAAATCTAAAGCAGAATTATCGCTATTAAAAAGCCAGATAAATCCACACTTCTTTTTCAATACTTTAAATAATTTATATGGTTTAGTTGTTGAAAAATCTGATGATGCGCCAGATGTTGTTTTAAAATTATCCGACATAATGCGCTATACCATTTATATGGGAAAAGAAGATTTTGTGCCACTACAGGACGAAATTGAATATTTAAAAAGTTATATTGATTTACATAAAATACGATATCAAAAAAAAGTCGACATTCAATTTAATTGTTCACAAGAGAAAAAGGGTCAAATTGCTCCATTGCTGTTGATCATTCCTTTGGAAAATGCATTTAAACATGGTGTAGAAAGCTTAACAGAAAATGCCTATATTCATGTTGATTTAAAAATGACCAACGGTATTATTTATTTTGACATCGAAAATAATTTTGAAAGAATAGAATCTAATAAAAATAGGGGCATTGGATTAGAAAATTTAAAACAACGTTTAGAATTGTTGTATCCGCACAAACACAAAATGCAAATTGAAGTTAAAGGCACGATTTACAAACTATCTCTAATAATAAAAACGACATGATTCATTATTTAATTATAGATGACGAACCTATAGCGCATCGTATTATTGAAAACTTTTGCAACAATTTACCGCATTTGGAAAAAGTAGGGAATTGTTATAATGCCTTTGAAGCCATGCCGTTTTTAAATCAAAATACGGTCGACTTACTCTTTTTGGATATAAACATGCCCAAATTATCCGGTTTTGATTTTTTGAAAACACTGGTTAATCCGCCAAAAATAATAGTTACCACTGCTTACAAAGAATTTGCTTTAGAAGGTTACGAACTTAACATTTCTGATTATTTATTGAAACCTTTTAGCTTTGAACGTTTTGTAAAAGCTATTAATAAAACGATTAATACTATAGAAGACAAGAATACTAAATCCGTACTACACACACCCGAAACGAAGTCCGATACTGTAACTGGATTTTTCATAAAAGGCAATAAAAAACATCACCAAATTCATTTTGAAGACATACTATTTATTGAAGCGTACGGACATTATTCTAAAATCTATCTAAAGGAGGAGATGATTATAAGTCCTCAAAAAATATCCACTCTGGAAGAACTTCTTGTCGGATTCAACTTTATTCGAACCCATAAATCTTTTATTGTTGCTAAAAACAAAATCAAACAAATTGAAGGAAACCGAATTTTAATTAATCAATACAAAATCCCCATTGGACAAACTTACAAGGCAACTATCAATACGTTTTTCTAAACAGGAATTACATCCTGCTTTAAATCAATTTGATTCAGAATAGTACGATTTCATCAATCTTGCAACAATTACCAACTCCACTTTTCAAAGCATTTCAAGTACATAAAATATCTAAAAAAAGCCACCACACAAAATGCAAACCATGAATAAAATAGTGTTATTATTTTGCTTTTTTACGCTCCTTTCGTGTGAAAAGGCAAAGACAGAAAAACATCCAAAGATTATTGTTTTGCAGCCTTTGGGAAACTTCCAAGTAGGTTCAGCTAATGAGGTACTCGAAAAAATCAGAAAAATCAATCCAAACGTGGTACTTAGAAAATCGATAGACTTTCCTTCAGGTTCTTATTACCAGCCCAGAAACAGATTTCGTGCCGACAGTATTATTAAAAATTTAAAGACAAAAGTTGGCAAAGATTCCGTTATTGTTGGACTCTCACACAAAGACATCAGTACAACAAAAGACAACCATCAGGATTGGGGTGTTATGGGATTAGGTTATCATCCGGGAAGTGCTTGCGTTGTTTCCGATTTCAGATTATCGGATAAAAATAAAAAAGAACAATTCTATAAAGTAGTTTTGCACGAGTTAGGTCATACTGAAGGTTTACCACATTGTAAAACCAAAACTTGCCTCATGAGAGACGCCGAGGGAGGAAATCCAATCGATCAGGAAAAAGACTTTTGTAAAAACTGCAGTGCTTTTCTAAAAGCTAAAAACTGGGATTTGCGATAAAGCAACAATTCCAGCCAAAATAGTATCATTGAGGCCTATAAAAGCAAAACACCACTAAAACTTAGATACAACAACTCAAAACATTAAATTGCATAACTTTACTTTTCTAATGAATCTAAAACTTTAAAAATGGAAACTAAAATGATATGGGCAAATTTAGCCTCAGACAATTTAAAAGTAACATATGAGTTCTATATCAAACTAGGATTTGAATCAAACAATAAACATAGTTCTGATGAAAATGCAAGTTTCAATTTCGGTAAAAACAAATTCATCATTAATTTCTTCAAAAAATCAAAACTAGAAACGGATATAAATGGAGCAATCGGAAATTGGAAAACTCAAAGTGAAGTTATATTTTCGCTTTCCGCTAACACCAAAGAAGAAGTAGACCAATGGGCTGAAAAAGCTCGAAAAGCCGGCGGAACAATTTTCTCAGAACCACAAAACTACGAACAAGGTTACACCTTCTGCTTTTCAGATCCGGATGGCCATAAGTTTAATGTTTTATAT
Organism: Flavobacterium sp. ABG; assembly: GCF_001027725.1. Taxonomy (NCBI): domain Bacteria; kingdom Pseudomonadati; phylum Bacteroidota; class Flavobacteriia; order Flavobacteriales; family Flavobacteriaceae; genus Flavobacterium; species Flavobacterium sp. ABG. The sequence continues at coordinate 455,379 of NZ_LEKS01000003.1, forward strand.
TGGCCGGGCATGTAATACCAAATGCCTTCCAGTTCTCTTAATCTCCACCACAGCCACCGCAAGAGCTTCCACAGGAACTTCCGCAAGAAGAACTGCATGATCCCGAACTACTCGAATTATTAGCCCAAGAAACATTCGAATCATAATTTGTTATAGGTACAAATGAGCTTGCCAGAATCACATTTCCATAAAGGAAATAATTCCACTCCCAACTAGTTTCATTTTTATTGCTTTCCCGCACTTCTGCTATAAAATGCGAAGGTATAATTTTAGTAAACATTAAATTTAGTACCCTGTCTAAGTAGTAAGAAGTGATCACAACTATGGCAATAATTGCTAACAATAAAAAAACGACAGGTTTATCTCTCCATACTCCCGAGATGAATCTACTAAAAAGAATACTTAATAATGCCCCTAAAACAATCATCGATAAAATCATCACCGATATAAATTCTTTTGAGCTGCTAATTCTTTCCCTGATTCTATAGACACCTTTTCGCAATTGCTCAAAAATTGGCTTTTGCATGGCTGCTATACATAAAAACTTATAGGACATGGTATCATACTCTTTCATGATTTCGACGATACAATTCTCGTATGCATTATCAACAACATCTTCATCGATTAATTGTAATTTGCCATTCGTTAAAATTATAACTTTTTTATTCTTTATTAAATTGTTGACCACACCATGAACTACAGCTTCCAATTTGTTTTCTTTAAAAAAGACCAATTCAAAAGCGGTGAGATTTCTTAAAATTGAATTTGATTTAATATTCTCGTACAACGAAATTAAGCTTCTTCTGATATAAAATTCCAAAAAGAGAATAATCAATCCGAAAGACAAAATATAAAATAGTAAAAAATGGGGATTCTGGATTTGTATTAAAACTGGAAAAATAATCCAGCAAATTGGGAAAGCAAGAAATATAGAATACCACAAAAACATTTTCCTGAGCTTCGAAATCTCATATTTGCTTTTGTCGAAGTTTAAAGAATCTAATTCATTTTCATAATACCAAATCTCCCTAGGCTGGGTTCCAAAAAGATTTTCATACAATTTTGTAGTTCTCTCTTTTGCGATTTTAAATTTTTCAAAATCAATTCGGTTATGAGTAGACGGAATATGTTCAATCCTTTTATCAAGCAGTCTACATAAATCCGAATAAGAATTAGTAAAAATCAAGTGTTGATGCCAAACAATATCGACAATTTCCGAAGGAGAAACCATTTCATTATTGGTTGCCGCCAGGAACATAAACTTTTTGTATTCCAGTATAGCACTTTGTGTAAAATATAACGTCCAATGATTCTCAAGTGCTAATCGTGTCGAAAATCCATATTGGCCAGTTGGATGATCAAAGTCAAATTCCAAAACTTTCTCCCAAAGTATTGTATCCATAAAGAATAACCTGTTTTTTTATTCTGTTCGTTTATCGAGCTTCTTCAATAGAGCGGCAACTCCTTTCATTGATTAAATATAAGCATTTCATCATTTCAATTTTATTCCTATTGAATCATTTACCAAAAAAATACAGCTAGTATATTTAACCGCAAAGCACGCAAGAGGTTTACGCAAGGAGTCGCAAAGTAAATCTAAACTGAACTTACATCACTTATATGGTTTAAAAAAGCCAACAACCAAAAAGTATATAAAATAAAAAACCCTATCCGATTTGGATAGGGTTTTTAAAAGAAAGGCGACGACATACTCTCCCACATAACTGCAGTACCATCTGCGCAGGCGGGCTTAACTACTCTGTTCGGGATGGGAAGAGGTGAGCCCCGCCGCAATAACCACCTTAAGGTCGTTGTTACTTGAGGTAACGTACAATTAATTAAAAATTTAATATTAATAATTAAATAATTGCAACAATATCTTAACATACTGAGATAAAGAA